>JAUWZD010000015.1 GCA_030615505.1 Spirochaetales bacterium | reverse complement strand
TCATTATGATAGCCTCATTGTGATCTTCCCTACATTTTAGCACAAAAAGGCTTTGATGCATATTAATTTATTGCAATAATATGAAAAAATGTAATTGGTTAAAGGCACAAAAAGGTAGCTGCTCCCGCAAAATAGGGGTGTTTAGGCTATTTCCTATTGTATAACGATACCCTGTAGTTATTATAGTGCACTAATTCATTATACACTTACATATGTAATCAACTTGGTTATGGCTGAATATGGCACTTTAGCATGTTTATTGTGTATATTCAGAAGTAGGTGAATTATTGCTGAACTTAGAGAAAAAACAATCCAAAAGTAGCCACCTTTACAAATAATAAAAAGCAGTGAAAAATAAAATTCTAAGGTAGAAGATGTTTGAAGACAGAAGAGAAGCAGGGGAAAAGCTGGCCAGGGCTTTAGAAAAGTACAGGATACGATCTCCTATAGTGCTGGCAATACCGATGGGTGGGGTTCAAGTAGGCTATGAGGTGAGTAAGCATTTAAACACAGATTTTTCAATTTTAATTGCAAGAAAGCTCCCCTTTCCTCATAATCCAGAGGCAGGATTTGGGGCTATCGCAGAGGATGGTAGTACTGTAATTTTACGAGAGCGTGTACCCTATATCTCAGAGGTGATACTCCAGGATATTATACGACAACAAAAAGAAGAGATTGCACGGAGGATCAAGTTATTGAGGGGGAACGAACCTCTCCCAGACGTAAAGGATCGTGTTGTTATCCTGATTGATGATGGGATTGCAATGGGTTCCACAATGCAGGCAGCAATTAAGCTATGTAAGAAACGAAAGCCGGCTGAGATAGTGGTTGCTGCCCCAGTGGCTGCGACAGTGGTAAGAAGGAAACTATCGAGGATAGTGGATAATATCGTCGTGTTAGAGGAGCCATATAATTTCAGGGCAGTTGCTCAGGTTTATGCAAACTGGTATGATGTTCCGGACTGGGAGGCAGTGGAATTTTTTAATAAGTGGAAAAGGCTGAGAGGAAAAGAATGAATAATGTAAGTCTTTGTGAGGCTGTACATAATCTAAGCCTGCTTTTCCCTTATCTCTCGGATAATCTTAATGGTTTCTGCCACTTTTTGTCCTAATAATTTAAAATCCTTATTTTTTACTATCTCTTTAGTGATAAGCTTAGATCCAATTCCTGCACTGCAAATCCCTGCTTCGAACCACTCCGTAAGAGATTCTATGGTTGGACCGACCCCCCCTGTAGGCATGATCGAAGTCCATGGGCAGGGTCCTTTTACCGCTTTCACGAAGGCCGGTCCACCGACCTGAGCACCAGGGAAAACCTTGCAGATCTCTACACCAAGGGCCTCAGCACTGTGTATCTCAGAAACACTGCCGCAGCCAGGCATATAAGGGATCTTTCGCTTGTTGCAGAGCAAAGCAGTTTCTTCATCCAAAATAGGCCCAACGACAAAATTGGCCCCTTGAGCAATATACATGGCTGCCGTGGGTGCGTCCACTATCGAGCCAACCCCGAGGATAACCCGAGGACATTCTTTTATACAGAAAGTTTCTAGCTCCCGGAATACATCTATCGCTCTATCACCGCGGTTTGTCATTTCAACACATAAGGCGCCACCCTCGGCACATGCCTTTACTATGCCTATGGAAGTCTCGATGTCAGGATTGTAAAACACGGGAACAAGCCCTATGTTTACCATCGTATTCAGCACTTCAAGCCTTCTGAATCTTGCCATTTCATCTCCTCCGATTACTTAAATCTGTATTTATATTGTGACCTAAAAGAATAGGAATATCCCGGTATGGAATCAGTCTTTATGATGTTCAGTTACATTATCCGGTGAGGAAAATGGATCTATTTTATAATCGTCACCTATACGATATCTTGCCCTCTCTTCAGGTGTCAAATCACTGAAGTATTTGTCACCTTTATGCACTTTAAGTTTTCCCTTACTATGCAGTATTTTCTGAAGCATTTTATCTGCATTGCTCCCTTTTTCCAGTATGGTTAGTATTTTTGAATTTCTAATCAGCTCATTTAATTCTTTAGAGAGAATTTCTCCACTGACTTCCATTCTGCTGTATTCTCCATTACCGTTTACTCTTTGGATATGGAAGTCAATACCGCCCTTCATTCCTATCTGCTTTAGTCCCTCACGCTTGTAATAGCATTCCTTAATAGCATGTTCAATCTTATGGATTATGGTGTTTGTCGATGTTTCATGTAATTCCAGGTCGGATTTATATTCATTCTGATAAACCTCTGCTCTATCGTAGAATTCAATTATAAGATGGTTCTGTTTTATTTCCGATCCACAGGCATTATCGATCCTGAAGCTCCCATCACACTGGCCCTTTCCGGTTAAAAAGATGGTATATTTTTTATTGTCCTCCAGTCTATTGATGATATGTTTGAGAGATTTTCCTTTCATAACTCCTGGCTGCCTCTACTTAATAGTTTAGTTTCAAAAAGCTTAAAGATCAAATAAAACTTTATACAGTAGTAGAGGTAAAGCGGTAACCTACTCCATGGACGGTACTGATATACCTTGGATGAGACGGGTCATCTTCAATTTTCCGGCGCAGTTGCGCAATATGCTGATCTAAAGTCCGGGTGGTTCCTTCGTAGCGGACACCCCAAATTTCATCCAGCAATGTGAAACGATCGAGCACCTCGCCATCATGATTCATGAATAGCTGCAGAAGCTGAATTTCCCGCCTCGTAACCGAGAACTGTTTTTTTTCCTTTGTACCATGATAAGTTCTGGGATCAATCCGGACGTTCCCGAATATAATTGAAATGCCAGGGTTCTTTTCTCTGGCATGAACACGCCGGAAGGCCGCCCTGATTCTGGCCAGAAGCTCGTTTACGCCAAAAGGCTTTACAATATAATCGTCAGCCCCAAGTTCGAGGCCTACTACCTTATCCACTTCCTGTCCCTTGGCGGTTAATATTAAAATGGGAGTAAGAGAATCCGTTTTACGGATCTCTCTGCAGACATCATAGCCGCTCAGCTCAGGGATCATGATATCAAGCAGAATGAGCTGCGGTCCTTCTTCAGTATAAATCCGCAGTGCCTCTTCACCGTCGGTTGCTGAACAGACCCTATAGCCTTCATCCTTGAGCAGGTCAACAAGCCCGGTTAAAATAGCGGAATCATCTTCAACAACAAGTATTTTTTCTTTCATTATTCCTCAGGCTATTGGCAATTTTATTCGAAATGTGCTGCCGCCCCCCTCTCTTGGGAAGTAGTGCACATCACCCCCATGATCCTGAATGATGCGCCTTGTGATAGTGAGTCCCAAACCAGTGCCACGAACTTTAGAAGTCAGCTCATCATCAACACGGTAGAACTCTCTAAATATCTTCTTTGCCTGCTGGGCGGAGATGCCAATTCCCCTGTCTTCAATATCGATAAATATAAAATCTCCCCGGCGGGATACTTCAATATCGATTTTCTTGAATTTATCTGAATACTTCTCCGCATTGGATATAAGATTCAGTATTGCCTGTCCTACGGCTTCCTCATCCATATAAACCGGCATATTCCCCTCATATATATAGATAGAACCGGAGCTCTTCAGGCGAGAGGCAGCAATATCAGATTCGGCATCATGGGGCAGAACGGTAAAGCGGACATCAAAGCCGTTGTGCTTAAGCCTGATCTTCTGGTTTTTCATTAAATTCTCAGCAAAACGCACTATATCGACTTTTTTCATACTGTACTGTTTTTTGCCCTGATCCATACGTGAAAAATCTAAAACGTTATTTATCAGGTGGGTGAGCCGCTCGCTTTCCGAAATCATTATATCCAAGTATTTTCCCCGCTTTTTTTCATCGATTCGTGGTCGTTCTTTAAGCATCTCTGCGAACATACGTATGGATGTAAGCGGAGTTTTAAATTCATGGGATACATTGGTCACGAAACCGGTCTTTTGCCGGGCCAGGGTGATTTCACTGTGCAATACCTTAAGAACGATAGCCCCTCCCCCTGAAATAGAGACAATGAGGATAAAAATAAGGAGCCACATAATATTGGCGATAAAATTTGCCTGAGAAGAGATTATATCAGGGTCTGTAAGATAGGCAGCCACTTCCCAGCGGGGCAGTAGTTCGCTGATCTCCCTTGCGATAAAAGGCCTCTGCCAGTCGCGTGAGATCTCTTCTTGAGGAGTAATAAGCGACAGGCCGTGTTCATCAAGAATTGTAAGAATCCTCACAGACGAATATACTACGGGCAGCAGCCCTATAATTCTCTTCCTGAAATGCTCTTCTTCGATGACACAGCCCACAGTGAAGCCGTCTTTCTCTCTCTTCCAGAAGAGCAGTGTCAGTTTATCGTCTATGAGGCGGGGGATTATACCGAACTCACCCTGTTCGATTATATCACTGAAGGCCAGCGATTCTGAGATAAAAATAGACTCTTCCAGCAAGGTTTCCTCTTTCTTTTTAGAGCTACCTGCACTTGGGCTGACGGTGCGGGGCAGAACTGCCTGCCCTTTCTCCTTTGCCTGCTTATACACCTTGCTGCGAACAGCCTCATTCTGCTCAAACTGGCTTAAGGCCTGCTGAATAGCCTTGTGATTTTCTGTATCTTCGGCAGGTTTATTTAGAATCTCATCTTTATAGGCTAAGGCAATATTGTAGTACACCGGTATTTTCAGATTGTTGGCGAAAAACTCCCTGTTCCAGTCCAGAAAGGAGACCTCCTCAGCAGATAGAGCCTTACTTAAGCGGGGCCAGAGAATCTCATGAGACGGTGACAATATGAAGGGAACACTCACCAGAGAAGACCTGCTATTCCATTCATACAGTAAGTCTTCCGGATCATGTTCCCTTAACCCAGGAGCGGAGTTCTTAAGCTCTTCCAGGATATCCTCAAGTTCAGAATTCACCAGGATTACAACATGACCGGCTTCCGTCAGAAGCGTGCCCTCCAGACGTTTCTCGATGTAGGCTTCTTCCCGATTAATGGCGCGGATGGCAATAAGCGCCAGAAAAACACTGGGAAGAACCACTGCTATAATAAAGAGCAATCCCAAATGCGAGCTGAATCTACGTTTTCGCATTTTCTCTTAGGTAAGTGCCTCCGTGAGATTATCGCTTCTGATTATCTTCACACTGTTCTACTGTTTTTTCAAGGCCTTCAAATGTGACATTCCGGGAGCAGGAATGAGATTTACCTACTGCCGGCGCTACTGTCCTAAGTCCGGTCTGCATGCTGTTGTTATCCCCTGAAGCCAGCCGCCTGAAAGCCTAAGACTTTCTGTTACGGCAGCCTGTATGCCCTGTTCACCGTCATTTACCCCAAAGCCGATCTTTTCTTTTACATGGGGAAATCCTGCCAGGTGAAGAACCTCATTTCTATAAGTAAGTATATTTACACTCACTTCATCATCCACTACGATAAGCTCCAATCCAAGATCTATGGCAGGTTTCTGACGGTATTTTTTACCACAAAGCAGCTTAAGAAAATCCGCCGCATCCTGCTTTGCAATAGAACCCGGCTCATCACTACTCACGGCTGATAGTACCGATGATTTTAAAATCTTTGACCACATACTGTTGAATAGATGGGGATTTATAAATATGTCCAAACTCACGATACTGTTTCCTACCCCTACGATAACTCCAATTGTATTCTCATATAATCGTGTAACATCCTGCATTGCTCTTTTTATTGATTTGATCTGTGCCTGGATATCTTTATTCTCATAGACTTCCTGATAGGCCTCGGTTTTCGATTTCAATCCCATCTTCTGATTCGTTTTCTCAACATGGTTCCATATCCTGGATTGCGCCTCTACCGCAGCATCCTGTGCGGCCGCCCGCAGTTTATGTGTGCCTAGATTATACTTACTGTAAAAGTTACTGGAGGTGTGATGCCAACGTCCCGATTCCACGCAATAGACCGGGACCTGTACATTTTTTTTCCCTGGTCTGATTAAGAGATCCCTGCACACAATGCGATCCTGTTTACCACCGCTGAGTATTTCACCGCCCATTACATAGATAGTCTTATTCGATTTGTTGGTAATTTCCAATTGGGGCACATTTCCTCCCCCCACCTCTTTAATTTCAAGCCAACCTCTTTTCAAGGCTTGTTCAAGGGTGACATAGGGGGTCCGGTCTACTATTGTTAATGTATACACCGGAATTACCGTAATATTTTCATAGTAGACCGGCTCACCGAGTTTGAGTGAGGCAATCAATTCCTTTACGATTTCTTTCTCCTCACTCTGCGCACTGGCTGCTCTAAGTCCGAATGTGGCAAATACCACTGACAGGATTAAGAAGCAATACCCTTTTCTTTTCATTTGACTCTCCTTCAGTATTTATTTTTACCTTTAATCAGGAACATAACATGAATAGGAGGCGAGATTGTCAGGGAGGAGTAAAATGATTGTAAAAAAAATGTAAGGTTATAGAAGGCTATGTGATGAAAGTAGGCTGGAATAAGTAGTGCTAAAGAGGTTATGATATGCTGAAATATACTATTGAATACCCATCTTTTGATACAGAAATCAAACTTGACAGGCTATATTCGTGATGTTATGCTTAGTATATTAATAACTTAATATATCAAGTATGCAGCAAAACAAGTGAAAAATAATTTATACAAATGTAAAGAACGGTATGTTGATAATACATAATTGAAGAAAACCACCCGGGAGCTTGTGAATGCATTATTAGCTAAAAATACTCAAAATAAATTACATAATAGATATTGGAGATAATGAGGGCCGACTATTCATGTTCGATGTTAATTACCCTGGCAAACTAAAAAGACTGATGCTGGAGGTCAAGGGAATTACATAAAATTCCTTGTGTATCAAGGAAAAATAAAATTAAAGGGGGTTTTTATGAAAAAACTTCTAAGTATCCTTCTAATCCTTATGGTTTCTTCAACTGTCGCTGTCTTTGCAGTAGGACAGTATGAAGAGGGGGTAGGGAAGAGGACCGTTGTCTTCGATTCGAGGCTTTGGACTCCTCCCCATGAGCAGGAGTACGTCATTAATGAAGTATTGGTACCGTTCGGAAGGGAAAACAACTGCATCGTTAGCTTTTCTATTATTGACGATGACACCCTTCTGAAAAGAGCAAAACTTCAGAAAGAGACCAACAATGTAACAACGGATTTAGTCATCGCCTACTGCGCCAGGTTCAATGACTGGGTGAAGGGTGGTTATATTGAGGATTTGACTTCCTACGTTCGATCCTGGACTGATCGCAGCTTCGCACCCGGGATCAACAGTATGGCCGTGATTAACGGCAGGCAGTACTTTATACCCATTGCTTCAGACGTCTATCTTCTCTGTGCAAACAAGAAGGCTCTGAAGTACCTGCCCGCCGGCGCGGATGTACAGGACCTGACATGGGAGGAGTTTGCCGACTGGGCCGTGGCCATGGCACGGGGTGAAGGTGAGGGCAAGGTTGCAGTAACCGGCGTCCCGGAAAAAGCCTTAATATACCAGGTCGGCGGCATAGCACTCTCCTATGGAGCGGGTTTCCCGGATGTTTCCTCCAGTGGAGCAGTCAAGGCCTGGGAAATCATGGTGAAGATGAGAAATGCCTTCACACCGACTGTCATGACTTATGACAGCCTGGTGGCACCCATGAAGCGGGGAGAGGCCTGGCTTACCTGGGCTCATGTTGCCAATGTTGGGGAGATATACGGCTCCAATCCAGCCCAGTACGTCATTGCTCCCGTTCCCGGCGGACCGGCAGGCAAAGGTTCGATTGCAGGTACTCAAGGCTTTGCCATACCCAAGGGATCCCCCAATAAGGACCTTGCAGTCAAGCTTATCGAGTACATAACCAGGCCAGGAATGATGCTGAAAATAGCAAAAGGAGCAGGCGGCTGGATTCCTCCCGTATCTGAAGCTGTGGCCATGTTAGGTGATACAACCCAGGACGAGGTGATCAAGAAAGCCATTGACGTCATGGACCACGGGAAGCTCTCTTTTATTCCTCCCGCATACACAGGTGGTGGAAACTGGGGTAAGATCAAGCATGTATACGATGATATTGCAAACAAATTTCTCGAAAGCGGGAGAGTTGATACCGGATACCTGAGAACAATGCAGAACAAAATAGAAGGCTACAAATAGAACAAGAATGATTTCGGGGGCTGCCCGGCAGCCCCCTCTATCCAAAAAGAAAGAATTTCAGCATGTTCAAGCTTCTTTATTCAAGGGAATTCCGGCAGAAAGCCGTACCCTATCTCCTGATCGCTCCAGTATTAATTTACTACGCATTATTCTGGTTATACCCGGTCATCCAATGTTTTGCCGGCAGTTTTCGTGATGTAAATAATAAACTTACCCTTTATAATTACGCCTTCATCTTTAAAGACCCGACTTTTTACAAAGCTCTATTTAATACAGCTTTTATTGTTGTTTTTTCAGTAACCCTGGAGTTTCTGGCCGCCTTTGGATTAGCGCTCATAATCAATATCAAGTTTAAGGGCTCCGGCATCTTTCTCTTTATTGCCATGATTCCCATGGCACTGCCTGCTGTGGCCGTAGGTGCTATTTGGTCGAGCGGTTTTGCCACCTACGGCTGGCTGAACAGTTTTTTATACTACCTGGGCTTCATTGAAAAAACCGCGAAGATTCCCTTTTTAGCAGGGGGAAATGTAGCTTCAATGATCCTGATCATTATTATTGACGCCTGGCAGGTTGTTCCCTTTATGATGATCATCCTTCTGGCAGGCATGCAGGGTCTTGATGAGGAGGCTAAGGAGGCAGGTTACATCTTTGGCGGGACGAAGTTTACTGTCTTAAGGAAGATCACCATTCCCCTTTTAAAACCGACAATAACAACAGCTTTGATCTTACGGATCATCTCTGCGATCCAGATCTGGCTGATCATTGTGATGATCTACGGTTTCCAGAGGCTCCCCGTCCTCCTGGAGGAGCTGGTGTATTATGTCGATGAGTCACATTCAATGGAATTCTTCAGGATCGGTATAGCTTATTCTGTTATCATATCCATCTTTGTTTCCATAGCGGCTGTAATTTACCTCAAGGTTACAGGAGCGTTTGGGAAAGAAGCTGAGGAAACAGCATGAATAGAAGCGTGAAAAGAGGAGCAATCCGGGCAGCCCGAATGACAACCCTATATATTATGGTTATTGGCGTTGCCATGATTATTCTTTTTCCGATATTCTTTCTGGTTTCGCTCTCACTTATGTCAGGTTATGAATCCTATTATGAGTGGCCCAATCCGCTGATTCCGGCATTTTCAGCAAAGTATAAGCTGGAGAAATCAGATGAAGGATATCATCTCAGTATCTACAACAAGGCAGAAAAGAGGTATGAACGCTTTGGACCTGAAAAATTTGGGACCACGGCTGAAGACCTGGAGAAGATTTCCGTATTTGTGAAAAGGCAGGGAAACTCCACTTTAAAGACAGAGCGCCTGAAAGAAGAGATTTCAAGGCTTGTCGATAGGGATGAAGTATTTTTTTCTCTATCAAAAAATCTACTGGCAAACTATAAAGTTTTTTTTCAGGTTACCCGGGATGCAGTGCCTTCGGTAATCAGGAGCATCTATACTGCCCTTACGACCATTGCTATTTCCCTTATAATCGGCGGAATGGCCGGATATGCCTTTGCCCGTTATATTTTTAAGGGAAGAAATTTATTGAAACTGAGTGTTCTGTTTGTCAGGATGTTTCCGGGCGTGGCCATAGCCATTCCCATGGTGATTATCCTTGGGAGAATAGGACTTTATGATCAGCCCCTGGGGTTGTCTTTGATCTACTCAGTCACCCAGATATCCCTGACCATATGGATTACTGCCAGCATCTTCATGGCCATTCCTGTAGAATTGGAAGAAGCAGCTTTGATCTTTGGAACTACTAAATTTGGTGCATTCTGGCATGTCACTATTCCCCTGGCACTGCCGGGCCTTGCAGCCTGCGCTATGTACTCCTTTATCGGTTCCTGGAATGAGGTTATTCAGGCTGTTGTTCTGACCCAATTCAATCCGACATTCCCTGTTGTGGTATACAAGGTACTGGTCGGGGCAGGAGCACAGGTCAACCTGATTACTGCCGGTAGCATTGCCCAGGCATTTCCTGCAGTATTATTCACTCTGCTTATCAGGAAATATATCCTGCGCATGTGGGGCGGGGTCAGAGTCTGAAGCTATACAGGCAAAGAGGTTATATATGGCAACATTAAGACTTGAGAATTTATCAAAGCGGTTCAGCAAAAAGATCTGGGGTGTCAGAAAGATAGATCTTGAGGTTCATGATAAGGAATTTATTGTTTTGCTTGGTCCATCAGGATGCGGAAAGACGACGACCTTGAGGATGATCGCAGGTCTCGCAGAGGTTACCACAGGGTCGGTTCTCATTGGGGATAGGGATGTCACTGAAGCTCCTCCAAGAAAAAGAGATGTGAGCATGGTTTTCCAGAATTATGCAGTTTGGCCCCATATGACGGTATACGATAACATCGCTTTTGCGCTGCGCTTAAAAAAGGCTGACAAAAAGGAAATAGATAAAACAGTCATTGAAGTAGCGGAAATGGTCAAAATCCCAGAGCTTTTAAAAAGATATCCCAGGCAGCTCTCAGGGGGACAGCAGCAGAGAGTTGCCCTGGCGCGTGCTCTGGCAGTAAAACCCAAGATTTTTCTCATGGATGAACCACTTTCCAACCTGGATGCAAAGTTAAGGGTCATCATGAGAACAGAGCTGAAAGCAATACACCAGCAAACAAAGGCTACATCTGTCTTTGTAACCCATGATCAGTCCGAAGCGATGAGTATGGCCGATCGTATTGTTATTATGAAGGATGGAGAGGTTGTGCAGATCGGCACACCGGATGATGTATACTTCAGGAGCGCCAATGTATTTGTGGCAGGTTTTATCGGCACCCCGCCAACCAACTTTTTCAATATGGAAGTTGAGTCAAAGTACGGATTAAAAATCCTGAAGCATCCCCATTTCAGCCTGGAATTGGATGAACAGCAGGGTAGGATTTTAAAGAACTATGATAAGAGAAAATTAATACTCGGTGCCAGACCGGAAAATATTATTCTCACTGATAAGGATAAAGCTATTTTTTCTGCAAAGGTGCTTGTAACCGAACCCCAGGGTTCGCATAAGATCATAGCCATAAAATTAGACGAGCAGATTGTTAAAATTGTCGCTCCCCATAAGCAAAAAGCTGCTCCGGGAGAGCTCCTCCACCTGAGCTTTCAAAAAGAAAGCCTGCACTTTTTTGATCATGAAACAAATTGGAGGATAGAACAAAACGGAGCCTGAGTCCTGGCTTTTTGCAATTCTCAACTCACTCCGACTTGATCTCTTAAACCTTCTAAACTATAGTATTTTATCAGTAATATTTCCCTATTTAAGGATACAAATATGAACCGGGCCAAAACTCATATACTATGCATTATTCTTTCCATTCTGTTCTTTTCGGCAGCGTTGTCTGTCGAAGCTTTGAGCCTTGCCTTTCTACCCATCGAGAACTTAAGCGCAAATCCTCGTTACGATTATCTGGAGGGGATTATAAAGGGAATACTTCTATACGACCTGTCCTCAGCAGAGGGGATAAATGTAGTGGACCGCAGCGAGCTGGAGAGCATACTTAAAGAGCAGGAGCTAAGGTTAAGCAGTCTGGCGGAAGACCAGGGAAAGGCATTGGAGATCGGAAAGATTATCGGGGCCGATTATCTTTTAAAGGGGGAATATGTCTTTTTAGGCAGGGAAGTATTGGTAACAGTAACTCTGCTGGATGTAACCACGGCGCGGACAGCAACCTTTTCGGAGCGTGGAAGCAGTGAAAATATATTACATTCCTTATCCGAACAGATTATTGAGCGCTTTACCGGCAGAAGGGTGCGCCTTCAATCCGAACAGCGCAACCGCTCTATAATATCCATGCGGGATGAAACCCCGGGAACGATTGCGCTTCACTCACACCTTATTGATGCTGAAGTTTTTTTTGATAATGAGTTTGTCGGCTATACCACCGGCGATGAAAGAATACCCTTTGTTATAGAAGATGTAGCGCCCGGATTGCATAAAGTCCGAATTCGCCTCCAGAATTTCGGCGTTGTAAAAGAGCCGGAAATAAGCTTCCACGATTGGGAGCAGGAGCTGGAAGTTAAGCCGGGCAAACGTCATGTAATTCGAGCCAGGGCCTACCATTTCAATTCAATACTGTACGATCTCAGCCGGCTTCTCAGGGAGGATGTCCCGTTTAAATCCTTTGACTCAAGCGGCCGGCTAAAGCGTGAACACGATGCTTCCTTTGTAGATCGGCAGGGAAAAACGGTGAAGGTAATATTTAAAGTAAGTGCGCTTCAAAAGGGTAAAGAAGTTGATGTTCAGGCCGCCTTGAGTTACAACGACCAGTCTCATGCCTTCAGCCTGTCCAGCCGGAGCGGAGAGACAGTGAAGCTGCATGAAGAAATTGAGAAGATTGAGCTCAAAATGGAGATCGACCGGAACAGCATTTCCTATTCTATCTGGCGGACCGATATACAGCAGAATATGTTCTATTAATTCATCTTACAAAGAAAGCTCAGGAGCGGTAATATCCTTATGTGTAATCATTTCTTTTTTCAAGAGCCCACAGATAAACACTTCAACCACCTTCGGGTCAAACTGTTTTCCACTGTGTTTCAGAAGCTCAGATATTGCCGCTTTGGGTGTGGTTGCTTTGCGGTACGGACGGTCATTAGTCATCGCATGGTAGGCATCGGCAACGCCTATTATCCGGGCTATCAGAGGTATATCGTTACCTTTTAATCCTTTCGGATAACCGGTCCCGTTAAAATGTTCCTGATGGCCGAGGATTATCATGCTTACTTCTTTGAACGAATCAAAGTGTTTTAGCAGATCACAGCCTATATCAGGATGTTTTTTCATGATCATCCATTCATCATCGCTCAAAGAGGATTTCTTAAGAAGAATATTGTCAGGAATGCCTATCTTGCCGATATCATGCAGCAGAAGCGAATCTTTAAGTTTTCGGTCCAAAGGCAACTCCAGTCCTTCGGCTATAATAGACCCTAACTCAAGCACATCCCGTGAATGTCCGCCTGTTTTGAAATCCCGTATTTCCAGGGACTGCGCGAAACTCATGCTCAGCTCTTCCATCCGGATATCAAGAGCTTCTGCTTCGGCCAGGGCATGCTGGAATTTCCTCATGGTAATAAGGTTTTTTATTCGGGCGTCCAGCTCCCTTATATTAATCGGTTTAGGAAGATAATCATCTGCTCCAGTTTCCAAACCCTTTATTTTAGATTCAAGCTCGGGTTTTGCCGTTATTAGTATTATGGGTATATGCATTGTGGTTGATGTAGCCTTGACGTTTTTAATCAATTCATATCCATCCATCCGCGGCATCATCACATCAGACACGATTAAATCAGGCAGATCTTTCTGTACATGCTCCCATCCGTCAAGCCCATCAAATGCAGTAATCACATCATGGCCGAAACGGTCGAGCATCTTGCTTACATACATTAGCAGATCGACATTATCTTCAACCAAGAGTATCCGGTCACCTTTTTCAAGCGCCTGTACTTCAGCTCTGTCTTCCTCTTCTTTTTTAATAATGCTTTCCTGCCGTTCAATAAGCGCCATATCATTAACAGTCACTTTAGCCAAATCATCATGTCTTCGAGCTTCTTTCCGTTTATTTTCACCCACAATGGATTCTTCTATCATGCGTCGCTTGATATTTCTCCTTTCAATAAAGGCATTTGGCTCCAACTCTTCTAAATTAAGCGGTAATTCTACCTTAAACGTAGTTCCCTTACCTTCCTCACTGGAAACCGTTATAGTGCCCCTTAAAAGACCGACCGATTCTTTCACAATGGTAAGTCCTAATCCGGTTCCTTGAAATCTCCGTGTAGTGGAAGCATCTACCTGCTGAAATCTTTTAAAAATATGAGCCAGGTGGTCTTTTGGTATACCGATCCCGGTATCTTCAACCTCAAAAATGAGTTTATTTTCATTTTTACGCACCCGTATATAAATTGCACCGCTTTCAGTAAACTTAATCGCATTACGCAGAAGATTGGTCAGAATTCTTTCCACCTTATCTAAATCCAGACACACCAGGGGTATTTCCCCTTCTTTCGAATATTTTAGCTGTATTCCCTTACGCTCAGTCACTTCCTCGAATATTGCTACTGTATCCTGCACCGTTTCATCCAGATTCACCTCTGACAGCCGTAACTGCATTTTACCAGCATCAAATTTTGAAAAATCGAGCATCTGGTTAATCATATCCAAGAGGCGCAGAGCATTGCGGTATACCTGTGCGACCATATTCTGCTGATCCAGGGTAAGCCCCCCCACATCTCCATGGTACATACTCTGCACCGGCGCAATAATCGATGTCAGGGGTGTCCGCACCTCGTGACTCACATTTGTAAAAAATTGGGTTTTTAACAAATCCAATTGCTTAAGCTCTTCATTAGCTTTAGCGAGATTATAGCGAGCGATGAACTCTTGAGATCGCATCTTATTAGCATAATGACTGCTGACATTTAAGATAAAAATTGCGCCAGCTAAAAATGTAGTATTATTAATAAAGACAGGCCATTTTGTTATCTGATTAAAGAGCAATATCGGAAGCAAATATGAGAGCAACACCAATGAAGTGATGATTAAAGTACTTTTAAAGCTTAATGGATAAATATAAAGTAAGAAAAGTAAGGAAAGAACTATTCCGGCATAGTAGGTGCTTTCATATCCATCAGAGATGTGAATCATAATAATAATTGACAGACATAAGATAACATATTGAATCATTGCAATTGTCTGAGGATTCTTTTTCCCAAAGTTAAAAAAGATAGATATGAAACCTAGAATTAAAACTATCTCGACGATTCCTCTTAGAAGTAAAAAAGTATTTAGATAGTTCGGATAAATGGCTTTATCTAAAAATACGAAAAGCGGATAGAAGAAAATAGCCCAAATTGAACCGATTTTTACACGATTTATGAAAAATGCAGTAATTTCTCGATTATATTCCTTGATTACTTCTTTATTGGCATACACTAACCTTCCCCTTTTTGTGAAATCGCCTTCACAACTAAATCTAAGAAGTCTCCAAGAGTTTCTAAAGCCATTAGTTCATTTTCATCGATGGAAATTCCCAAATGCATTTCTGTTTTGGCTATTATTTCAATTTGTTTTAATGAATCTATTACCAATTCATCCCTCAAACTTAGATCATTCTCCAATTCTGACTTCGCAATGCCTGCAACTTTTGAAATAATCGTTTTAATCTCATCATTTATTTTTTCTGCAGTTAATTTCATTTTGCAAGTTCCTTTTTCAATTTGTCTTGAAATATTTTCTTATAATAACGGTTTTTCTTTTCAAGATATTCTTTGTTATAAATACTTCGATATATATTTAACAACTCTTCTTCAATTTCTTTTTTTGAAAGCTTCGGATGTTTTATATTTACATCGAAAAAGGTATAATTCTCCCATTCCGTATTTAAAATCCTTCCTTCATTTATATATCTTTTCCTTAGATCCGTTCCCGGCAGATGTGTAAGCAATGTGATTTGAGCGCCAGCTAAGTAATTGTCTTTAATAAATTTTATTATATCCCTGAAAGAAGACCTGGTATCCCAATCATAGCCTAAAATAAAAGCACCATAGACCCCAATCCCCGCTTGTATTATGTTTCTTATATAGGCTGGATAATTAGATAATTGATTCATCTTCCATTTACTTTTATTCATCAATGCTAAATTCCTGACATCCAAACTCTCAAAACCGATAAAAAGAATCGAACATCCGTACTCCTTTAGCATTTCAAGAAACTCTCTATCCTGCCCAATACTGATATCCGCTTGAGCAACAAATGAGATATTTAAGCTTTTGAATTTCTTTAATAAACTGATGGACCTGTCCCTGTGTAAAAACATATTATCATCCGAGAACAGTATTTGCTGGAACTTTAAAAACTCTCTGGCAGCCGTTATTTCTTTTATAACCTGTTCTTCTGATTTTGTTCGATATTTTCTTCCGAAGAATTTCGTAGCAGAGCAGAATTCACAATTTCTCGGACAGCCGCGACTTGTCTGTATCCATATCATTTTATAACAGTCAGGGTTAAGCAAATCATATCTGGGAACCGGGATTTTTGTAAGATCAATAGGGTCATAATCATCTGCATTGTAGATATTTTCCCAACCTCCTCTTTTAAAATCTGATAAGAATGCAGGCCATGAATTTTCTGCCTCTCCAATAAATATTACATCACAGTAATTGCCGGCTTCTTCAGGCAATAAATTGACATGTGACACCCCGATGGCAACTATAATCTCTCTGCCCCAGATATTTTTCAACTCTTCAGCTATTTGATAGGCGCGTTTCGCCTGCTGAGTTGTTGCCGTAATAGCTATAATATCAAATTTTTCTTTGAATGGAATATTCTCGTAATTCTCATCAATATACTTCAATTCAAAGTCGTGTGGAGTCAGCGCTGCAAGAATCAATAAGCCATTACTGAATCCAGACCAAAATATATTATAGAAGTACATATAGTCTGAATTTGTTAAATATTCTTTAAAAGATTCATTTCTGTTAACAATTTTGAATTTAGGACTTATAAAAGCTATTTTCACTTTTTTCAGGCTTGTGTTATAAACTTAGGTATCTTATATACCGAGATTATTCCTTTTAAAAAGTTTTTTAGTCTCATAACTTCTTTTTTAAAGTCAGCTCCGGAGTCTACCATAACCTTTGATATCAGTGCGTTATTGCTGTAACTAATTTTAGCATCGGTAACATTGTCATATAATAGAACTGCTTTTTTTACCTCTTCTAAATCAACGATGTTGCCGTTTACTTTTCGGGTTTTTTTCTTTTCTTTCAAAAATACCAGATGATCCTCATGCATTCGACCAATATCTCCTGTCTTGAACCAGCCGCCTTCAAAGGCATCGGCTGTTTCACGCGGCCGTCTGTAATAGGCCCGTGCCATGTGCGGCGTACTTATTAGAATCTCGCCTGCACCGTCTGTATCCGGATATGAAATATTACAATTGATTCCGCTGCAGACCGGACCGATGGTGCCCGGCCTGGCCCGTCCCCTAATATTCCTGCTGGCCGGCGTGAACTCGGTCAGTCCATACCCGTGTAGAAGATCTATGCCAAATGCCTGTTTAATCTTATTATAACTATCCTCTGAAAGCAGGCTTCCTCCCGATACAAATGCTTTCAGTGAAGATCTGTGCGGCGCCATATCCCTGAATTTCCAGAAGAGTTCGAATATTTCAGGCACAGAAGTGATATAATCAATATGATACGTCCGAATATATTCGAATATCAGCCTGGGATGCACGGTCCTGGCTATTATCGAGGTCATACTAAAGAGAAGAGGTACAAGCAAACACCCGATCAGCGTAAATATATGGGGCATCGGCAGGATCACAAGCATATTTTCTCCAGCACACCCATTAAGTCCATCCTGTAGAACCTGCGCGCCTTTAATATATTGAGTATGCGGAACCATCGCACCAATCGGATACCCATACCCGCGGTAGGTGAAGTTTATGGAGGCAATCTCATCTGGTATGTCAGCAGGCTTTGGTTTTTGGGCCGGCGATTGATGTAGGTTCAACTTACCGTTTAATCGGTCGATTACAATTAGATCTTCCACATAATTCTGCAAAATATTCAGATGGTAATTTTCTGTAATAACAGCCTGCGGCCGGGCATTGTCGAATATCTCATCCAGTTCAATTTTCCTGTAATCCAATTTGAGCGCTACAGGCACTGCGCCTATATGGATCAATGCAAGGAATATACGGGCAAAGTCAATTGAGTTTTCCAGGAACAGCGGTACAAGATACTTTTTCTGTACTCCAAATTTCTGCAGCAGGCAGGCAGTTTCCTCAATCCGGACCTTAAACTGCTCTGCCGATGTATAAACAGGTGGTTGGCGGGGAGTGAGCTCAATAAACACAGGATGCTTTCCCCATCCTTTCAACCCTTCAAGTATGTTTTCACTTATAGCCATAGTCTTCCCCCGGGCCTAAGCCCTCTATATAAAATCTAGTATCTTGCAGGGTCAATACTCGCATTAATTTTCCTGCATATATTTACTTTTTACCGGTAACAATAACAGCTTGAGAGGGGTTTCCCAGGGAGTGATTTACCTGTATTTTTCTAAAACCGGCGGTCTTGAACATGACTACAAGCTCATCTGCTGTATAAAACTTAAAATACCCGTCTTCTTCAAGCTCAAACAGGGCTGCAGCCTCATTTAACATTGCCCGTGCTCCGCTTAAATTCAAATCGCGGTTCTTTATCTGTGTATCTTCCAACTCAAAATTCCGGACTTTTTCGATGTAATCGGTAAAGATAACCGAGATATCACTGTCCGGCTTCATGGTAGATACCAGCAGGATGCCGCCCGGTCTTAACATGCGGTAGAACTCATGCATGATATCATCCGGATTAAACAGGTATGAGATAAAGAGGCTGGCAACAATTTTATTAAAATAATTGTCTCTAAAATCAAGATGGAGGTTCAGCCCATTGTCGCCAAAATTAAGCGTTTCAAACAGTATATCTCTTGTGCTTAGAGTACAATATTCTTCAGGCTTAAGCGGCTCACAACGGCGCAGGCGTTTTTTCGGAATTAGGTCTTCAGCGTAGAGGTTTCTTTTTAAGAAACGGGCAGCGCGGTTGAAGTCAGTGACAGCTCTGTACTCACTGCCATTGAAAATCTTCTCAAGATCCTTGAGTACATCATCTGTAACGAGCCCCCCCCGCGTCAGTCGATAGAGTTTTTTTGATTCATTTCGCAGCAGAAGGTCCAGTGTTACATTTTTTAATCCTTCCACCCGGTTTCTTAAGAAATTAAAATCAAGACGAGTATCATCCATAAACCTTTTGACCGGGATCAGCCGGTTAGGATCAAGATTCATTCTAATATATTCAATTTTGTAAGTACGCAGAGATTCATAGGAATGGACAAGCTTTTCGTATTTAACCCTGGTTTTATCCAGTGCTTCCTGAATCAGATCCACAGCCACGATATTGAGTTTCTGAACAGGATTTTTCCGGCATGCAAGGTTCTGAAGCATATTATCAACAAACAGACCGGTACCGCAGCCCATATCCGCGATCCTGTCATTGTCAGCCGGAGCGATAAGCCCGGTTTCCAGAGTGAGAAAATCCCTGAAATCTTTTATATTCTTATAGAAATCATATCCGTAGTTGTTTCCATCGCTGCCGATAAGGTAATTTTTCCAGTAATCTTCTACTTTGATCTCTTCGGTAGAAGATATCCGTTCACGCTCATAGGTAATAAGCCTCACCATCTCTTCTTTGTCAGGATCAATCGGTTTCATACGTTGATCATAGAGCTTTTCATAAATGGAGGAGGTTATCAGTTTAAATGTTTTAACTGCATCCTCACTCGAACGGAGGTTATGACCTGTAGGGACTTCTATTATCTCCCGGGATCCGCCGGCTCTAACACTCATGACATCCTTTATTTCGTCTATCACCATCCATTTGTCATACGTACCGTAGATCCAGAGCACCGGTATTGAAATTTTTGACATATCCAGCCGTGAATCAGTAATAAATGCATATTTGTTATGGATAAGGTCCTGGGCAAGGTTGTCCATATCAATAAGATGCCCCAACATACCGCAGATCCCGTTGGGAATATTCATCTTATAATTACCGATAATATCCATCCCGCCCAGAATATTACCGATCACTGTTTGGGCTGAGGGAATGCCCATTACACTTATCCAGTAATCTACCTTCTTGTCTTTCTGAATCATGATAAGTTTTCTGGCATCCAGCGCCGACATGCTGAATGTGACCAGGATAACCTTTTCAGGAGTGAAATATGGGTTATCATACACGTAATCCAGCGTTGTTTTTAAATCATCCTTGCCCTGGCTGATCCGGTAACGGAGCATCTCATAGCCCCGCTTCGGGTCTTTCTCTTCATTATAGCTTTCACCGGGCCTGTTGATACCGTCATACCGTATGGTCACAATATCTCTGTTCATATGCCGGAAATTAGCGAACAATGTTGAAACTAAAGGCGATAATGTTTCCTTTTTCTTCCCGAATGCAGGAGGAAGAACAACGACCGGTGCCGTCACATGTTTGCGTGTTATATTAACCAGCGCAGAGATCTCCTGGCCTTCCTTGTTTCGGTATCTCACAGCTATGGATTCAATCTGTTCTTTTAAATGTAATGGCAGATCCTTTTGATACAGTTTCTGCCCGTTCCACCACTGGGGCTTAAATTTTTTAAATTTAAACTTAGAGCGTTTTATGCCGGTTTCGATACCGATGCGCAGAACGGCACTACCGTCAACGGCAGATACTTGAGTAAAGTGGCGTATTTCACCATGCGTGTCCAGTCCAAGGCTTTTATTAACATCATAATTCAATACCTGGCCTGATCTGAAAAAATATTTGTGTTCATCAGTTAACGGCACTTCGCATAAAAACCCACGGCGGCTGATATCAACCAACTTTCCATAGAGCTGTACGTTAGATGAGCCTGCATACTCCAGTGAAAGTTCAATATCCTCACCTAATAACTTGCGCTGGTAGGACCTCTTTTCAGACTGGTAAAGAACCCTGGGTATTTTGAATATCATCCGGTAATTGTGGAATTTCAGTAGTTTTGTTTTAAAGTAATAGCAGCCTCCCTGCAGATAAAAAGAGAAATAAACCGAAACAGGAGCATTAAAACCTAATGAAAGTATTTCCTCTTCCATTGAGGTTATGAAAATCTCTTTAGCCGGATGAAAATCAGTAACCTGCAGTTCAAATATTTTCAGGCTGTTTTCAAACAGAACATTCACCAGGAGATCTTCTCTGTTTAGAAGCTCAAAAATCGAAGTAATTTTCAATGAGTTAATTATCCGGTACTCCTCATCTAAACCATATGAAGAGAACCTCTCATGAAGGCTTTTCATGGCAGAACTTGAGGATGATGCAACGATAAAATTATATATTTTGACACGATCGATTTCACGTAGTCCCTCAAAAGAAATACCGGCACTGGAGATATTCCTGAAATAATTCTCGACCACATATGTAACCCTTCCGGTAATATTGAGCTTTCGCGAATTACCGGGCAGGGAAAATTCGAGCTGTACTGTATCATTGGATTTCAGATCCCCTTTAAAGCTCATAAGAAAGCCCTCGGTGGAGATATTATCTATCGAAATAACCCTAATATTTTCTCGGTAAACCGCAATGCCTTTAATTCTACACATGGCCCGGGGCAGTTGACGCATATCCTTTGATTCGAATCCATTTATCAACTGGGTTTTTCTCATTTCCCTGATGAAATTTTCAATCAGTATCATCTGAGCTTCAGCCTTGTAGGCGAACTCGATTCCAAGCACCTGTTCCTGATTGCTGCCGCGTTTTTTTTCCACTCTGACAAGTTTGCAGGGAATATCAAGGGATTTGTCTGAATAGGGCAGGGTGAAGGTTATGCGGCGCACAGCTTTGTATGATTCTGGAATATTTACTACAACCTGCATTCCAGTCATGCTGATGTCTAACGATTTACCGGCAAATGTCTTGCCTTCTGTCGCAAATTTTACGGTGTCTGAATGGACAATTCTGATATGTTTCCTTTTATCAATCCTTAACATTGATAGTATCTACTTTTAATAGTTTAGAAAATGAAGTATATATTATATCCGCCAATCAAATCAATACGATTTAACTTTTTATTTTAAAATCCGGATATGTTGACCCCAGGTTATCCAGAGGGTAGAATAGACATCGGTACACTAACAATACTTTCAAGGAGAATACTGCCATGAAAAGAGCATTGTGTCTCATTTTTATTACATTAGTCCTGATTTACCTGAATTCCTGCGCAGGTGTACCCGTACCCGGGTCCCTCAGCAGCAGTGATTCCGACCCTGTGGGAGATTCAGGACTGCCGGAAGAAAAAAGAGCTGATACTATGGACAGTGGAGAAGTTACAACAGCTAAGAGCGAGAGTGAAAGCATCGAGCCTGCTGCAGCCGGCAGGGAGGAGAAGGGACGGAGTAAGGATATCTCATCAGATTCGGAGCTGTCGAAATCTGCTCTATCAACAACTGGTACACCAGGAAGACTTAGAAGTACCCCATCGACATCCGGGTTAAAGGCCGGATATGCAGATGATAACAAGCAGTTCAACTATTTTATTAATTTTCTCAATAATTATGGGGATCAGGTGGATCATCTGCCTCTAAAAGTAGAGGAGCGGATTATACTAAGGGTGCAGGATAAAGCGGGAAAATCCTTACCGAATTGCCAGATAACCGTATTTGACAGGAAGAGGATATTGTGCTCCGGAAAGACCATGGCGGACGGCACCTTCCTGTTTTTCCCCTCTGAGTATGAGGGTAATATCAGCCAGTACCGCGCAGTGATTCGCTATAATAAGATCAGCCGGGAGCTGGGACTGAATCGATTCGGAAAGCGAGAAATAGAAGTGCCTTTTGATCTTCTGAGGGAAGAACAAAAGAATATCCCTTTAGATATTCTATTTATACTGGATACAACAGGCAGTATGGGTGAAGAGATCGAAAGGCTCAAAACTACCATTGAAATCATCAATTTAAACCTCTCGTCCCTCTCATCCAAACCAGGATTGCGTTTCGGAATGGTTCTCTACAAGGACATGGAAGATGAATATGTAACCCGTATAATCCCCCTGACCGGTAGTCTGGATAAGTTTCGGAAGGCTCTAAATGAGGTAGCAGCCTCAGGTGGCGGCGACACACCGGAGGATCTGCAGACAGCCTTAAAGGATGCCATGCAGAAGGTAGACTGGAATAGAAATGGGATTCGTTTGAGCTTCATTATTACGGATGCCCCGCCTCATTTGGACTATGGACAGGACTATACCTATGTTCAGGCAGCAGTGGATGCTAAAAAACAGGGAATTAAGATTTTCAGTGTAGGTACCGGAGGGCTTGACCTGATGGGTGAGTATATTCTGCGCCAGATATCACAGTATACGAGTTCCAGATTTATTTTTCTCACCTACGGTGAACAGTGGGAGAGTGAAGGGGGAGAGCCGGGTAGTGTAAGTCATCACACAGGAGCTAATTATCAGACCGATAAATTAGAAGCGATTATTATCCGTTTTACAAAGGAAGAGTTAAAGTATGTAACTGATCAGCCTATAGAGGAAGAGGAGGATTATTTTAAGGCGGTAAAATTAAGTGATGAAGGAAGGGAGGAGACCTTAAAGAAATTATTTGAAATGGCAATATCTCAATTGATAGATTACTCAACTTTTCGAATATCTGAAGGAACACCTGCATCAGTTCTGCCCATAAGCCCGGCTGTTGATACGCTGGCAGGAACCGCTGAGTACTTTACAGAACAGCTTATTTTTAGCTTCAGCCGTAACAAGGAATTTCAAAAAACCTTTCGTATTTTAGAGAGAGAAGATCTCCAGCATATACTTGAAGAGTTGGAACTTCAGCTTACAGGATTAGGAGAAGAGTCTCAGGCAGCCAGGGTCGGAGCCCTGCTGGGAGCGGAAATCCTGATAATAGGGAAGTTATACCGGATCAAAGATGCATATGAATTGTTTCTCAAATTGCTTCGTGTGGAAACAGGAGAGGTCCTGGGTGTTACTAAGGCACTCCTCGATACGGAGCTTGGTTTGTAACGGGTTTTAAAGGAGTCAGGTATGGATGCCCGCAATAAATTAATTAATGAGCTTACAGAAAGAATCAGACAAAACCAGGTAGGGATAAAAGCACAGGAATTGTTCCTGGGTAAATACCTGGCATCATTAAAAGCCGAACTGTTTCAAAACAGTGCTCAGGAAAAAGCCTTTAAGAGAGCACAGGAGCTTAAGGAGCAGCTTCCATTCAATCAAAAGGTTGTTGGAAAAATAGTAAAGCTTGTAGAGCGGAATGAGGAAATTAAAAACCTGCTTAAAGAAAACAGGGAGGGGATTTCAGAGATCGAGAAGAAAAATGAGGATATATTTGAAGAGATCGGCCGTGCGGCATGCATGGCTTATAAGAACTTTCCTGAGCAGAAAAAACAGTTTGAGGATATATTTACCAGGCTTCATGAACTGGAAATCGATCTTAAGAGCATCGACAGTAAACTTAAGGGTTCGGATAGTTCCGATACAGGAAGGAGTATTTTAAATAAGATTAAGGAAAAGAGTCGTTTAGTCTATTTTAGAGGAATACGGGCAGCCAGGTCCAAAAAGCTCCGGAGGGCGTACCGTCAAGCAGGGTATGATATATGTAATTCAGAAATTTCTAAACAGATTGATGATAAGGCCTTCTTATTTATATTCGATTCATATAATAAGAATAAGGCCCAAATTCAGAATATTGATAAGCAGTCTGATTCTTTTCAAAAAGAACAGGAATCTCTCTGGGAAAAATTGAAAGATCTGGGAGCGGAGAAGAATTATCAAAAGAGGGTAAATGAGCTGAAAAAAGAAATCAAACAGATCGAAATGCAGATGGAGGTGGCATACGGGAATTTAGGATACCTCTACTGCATCCATCCCGTGAAATCTCTCTCGGAGGATACTGATATAGCGAAACATTTAAAACAGATGAAACAGCTTGAAAAAAAGAATGAAAAATATGAGAATCAGATTCAAAGGCTGGAGGCTGCAATCCATATAGATTCCCTGTCAGAGCAGATTGCTTTAAAGCAAAAGCGAATCGAAAATCTGAAAAAAGAGATTGATACCTATAATGAAGAAATTGCCTCTCTTAAAGAGCAAATCACATACAACGAATCAGAGAAAGAGAAGCTTATAAATGTCAGGGGACCGGAACGGAGCCTCATGATTTTGAATTATGGACCTAAGATCTGATACAGTAACTCAACCAACTCCTGAAATGAGAAAAGCCATGTATGAAGCGGAAGTAGGGGATGATGTTCTTCATGAAGATCCTACCATCAATGCCTTAGAGGCTTATGCAGCGGAGTTGATAGGTAAAGAGTCTGCCCTCTTTGTTCCTTCAGGCACCTTCGGTAATCAGCTTGCCCTGTTTGCACACTGTAAACGGGGCAGTGAAGTCATACTTTCTGAACAGTCTCATATTGTGCAGCACGAAACTGGAGCCGCTGCCATCATAGCCGGAGTCCAGCTGCGCACTCTCTCTCCCGTGCATGGGTTTCTGACCTGGAAAGAGATAGATCCACATATCAGGAGAGGAGAAGATATTCACTATCCTGAAACAGGTTTGATTGCATTGGAGAATGCCCTTTCCAACGGCGATGTTATGCCGTCCGAAGAGATGAAAGGGATATTTGATCATGCCCGGGAACTGGAAATCCCAATTCATCTGGATGGTGCCCGGATATTCAATGCGGCATTATACCTTGGTGTGGAAGCCTCAGTGATCGCCGGTCTGTCTCATTCTGTGATGTTCTGTCTTTCCAAAGGCTTATGTGCCCCGGTCGGATCCATGCTGGCCGGAGATAGAGATTTTATCAGAAAAGCGCGGAAGGGCCGTAAGATTATGGGTGGGGGAATGAGACAGGCAGGGTTTTTAGCAGCAGCCGGGCTGATCTCACTGAAAAAGATGGTTCATCGCCTGCATGAAGACAGGCAGAAAGCAGATATTCTGGCTAAGGTTTTTCGAAAACTAAGGATTTTTGAGATTAAGCCGGAAGAGGTAAAAATCAATATGTTTTTTGTGCGTTTTAAATGTGACTCGTATGCAGGGCTGGAAAATAGCCTGGCAGAGGCATTGAAAAAACACAATGTCCTTATCTATCCAAGGATGGGGGGCTGGCTGCGCTTTGTAACTCATCATGATATATCTTTTGAAGAAGTAGAGATGTTTGGCGGAATATTGGAAGAGAGTATGGCAGAAATTACCATTTAACGGATAATGAAGCCTGAACTACTCTATATATGGACAAAGGCCTGATTTAATGTTAACCTTTATAAAAGAGTATGGCGAAACATGAGGAAAAAGCAGATAGTGTTTCACTTGGAGTACATGAATTAAAACTCAGCGATGCCGATGCGGACACAGGACCTCGCCCTCAAGATACCTATTATTTATTACGAACCTATGCCCTTAAATCTAAGAAGCCCCGCGTAGCTATTGATGAGTTTTCTCAGTACGTAATTAAATACAGTGAGCGGTACGGCAGCAAATATCCGCAATTAAGCGGCTATGCTCGAAATACCAAAGCAATAATAATCTCACATGCTCAGACTTTGGCAGGAGGCGGGAATTGCAGCCTGGAATATGAGGATGATAAGCCCAAATGGATATTTTTAACACATTACTTTATTGAGGCAGTTCGAAAAGCCTGGGAGCATTTAGAAAAGAATCCGGAAGACCAATTCCCGAGTGAGGAGAGCCTGGGCATAACCATTCCTACAGATCAAATTACTGCGATTGATATAAAAATGGACTTCGTGTCCGCCCTACGCAATATTAATCCTGATACACCTGTTATTTTAAGGCTGATATTTCCTGAAGATATCAGCAGCATAATCATCACCTCTGAGCTCCTGCGTAAAAAATTGCTGGAGTATGCAGTACATAAGATGAGAATATATTTAAGCAGCCGCAATAATGCTGGATATATGCTGCATAAACTCATAGCAGTTTTAAAAGGGAATGAGCATGTTTTACGGGAATTAATCGATTCGATTTTGACTAAGCCGGGCAAAGCGATTAACACATTCTATGAACCTACAGATATTTCCTTTAGATTTTGGGCTCATTTAGCCAATCTAGTAATTCAGGAGTATAAAGAGAAAAGGGATAAACTGATTGAAGAGCATGGGTACTGCCAGGCATCCTATCTGCTCGGCTTTTATAATGTCTATTATAAGGGAATTACACAGAAGGAAAATGAGAGAAGAGCTGTGATTAAAAATATAGATGTGCAGCTCCGCAAATCGCCATATGCTTTTACAATAAAGGATTTTTACGCCATTAAAGATAGCAAGGGCATACCCCTTGTAAGAAAGGAAACTAAAGATATTTTTATCAAATTTCTTGAAGAGAAAACAAAGACGTTAGAGAATACTAACCTGCCCGAACTTGTTAGACTCAGAACTCCTCAAAAGCAGGAATATTACATCCATAGAGATTTTATTATCCCCCTTTTTGTTAAAAAGCTCTTTGAAACAGCCCGGAAAATTAAAGAATTTTATATAGAAGAATGGGAGGAACTATTAAGACGGGATAAAAGAACCCTAACTATGATCGATGATATGGAATTCTCGCGGGATCTGGACGAACATCTCAAAGCAGATTACCCCATACTATATTCCCTGCTTAATTTTGATCTTCTATACTTAGCAGCGGAGGAATCTAAGATCAGCTATGATATAGCTCGGGAACTGAACCGTTGCTTTGACGATAAAAAAACTCGACTTCTACCTACTGAAGAAATTATGGGTTTCACACGCAAAGAGCTGCTGCAGGAGGCGAAATTACATCTACCCTTATGGCAGAGGATATCAATTCTAAAATATACTATCGGATTTTTTAAAAAACTCTTTTTAGGATTTAACCTGGCTGCCGGAAAAGCTAAAGATGCGAAAGTAAGGCAGTCGAAGAACATGCAGCACATTTCTAAAAGAATGGGTGTAAGGGATGGGACTGCAGCCTCGGGCGTAGGAGCAGGGGGAGAGGATAAATCGACTGCCGGAACCTCATCTACAGAGCAGCGTGCATCCTATAGAAAAGCAATTGTAAAGCTGAGGATGCACCTTGTAGGTACGCAGACATCTCTTCCCGAAAAATTGGAGGAATTGATTGAAAAATGGAATCCTCTTTACGATTCAATAGCCAGACACAACCTTACCGAGGATGTTAATGCCATGATAAGGGATTTTATGCGCGGCTTGAGAAGGGGATTCAGAGTGAAACCGCCAGATGCACAGCGTATTGAGGACTTAGCTGAAAAATTATCAAAAAACAGAGCTTTTGAACGGATAAAACGAAGAGACTACTTTAAACACTACATCGAGATATATATGGTCAAACTGCTGGGTGAGAAGTAGCAGCCATTGCGTGTACGCTACCGATATTTTTACACAAACGATTTTCTGACTATATTTTTATGTTTCTTCTTCGCCTTTTGTTCCTTTTTCAATGTTGGAAAGAGGACATTGACCCTGGATCTATTATGGCACATAAGCCTTGATCGCGAGCTTGTTTTTGGATCAATCTTTTTGTTTATACCGGTTCTTCTGTTTCTCTATTACAGATGGACTAACGCTTCAGCGGGAAGAATTGCAAAATTTTTTAGACTGTTCTATGTTCAGCTTCTCTATGCACTTTTTTTTAAGGAATCTATCATCTTATCCCAATTGTTCTATAGCGGACGCTCCTTAGATCTTCTATTTGCCCGTGCAGATCAGTTGTTGTTTAATTCACAGCCTGCTGCTCAGTTTTATCTGACATTGCCGGATTATCCCATTATTACCGAAGTATTCTTTTTCGGTTATTTTTTTTACTATATTCTCGTTATCAGCAGCTTCTGGATGCTGTATATTAAGGGCGAGAAAAAGGAAGCTGCTTGTGCCCTGGTCGTTATCACATCTTCATTATATATGCTTTACATCTTTTTTATATTTTTTCCGGTACAGGGGCCCAAGTACTTTTTCCCTGAACTTCGAAATCTCTGGTACACTAATTTTCACGGGTTTCTGATTACAGGTCTCATGAAATCCATATTTAATAATATGAATCTGGCTGGGGCAGCCTTCCCCTCATCTCATGTAGCCCTATCTCTGATAGCTCTAATATTAAATTGGAAATACAACCTACCCCTTGCATTGATTTTTCTTCCCTTTACCCTGATTCTCTTTGTTTCAACTGTTTATATTTATGCTCATTATGTAGTTGATGTATTCGGGGGAATTGCTGCTGGAATTGCCCTCTATTTTCTAATTCCACTATGCATAAGACGGGTGGATACTATTATGGTCAAATTGGACATGTGGTTAGGCAAACACTTAAGGCTGAAGGCGCTCAGCTTATTTACTTTTTGTTAAAAGAGAGGCAATCTTAACTATAATGGATGACAATAATCTAAAGGAACAGGTTGAGCTTATCAGACAGGTTTTTGAATATATTCAACGCTTTAAGGATAAAACCTTTGTTATTAAACTCGATTGCTCAATTTTTAATCACTCATTTTTCCCTATTCTTGTAAAAGATCTGGTTCTTCTGCACAGGTTGGGCATACGTGTCGTTTTAGTGCCAGGGGCGAAATCAAGAATTGATGAAGTTTTATCCCGGTACAATATTTCATGGGAGACAGTTAAGGGGATCAGAATTTCAACTCCTAAGGCTATTCCATTTATCAAAATGGCAGCTTTTGATGTGTCCAATAGGCTCATGACTCAGTTGGCTGCAAATAACACCAATGCCGTTATAGGGAACTGGGTGAAAGCACGGAACATCGGAGTGCGCGACGGTATTGATTATCAAGACGCCGGCATTGTCGAGAAGGTGAATATCGCTATTATTCAAAGTATTTTAAAGGATGGGCTCATTCCTATTTTTCCGAATATCGGATGGAGCTCCAAAGGTAAACCTTACAATATATCATCCAATGAGCTGGCCTTTACTTTAAGCAGTGTTTTAGAAGCGGAAAAGCTGTTTTTTGTATCGAACATACAGGGTATTAAAATCGATAAATACCGTGTACCGGAAGATTTCACGGTATCTGCAGATGGGATTGTAACTCAACTCACCCTGAAGGAGGCACGTAAATTTTTAGAGTTGAATCGGGACAGAAAAGGGGATGAAGTTTTAGAATTTGTTTCCATGGCCTATAGAGCAGGTAAGGAAGGTGTAAAGCGCATCCATATTGTTGATGGCGGAATAGAGGGTGTAATTCTGAAGGAAATATTTTCCAGCCGCGGATTCGGGACAATGATATATTCCAATTTGCATGAAAATATCCGTCCCATGATCTATTCGGATATTCCTGAAGTATTGAGGATCATGCAGCCTTATATAGGAAAGGGCATCTTAGTATCACGAAATGAGCAGGAGATGATGGAGAACTGCGAAAATTTTGTTGTTTACGAAGTCGACGGCCTGGTCCATGCCTGCGGGGCACTTTATACACACCGGTGTGCACAGGGTGAGATTGCAGGTGTTGCTGTGAATGAAACTTACAGAGGTTTGAGGATAGGGAAGCGCATTGTCTCCTACCTCCTTAAAAAGGCCAAGAGCTTAAATCTGCACCAGGTGTTTGTGCTTACAACTCAGACGGCTGACTGGTTTCTTAAGCTCGGTTTTAAACGAGGAAGCGTTTCTAATTTACCGGAGACCAAAAGAGCATTATACGACAGCAATAGGAACTCCCAGGTATTAATTTACGATCTGGATTTAGAAGAGGAATCGGAACCACTTTAGTTACAGGTTCTGCATGTATGGAGGTGGCGGGAATCGAACCCGCGTCCTGAAGTGCGATTCAAGGATCTCTACAGGTATAGCCGCGCTTTAATTTAAGCGAAAAGTTGGCAGCGCGGCCCACCGCTTTCCGCCGCAGACTGCTTAAAGTTTTCCTATCTGAATGCAGCCGTCCAGACAGGTAAGTTCCGGTTTATGACAAGCACTCCGCAGTTCGGAACAGCACCCCGGGTACCCGTGACCGCCTTAATCAGGCAGCCAGTGCGAAATCTGCTTTATTGGCAGTTAAAGGTTTGCCATTTTATGGAGATTGGCACTCCACCTGCAATCCCTGTCTCGATCAAACCCCAGTCGAAACCATTTCACCCCCTTGCCGTTTCTTTTTATCAATATTTTTGACGAAGAGCCCTTTCGGTCTCTCTTTTCAGATCTCTCTGCTTAATTTCCTGCCTTTTATCCACTACCTTTTTACCCCGGCAGACACCCAACTCAACCTTTACAAGGCCATGTTTAAGATAAAACTTTAAAGGTACGAGGGTCAAGCCCTTTAAATTAACCTTGCGCTTAAGGCGTTTGAGTTCCTGTTTATGGATAAGGAGCTTTCGCCGCCGGTCAGGATCATGATTAAATACATTACCGAAAGGATAGGGGGTGATATGAAGATTGACCAGCCAGAGTTCATTTGCCTCAATTTTAGCATAAGCATCCTTAAAGGAAAAATTTCTGCTTTTAACAGATTTAACCTCCGTGCCTTTCAGTTCAACCCCGCATTCCATGGTTTCTTCAATAGCATAATTAAATCTTGCCTTTCGATTAACAGATAGAATTTTATTCCCCTTTTCTTTCATAGAGTTCGCCTCGACAGTACTATACGAAACCCCAGGTAGGGAGTACACCAGGAGGGAGGCTGTGAGCCCCGTACATGAAGCTTAAGCAGTTCCTTTTCATTAGCCCATGCACCTCCGCGGATAACCTTTTCAGAACCCTGTGGAACTAAGTCTGTGTTTCTAATACTATTCTTTTCAGCATGCCAGGATGAGAAAAGGTATCCCACAGGTGAGTACCAGTCCAAGCACCATTCCCAGACATTTCCGGACATATCCTTCAGTCTGTAACCATTCGCCTCTGTGCTGCCAACCTTCTGCGGTCCATCTATACCTTTTTTAAAAAAACATGCATTCCCTGGAGAGTTACCAAGAGGGTAGGGCATTTCTTTAAGACCTCCCCGGGCTGCCCATTCCCATTCCGATTCATATGGCAATCGCGCTTCATATCCTGAAAGAATTGAAAAAGCCTGTCCATTAAACCACTGGCAGAATGCCAGTGCGGCATGGAAAGAGACATTTACTACCGGCAGTTTATCTTCATCAGTCGGATAGATATCTCCCCAGCTTGATAGATAAGTCTCAGAAACCAGATTTTCTTTTAAGAGTTTATCCAGATTTGATTTTTTCCAGTAAGGGTTTTCATCCAGAAATTTCTTGAACAGTATATTGGGAACCTCTGTTTCTGAAATAATAAAGGGATCAATTAGCACAGGATGCACTAAGAGTGGATTTATAACGTTCTCATTAAACTTACCCTTGATGAGCGTACCTCCGGGAACAGAAAGGAAATTAAGCCCGGAGATTCGATATGCATCAGAAGAGTGAGGAATTTTGTGCTCAGTGCCTGGTGAGGATATCCACTTTCTGTAATGGGAGGCGTAGGACATGTATGTACTTTTCAGCCAGTCTGTCTCGGTAAGCTTATTGGCCAGATAATCAGGAAGAACCAGAATGAGCCATAAGGGAAAAGTATCATATTTTTCTTTAACTTGTATGATTTTATTAACTATACCTATCATACCGGAAGGGGTAAGTATCTGCACATCCGCTTCGAGCATGCTCAGGGCATGAACTAGCTCATTTACCTGGTAGGTATTACTAACAAAATACTTTGCATTGTCTAAAAAAGTAAACATTTCTTCCTTAAAAGTCTGTTCAGACTGATTATACAGTGCATACACAGTCTCAGTAAGAATTTCAGGTATGTGAGGATTAGCTGCAAAATTTGAGAGACTGTGGCTTAGAAGAGAAGCTCTGTCTTCAACTTTAAGCCGTATTTCGTATACTGCTCTGGGAGGAAAAAAAAGAGTGACAAATATCCTCCCGCCGAAAAGGTCCTGGGTCTCTTCAGTTTTATAGAAAGGTTTTTTAACAATGATTTTCCTTCTGCCCATTTTAACCAGAATTTCACAGGGAGTGGATCCTGCATATATGCCGTCAACAAGAACGGATGCGCCAGGTGGAAAGGTATTGATTCGTATATAGGTTCCCCTTCGCCGGATACCCGGGTAGAAGAGCATTATATAGAGGACAAAAATCAGTATGCAGGTATAAATTACTGTTAAATAAGTACCAGGCTTAATTCCGAATACAGGTTTTAATTTTACACGCGCCTCATGTATATCATTAGAATTCGATTTCTTACGCATGGGGAGATTATAGGTTTACCCCAATTACTTGTCAACGACTGAGGAAATATGATAATCTCCATCTAGAGAAGAATTGTGAAATGGAATAAATGGAGCGCAGTTGTTCAGGAGAAAACAGAGGATCTGCTGACCTGGCGAAAACTGCGAAAGATCAAAAAGAAAGAGAAACAGAAAAAAAAGAATCCTATACAGGATTGGGCAGAAGCGATTCTGTCTGCTGTGTTTATAGTGCTGCTGATAAATCAGTTCCTTATTCAGGCTTATATGATACCCTCCCAATCCATGGTAACAACCCTGAAAATCGGTGACCGTATATTTGTAAATAAGTTTATCTACGGCCCTGAATTATTACCAGGTATTATGAAGATGAATGGCTTTCGTGCTCCCAGGCGGGGAGAAGTCATTATCTTTGAAAATCCCTCTTATATTCCCATTGGACCTGTAAAGGATATCCTGCAGCGAATCATCTATATGCTTACCCTTTCTTTAGTGGATATTGACCGGGATGAATTCGGTAATCCCAAACACCACTTTTTAATTAAGCGGGCAATTGCCATGGCCGGCGATCGTGTGCGAATGAAAGAAGGAGAAGTGGAAATTCTTCCCCCCGGAGAAGCAAATTGGATCCGTGAAGAAGATCTTAAAGTATATCTGGGACTGGATTATCCGACTCGCCGCCTTTTTTCTCCGGATGAGTACGCGTATTTCAAGGATACTGGTATTGGACTTGCCCTCATGGATTCAGGAATTGCCCCGGATACAAAGTGCGAGAAAGCCATTAACCGGTACTACTATATAAATAAACAAGATAGTGCTGTATCCTGGACCCAAAAAAAACTTATTGATAATGCCTATATTGAAAAATGGCGCTATCGAACCCTGTACGCTCTGAAACCCTACAGCCATAATTTCCAGAATCAGTGGCGGCTTTCAGAAAACGGATGGTATATACCTGAGGGCAGTCTTTTCCCTATGGGGGATAACAGGGATGATTCCAGAGATGCCCGATATTTTGGCCCTGTCAGGATGGAAAAAGTACTTGGAAAAGCCATGTTCAAGTACTGGCCGTTTACTCGATTCGGGGGCATCCGTTAATATGTATAAAACCTACGAAAAGTACTCCACAAGTCTGGGCGTTCGATTAACAAGGGGTCTGCTCTTTCCACTCCTGAAAATTCTATTAATAACCTTTCTTCTCTATCAGCTAATTTCAAACCTATTGCTGTGTTCATTTCAGGTGGAATCTAACTCCATGAGTCCGACACTCAGAGTGGAGGATCGTATATTTGCTTCACCTTTAGTGTATGGAGCAAAAATCCCCCTGCTGTCTGTAAGACTTCCCGGAATCAAAAAACCTGAACGTGGTCATATAGTAGTGGTTCAGTCTCCTTCATATACCCGTCCAGCTTTTCCGCTTTCTCTTTTTGAGCCCATAATCAGATTTTTTTCCCTGCAGAGAAGCGGAATTGTCCGTGATCTGGCCGGAAAACAGAATCCTAAATATCTGGTCAAACGAATTATAGGACTTCCCGGAGATACCATACAGATGTCGAATTTTTATGCATCCGTAATGCCTCAAGACTCAACAGTATTTTACAGGGAACAGGAACTTATATCCCATAGCTACACCTTGCTGAGCTCTTCTCAGGCAAAGGGCTGGAAGGAAGATTTTCCCCTAACCGGTAATCTTGAGGTCATTACCCTGAATGATAACGAATTTTTTTTACTAGGAGACAATCGTCCGGCTTCATATGATTCACGAACCTGGGGACCACTTAGCGGAGACAGGATCTTTGGAAAAGTACTGGTAAAATACTGGCCCGTAAACAAAAGTGGCAAACTCTGAGTTTAAGCTTTGTAAGGGCTCATTTCCACAATCTTGACACCCCAATCAGGCTTATGTTAAGTTTAAGCGCATAACGCGGCCTTAAGCCACATCCAAACGTATCTTTTAAATAGGCAATTATATTTATAGAGGAGCCAGACATGTCCGGCCATAGTAAATGGGCCTCGATAAAACATAAAAAAAGCACCGTGGATGCTAAACGGGGTAAAATATTTACTAAAATCATCAGAGAAATCAGTGTATCCGCCAGACTGGGAGGAGGAGATCCGGAAGCAAATCCCAGACTGCGAACAGCTGTCCTGAAGGCTAAACTAGCCAATATGCCCAAGGACAATATCGACCGGGCTATTAAAAAAGGTACAGGCGAGCTTGAAGGGATCGATTATGTTGAGATGGCCTACGAGGCCTATGGTCCGGGCGGTGTTGCACTTCTAATCGACATTCTAACGGATAATAAAAACAGGACGTCAGCCGAAATCCGGTACATTCTGTCCCGGGGCGGCGGTAATTTGGGGGAAACAGGCTGTGTTTCCTATCTGTTCAAACGCAAAGGAATAATCGCCTATGATTCTAAGAAATATTCAGAGGATGACTTACTGCCCGTGGCTTTAGAAGCAGGTGCTGAGGATATCACCAGCACAGATGAGAGTATTGAGGTGCTGACTTCTCCTGAGGATTTTGAAAATGTTCTTAATGCCCTGCAAGGGGCTAATTTTCAACACACTATAGCAGAGATCTCCATGATCGCCGATGCGGGGATTTTCTTGGAAGAGGATAAGATTAAACAGGCTCTAAGATTAATAGAGAACCTGGAAGATCACGATGATGTGCAAAGTGTGGCATCGAATTTGGAAATTCCTGAAGGATTTGAACTGGATGAATGAAAGTCATTTTAGGGATTGATCCGGGATTAGCTAATACAGGATACGGCCTGATACAACACAGCGGCTCAAGATATAGCTATCTCAGTCACGGGGTTATACGTACCAGCCCCAAGGAAAGCGCAGGGGTCCGGCTTCTTCAGATTCATGAGGAGTTAGAGCAAATTCTTAAGACATTTTCGCCTGCTGAGGCCGGGGTCGAAAAGATATTCTTTGCCAGAAACAGCAAGAGCGCTATACCGGTAGCTCAGGCAAGAGGTGTTATACTTTTTACTTTGGCGGAGAATGATATATCCTTTGCCGAGTACACTCCGCTGGAAGTAAAGCAGGCGATCATCGGGTACGGAAAAGCAGAAAAACAGCAGATTCAGGCTGTTCTTAAAATCCTCTTCAATTTAACGGACATCCCAAAACCAGAGCATGGAGCAGATGCTTTAGCCGTTGCTTTTTGTCATGCTAATTATTCCGGTGTTCTGAAATACATGAAATGTTATAATGAAAGATAAAGAATGTTTAACAGTATTCAAGGCCGTGTAACCTTTAAAAACGATGAGAAGATATTCATCCAGAGCGGAGCTTTGGAATGGGAAATTCTCTGTTCCCGAACTTCTCTGCGTGATTTACCCGACCAGGAGGAAGAGGTAAGGGTATATGTGTATCTACATCATCGGGAGGATCAGCTTAAGCTTTACGGTTATGCGACAACAGCAGAACGCGATCTTTTTTTAGACCTGATCAAAGTTGAAGGCATAGGTCCCAGGCAGGCTTTGAGGATTCTCTCCGGAATTGAGGTTCACCAATTTGTCGAAGCACTGGACTCCGATGATCTGGATACACTGGTCTCTCTTCCAGGATTAGGAAAAAAAACAGCTCAGAAGATCATGTTAAAGCTAAAGGGTAAATTAACCGTATCGTCTACGTATGAGCTTACATTTGAAAATGAGCTTTTAGCCGCTCTCACAGGTATGGGATTTGACCGAAGAGTGGCCAGAAATGCGGTAAAATCCTCGTTTAAAGAGTTAAAAGACAAAAGCATTCCAAAAGAAGCCTTAGAAAGCGAGCTTCTTAAGAAGGCCATCTCACTGATCAACAGCCAGGAAAGCTCAACATGATGGACAAAAGGATTGTCGCCGGGTCCTATGATCAGAAAGAGGATCAGGAAGAGATCACTCTAAGACCAAAGTACTTAAAAGATTTCAAGGGGCAGAAACAGTTAAAAGAAAATCTTAAAATATTTATTCAGGCCGCTATACAGAGAGAGGAGAGCCTGGACCATGTATTTTTCAGCGGACCACCGGGATTGGGGAAAACTACACTGGCGGGAATTATTGCACATGAAATGGGAGTTCAATTCCGGGCCACTTCCGCTCCTGCCTTAGAGCGCTCCGGGGATCTGGCTGCAATATTGACAACTATCGGAGATAAGAATGTTTTTTTTATAGATGAAATTCACCGTCTCAAGCCCATAATTGAAGAGATGCTGTACGCGGCTATGGAAGATTTTGAAATCGATGTGGTCATGGGGCAGGGTCCGGGAGCCAGGACAATCAAGATACCGCTTCCTCCCTTTACATTAATAGGCGCAACCACCAAAACAGGCCTGGTATCCGGCCCTCTCTATTCCAGATTCGGTATTACATCCAGACTTGATTTTTATACGGAGGATGATATTAAGAGTATTATATACCGTTCAGCCGCTATATTAAAAATACAGCTTGATGAAGAGGCCGCACGCACAATAGCCCACTGCTCCAGGGGTACTCCCAGAGTCTCCAACAGGCTTCTCCGCCGCATGAGGGATTTTGCCCAGGTATGGGGAAATGGTTTCATCAATCGTGAAATCGTAACTAAAGGATTGGACTCTCTGGAGATTGACTCACTGGGTCTGGACAAGCTGGATAGAAATATCCTGCGTACGATTATCAAAGCATATGGAGGAGGCCCGGTTGGATCGGAGACCCTGGCTATTTCTATCGGAGAGTCTGTGGACACACTGGAGGATGTCTATGAACCCTATCTGATCCAGAAGGGCCTGTTACAGAGAACTCCCAGGGGGCGTATGGTTACTGAAATTGCTTATCAACATCTGGGTGATCGTGAAGACCAGCGACTTTTATTTTGAAATTCCGAACAGACTCATAGCCCAGGATCCGGCACCCGACCGGGGATCCGCCAGAATGATGATTCTTAACCGCGAATCGGGACAGATCCAGGAAGCCCATATTAATAATCTGTCCCACTATATCGAACCACGGACGGTTGTTGTTTTAAACGATACACGTGTAAGGAAGGCAAGGCTCTACGGTACCACCAAGAAGACCGGCGGCAGAGTAGAATTCCTGCTCCTGGAGGAGCAACAACCCGGCCTGTGGAAAACACTGGTCAGCAAAGCAAAGAAACAGAAACCCGGAAAGGCTTTCATTTTTCCCGGGAGCGTTGACGGAACTATAATAAAAGCTTCAGAGAATTTCAGGTACCTGAAGTTTGATCCTCCAATCGATAATGCATATCTGGAAAGCCACGGGCATATGCCACTGCCTCCATATATAAAACGGGAGGACAACCAGGAAGATCAAAAACGGTACCAGACGATCTATGCCCGCTATCTTGGCTCCGCCGCTGCTCCGACTGCGGGGCTCCATATTACAGAAGGCATTCTGAAGTCCCTTAAGGACTCCGGAAATACTGTCGTTACTATTACCCTTCATGTAGGAGTTGGAACCTTCCTGCCCATACGAAGCAGGAACATTGAGGAACATACCATGCATGAGGAGAAGTACTGTATTCCCGAACAGACTGCTCGGGCGGTGAACCGGGCCCTGCACGGGGGCAGGAGAATTCTGGCTGTGGGAACAACCGTGGTAAGGGCTTTAGAATCCTCGGTTAAAGATAACAGGCTGCTGCCGGGGAAAAGAATTACCGATATCTTTATCTATCCTGGATATCGCTTTAGGATCGTGTCCCAATTGCTGACCAATTTCCATACTCCTGCCTCGACATTGTTAGTTTTAGTTTCCGCCTTTGCAGGACGGGAGAGAATCCTCTCTGCATACGGGGAAGCTGTTCGTAAGGGATATAGGTTTTTTTCTTACGGCGATGCAATGCTCATCAGGTAGGGATCAGTAAGTGTTTTTATCCATTTTCAGGAAATCCTCTCGGACCTGGCGGAGTCTCTTAAGGTGAGAGCTTATTATATCCTGGTAATCTAAATCCCGGGTCATTATGCGGTAGCTCTCATCTTCCCACATTTGAATTTCTTCCAGATGGATTATAGGTCTGGATGCTTTTCGAGCCCAGCTTAAAGCTTCACTCCAGTAGGCCAGGGCTGTGTAATAGACCTTTTCGGCAATCTCAAGGCTTTTAAGGTTGTCCTCTTTCCATGGAGCATTGTAGAAATAGGCAATCATTTTGTCGTACTTGCTGCCCAGGGTAAGGTAAAGCTCAATCAGTTTCAAATGAACGTGCATCTTAAAGAGGCTGCGGTAGCGTTCCCACTCCCTTTTATTCTCTATTCTAGCTAAAGCATAGAGTGGATTGCAGAAATCAGCTTTAAGCGCCTGTTCAAGGTAATAGATGTTCTCCATAGTATCATCCGGATACTGGTAAAAATGAAGGTGATAGAGACGGTAGTACTGTTCAGCATAGAGAATTCTGTAGGCGGGGACAGTTAAGGCCGGAATAATTATCAGTATTAAAAACAATATTGCTTTTTTCACACTTTTACCATCGGCAGAGTTTGAATTATATTCCAGAAATCTTGGAAAACAAGTTCAGGCTGCCGTGAGCCATCCAGCCGGTGAAAAGTCATATCACTGTCATTATAGAGTGAAAATGCCATCTTATAGTCTGAGAGAATTCGCGGCTGAAGATCGGTGCGTTCAAAAATATCCTCTTCCTCTCTGTGGGTGAGTCTCTTCTGGCTTAAATCGATTGGCGTGTCCAAAAAAATAAGATGTTGGGGTAAGGGAAATGTCCTGTTTAAAGATAACACAAAATCGAAACCACATCTCTCTGACTGATAGGCCAGGCTGGAAAAGAGGTAGCGATCGCAGATTACTAATTCTTCCCTCCGCAGTCGAGCTATAATGCCGTATTCAGGATTATTTAGATGTTCATTACGATCCGCTGCGAATAATAGAGCCGTAGTTTTGGGAAGAGCCTGAATTTTTTTTTCTAAAATGGAGCGTATTATTTTTCCGATGAAACCATCGCTTGGTTCACTTGTACAGTAGTGGAGCACGCCCAGCCTGCTCAGTTCCTCATCAATGAGTTTCAACTGGGTGGTAGTACCGGCGCCGTCAAGTCCCTCTAAAACGATAAAATTGCTTAAGACCGTATAATCGGGAGATTTACCTCTCGCCTTCTCTTTATATCGCATATGCTATTCCAATTTACCTGCAATCCAGTTGTAAAAAAGGGATGAATCAGCATAATCTAAACAGGATATTTTGTCATGATTGTGATGCTTTTCTGCTTAATGTTTCTACAGGTTTTTTCTCTTCGAGCTCAGGACATTGAGAAAAAAGAACCTATTCAACTCCCGGATGTTATACTCCAGGCAGAGGATACTGTATATCTGTATCCCCCGCCGGCTGTAAGGGAGACGGAAATCAGAATTGTTCAGCAGTACAGCGTAAGAATCCCCTATCTGAGAGCTGTACGTCCAACCCCAATACAAGCGCCTGATGTGAAAGAATTTCCTGAAAGTTATACTAAATCCCCATTTCACGAGGAGCTCCCGGGCCTGACCGAAATCGAACCCGGACCGGGCCGTGGCATGACGGCTGAAATAAGTTATCTTCCGGGCATTTTATTAGGCTCTACTCTTTCGATAGAAACAGAAATCGGCCGGTGGAGATTCTTAACGGATATTCAGGGTGCAATAAACGATGCCTGGGTGGACCATAATTCACCGGCTGTAAGTTTTTTAATGGGAGAAGTAGAGGGTCAGAGGAGTTTTAATCTCATGAATTTGTATCTTTACGGTCAGACAGGGGTGTTTACCCTGCAGGACCATTCGGCTGTGTATCTTATCTCTACAGGTAAAGAATTAACGGCTGCAGGCGATAGGCTGGAAATCCAGGAGAAAACCTCTTTCATAGGCACGAGACAGCCGGAATATTCAGGGGTAAAAACGGAAAGTGTGCTCGGTGAGAAAATAGAAATCAAGGGACTTAAGAATTGGATTCGAGCCTATGGTCATGTACAGGGTTTTCTTCGTGGATCAGGTACAGAGCCCCAATGGGAGGGGTATGGACTTGCCGGACTGGGAGGAATTATTATGGGAGACAGCTTAAGGGAGAATGCGCCTCATAACTTGCCCCTGGCTCTGAAAGCGGGAGGATCCATGCTTTATTACGATGGGACCTGGAAGTTTTACCCTGAGGCGCAAGTGGATATAATTCTCTCCCCCTTGCTGACCCTCAAAACAAGTGCGGAGACAGTACTGAAAATCCCTGTAAATACGGATTTTCTGTTAAGTCATGCCTATTCAGAACCTCCCCTTTTCAAGCCTGAGTCCGGTTTTTCCTTAAAATCAGGTATTTTGTTTGATTTGGCCTATGACCGTAGAATAAATGCCTTTATAGAGTACCGCAAGGGGAATCTGTACCAGGTGCAAGACCAGAAGCTAACCTTGATGGAGGATGCAGAACAGGGCACTCTATTATCTGAGATAAGCTTTAGGATCCTGCCGGCGGTTACAGCGGGGGCGCTTTTTCGAGTAGGATTCTCACTCCCCCTGCAGGATACCCTGTGGGAGAGTCTCTTAACGCATACGCTGATGGGTACTGTTAAATTAGACTTTATTATTATACCGTTAGAGTTTATAATAGGGGCGTTGTGGGGAGATGTTCCTGTTAACCAGGCTGATCCCCTGATCTGTGGAAACAACGGAATATACTCAGGGCAGATGTTTTTCCTAAAGGCTATATGGACATTGAAGAATCACAGTAACCTGTCCGTAGGTGCCAATATATCGATTCCGGAATATGATGAAGATTTGAATTGTTGTTTTCTTATCAGCTATGAAATCCGAAAATAAAGGAGTAAATTGTTGCTTGATCTTCTCATAAAGGGTGGAGTTGTACTATTTCCAATTGTAGTTCTTTCCGTTATTGCTTTAGCATTAATTATCGAAAGAAGCATTTTCTTTTTTCGGATCCGGGAAGATAATCCGGATTTAGGCGGCTACATTGTAGAGCAATTAAGATCAGGCCATGCGGCTAAAGTAATTGGAGAGCTTAAGCAGCATAACTCGCCCGAGGCATCGGTGTTACTCGAAGGCATAAAAACCTGGAGAGAAAAACAGACCCCCGGAACCATTCATATGCATATGGAATCCAGGGCTTTAAGAAATGCAGGTGAGCTTGAGAAGAATGTTCCCTATCTATCCAGTATTGCCAATCTGACCACTCTTTTAGGCCTTCTAGGAACTGTAACCGGTATGATCGTATCCTTTCTTAATCTGAAGGTTTCAGGTATCTCCGATCCGGCGTTGCTTGCCGGAGGTATCTCCCAGGCCATGATTACTACAGCAGCAGGACTTACCGTAGCTATTCCATCATTGCTCTTTTTTCATATTTTCAGGCAGATTGTGAATAAAACTATTTCACGAATGGAAATCGCCACCTCAGAGCTTCTCTCCTTACTTTCTAAATCTAAATCCAAACCTAAAAGGCAGGATTAAAACCATCCACAGGATGCCCACAGGGTGCCCACAGGATGAAACAAAACCATGGATCAGGTCTTAATGCCACAGTTAATTATTCTTGCCTTTCTTTTAATAATCTCAGCTTATTTTTCAGGAACTGAAGCTGCCTTTTTCTCACTAAGCAGTCTTGAGCAGGATTCACTTAAACGCAGGTCCAAGCACTTCCTGAACAGAATTATGGTGAGGATTCTTTCCTCACCGGATGAAATCCTGATTACCATTCTCACGGGGAATATGTTTGTGAATGTTATTGCTTCAACGCTGGCTGAGGTGGTGGGCAGAAGATTATTTCCGGGTGATTCTGAGCTATATTCAATCATTGCTATGACCATACTTCTGCTTCTGATTGGTGAGATGGCGCCCAAGAACCTTGCGGTCAGGAATTCACTCCGCTTCTCCAGGGCTGCGGCGGTTCCCCTGTACTATATCCATCGAGTCCTTAAGCCGCTCCGCTGGTTTTTAAATCTCTTTAACATATTGATCAATCGATTTTTTCCTTTAGAGAATATAAATGAAAAGGCTGCCAAGCAAAGACTTATTCTCTCGGCTGTTCAAATTGGTTTCAAGGAAGGCATCCTGGATCATTCCGAACTAAATCTATTTGAGTCTTTTTTTCATTTTAGAAATAAATCGGCAGTTGATGTAATGATACCAAGAACTCAGATTAAAGGTATTGAGATATCTACCCCCATCTCACAATTGATTCACCGGGCCGGTTCCCTTAAAAATTTAAGCAGAAGCTCTTTAATCCCCCTGTTCAGGCAGGACATGGATCATCTGGTGGGTTTCATGGATTTAAAAGATCTTCTTCCTTTCAAATACGGTTTAAAACGGGGAGAGAGATTGCACGCCGTAGTTAAACACTATATCAGTGTACCGGCATCAAAGAACTGTGCAGAGCTTATGGTTGAGATGAGGGAGGCTAATACCGAAATGGCTTTGGTGGTAGATGAATATGGTGGAACCGCCGGTATTATAACCTATCAAAGCCTCCTGGAAGTACTTTTCAGTTATTTCTATCCAGAAGGAATTGAAAAAGCCGTTGAGGTTTCACCAGGCGTGTACAGTGTTCCCGGGCATCTGGAAATAGAGGATCTTATGAGCCTGTTAAAGCAGAACCTTCCAACGGAAAAGCGAACTGTGGCAGGATTAATTACGCACCAGCTTGAGGAAATACCTGAGGTAGGAACCAAGTTTATTATCAATCAGATCGAATTTACAGTATGTGAGATTGCCAGAAATAAAATTTTAAGGGTTCAAGTGCGGAGAATAGGTTAAATTGTACGTTTTATTGATATTAATCTGTATATTATGCTCTTCTTTTTTCGCCAGTTTGGAAATAGGACTGCTGTCAGCAGATCAACTTGCTATTTATTTAAAAAAGGAAAGAGGAGTTTTTTATGCACGGGCGGCGGATTTTTTATTATTGAAACCTGAAAGATTGCTCGGAACGACACTTATTGGTACCAATATTTCCGTGGTTACTGCAGCGATACTTTTCTCAAGCGCCCTGCGACAGCTTGGGTTTTCCCTGGCTTCCTGGGCCGGGGTTCTTGCCTTAAGTTTTGTGCTTCTTATTTCTGAAATCATACTAAAATCATTCTTCAGACGTCATGCGGATACGATAAGTGTGAAACTGGCGCCTGTTTTAGTAATCTTCTATTTTTTATTCTTACCCCTGTCTATTATCTTAAATACCATAGTCAACAGCCTGCTCTACCTCTTTGGCCAGTATGATCGAAAGAGTAAGCTTCCTCAATCTAAAGAGGATCTCAGACTGCTTGTGCGTCTGGGCACAAGAGAATCCGTTTTAGCCAGATCCGATCGCATAGTATTTGAAGATATATTTGATTTTCGGGATACCCTGGCCAGGGAGGTGATGATACAAATTCATAAACATCCTGTTTGCCATATAGATTCTTCGCCCCGGAATGTGGTTAAAGTCGCCCTGGAAAGCGGATGCCGATTCATTCCTATATACAAGGAGAGAGCGGATAATCTTATTGGGTACATAGATATAGAGGACCTGTTCACATTTTCCCCACAATTACCTGGTCTATCGCCTGATAAAAACAATGTCGATTCAATCAGAGAAATAATAAGGGACGCAGTTTATTATCCGGATATAAAGAGAATTCCGGAGCTTTTACTCGAAATGAACACTCGTAATTTGGATGTTGCTTTTCTCTCCGATGAGTATGGGGCGATATCGGGAATGATAACCCCTTATGAAATTGCTTCAGAAATTATCGGTTTCATTCCCGGGGAACAGACAGGACTGGGTCAGGAGATCAGGATGATAAATCCGGACCACTATCTTGTTTCAGGAACCGCAGATATCGAGGATATTCGCAATGAAACGGGTATTCAACTTAAAAGGGGGAATTACGACACTGTCGGCGGGTTCCTGTGTGATCGTCTTGGAGAGATCCCCGGAGTTGGCGACACCTATGTAGAGAACGGCATTTATTATAAGATCGTCGACAGGGATGATCGTCATATTAAAAGAATTGAAATTGTAAAAAGGGGTTAAATGCGCCTAAAGAGAAGATTAAAGGATGATGACGGGCTTATACTTACACCGCTCATCGATATTGTGTTCTTAGTGATTATATTTTTTATGCTGAACACCTCCCTGGCTATTAATCCTGCAATTCAGGTAGATCTTCCCAATGCCTATACCTCTAAAGCTGTGCTTAAGGATGAGATACTTGTAACTTTAAGCGCAAATGGCGACATTTATATTGGGAAAGTGCTTGTATCCTTAGAACGCTTTCCTTCGGATCTCAAGAAGGAAATGGTCAGGCTTCAAAACAACAGGATGATTCTGAGGGCCGATGAGACACTGCCCTACAGAATTCTAATTGAAATCATGGATCTTGCTCGCCTGTCGGGGATCGAGGCAATATCACTGGTTACAGCTAAGAAGAGTTTAACTGAATGATAAATAGAAATATCTATTATCTGGGACTCTCTTTTGTAATCCATCTCTGCTTTTTCCTCGTAATCTGGATATTAAAAGCACCCACTCCTCCACAACTCAAAGAACATCGTGTACTCCTGTCGTTTATTGAGCGTGAACCTGAGACGCATCTGCAGCCTTCGGAGTATAGGATTTCTATGAAAGGGGAGCAGACTGCATCTGTTCCAATCCCGGTGCAGAGCATATTTAAAGATCTATCTTATTATTCCATGCCGGAGAGAATTCCCCAGGCAAGACCCTTAAGGCGGTCCATTGAGCTTTCGGTTCCGGATATACCTCAAGATCTGCTCCTGCCGTCCTCTGATATGATCATTGCCCAGGTGCTGGAAGAAATTAAAGTAAATCCCAATAAAATGTCGGAGAACACTATTCTCAAAGACGCTGAACTGGAATGGTCCGGTAATGAGAGGAAATTGTTGAAAAAAGCGGTGCTTGATTTTCCTGAAATCCTCTTACAGGAGGGACAGGACGTAGATGTAGAAGCGATGTTCACCGTGGCACCCACTGGTCAAGTTATCGAGGTACTGATAACTCAGAGCTCGGGGTATATACTTGTAGATAGAGCCGTGGAGCGGGCACTGTCCGATTATCTCTTCGAGGAATCAACAGATGGCAGAAGAGATACGGGTAAAATAAAATTTCTGTTCCGGTTGGAGCGCCTGGATTGAATCAGAAGGTTGTTTGGGCAGTACGAGCTGCTGAAATAGTCATCATTATTCTTCTCATTGCTTTGAGCACTCCTTTGATTCATCTCCTTAATCAGCATCTTAATCAAAAGATGGATGAGCTTAAATCCCGCACACTCAGTCTGATGGAGGATAAGCTGGGGAGAGCTATTAGCTATAGGAGCATTTCACCCTCTATATTTGGATTCCTGGCTGTCAGGGATCTCAAGATACACAGTTTTTCAGACCCCGAAGCCATTCTGCTTAAAATCAACAGAGTAAAAATATATTATAGTATATTCGACTTTCTGATAACAAAAGATCCTGTAAATTCATTAAGAGAAGTTAACATTGCCAACTCCCTGTTCCGCATTGATAGAGAAAGGGATAAGGAGATCTTTGAGTTTCTGGATCGTTTATCAGGTAGGTATACGCAGGAGGAAACCGAGGCATCGAGACATACATTAAAATTCAGTGGGACAAATATTACCCTTCATTATTCTTCCCCGGGAATGGGGTTAGAGCTTGAAAAACTCTTTTTCAGCATTTCCAGGCGCAGAGACTTTTACAATCTGGCTGTTCGCTGTTCAGTGGAATACGACAGCTCTCCTTATGATGACCGGGGGTTTAAATTGTTCTCCCGAATAAAAGTTAATGGACAGGTCGATCAGAGACTCACCTGGTCTGATATGGCTGTGCGCATATACTGCATGAAGACGGATACTTTTGAAATTGGTCGGCAAACTTTCCAGGTTAGCCTTAAGGAGAATGAATTCTCAGTAAGGAAAATACAGGACCGGGCGCCATTGGATCTACAATTCCGTTTGAATCTGGATTCAAATGAATTAGCTTTTAGTTTTAAAACTGAGAACTTTACTCCCTCAGATAGTTTTCGCTTAACAGGCGCTATGAACCATTATAACCGTTACCTGAACTGCTCTCTAACATCCTCCGGAAGTTTTACATATAAAATCGATGAGTCACGGTTAACCTATTTACTCGATTTCCAGGCCAGGCTAAGAGACAAAAGAATACCTATGGAACTCAATATTGTCTCACATTTATTCGGAAATGAAAAGATAGTTTATTTAGAACCTTTTATTGTAAATTCAGAAAAAGGCTCGATTGAATTTATGGGAAATATTCTCATCGAAAATTATTTTCCCGCCGGCTTCCTCAAGCTGATAGATGTCCGTTCCATAACAGGCCAAACTCTGAACGCCGGCTTCCAGTTACAAAGAGAGACTAAAGGCTTATCGGTAAAGGGAAACCGATTGGTTGTCGGGAGCACCAGTTTTGAAAATATTAATCTTGATATTGTACCGCTTAACGGAGAATATAAATTTATCCTTACCACTTCTTTGGCACATACTGAAATAGATAATTCCATAGAGGCTAGAGGGGCTTTTTCCTTTAAACCCAAACCGGTATTGGAGGCAGTTACTGATCTCTCTGGCATACCGCTGCACACTGTCTATCAATTGATTTCACCTCCCCAGAGCTTCTCTCCACGCTTAAATCGACGCTTAAAGCCTCTTTCTCTCAACATAAGCCTGGATATAAAAACTGATTTTAAGCAGTTTAAACTGATCTCTCCTGAAGTTCGAATAACGGATACAAATAACATTGATAATGCTGTACGCTTCGGAATTACAGGAGATAATACAGCCTTTGTGATCAGTGATATAACGGTTGAGTGGGATGAATATGTAATGTCCGGATTTTTTAAGACGGCCTCGGCGGGGAACAGAACTGATTTTAAGTCAACCCTGCTTTTCGAAGGAAAGACCTATACTTTTGAAGGATTCCATATTCCGGGAAGAGAGCTTCAAATTGATGGCTCCCATAGTTTCCAGGTCTCCATACTCTCGTCAGGAATGGTAAATCCCCTACTCAGCCCGGGCCCTGTACTTCCCCTCCATGGCAGCCCCTTTCAGGTAAAAATGCGTTCCTTTCCGGTTCCCTTTAAAAAGGGAGTTATGTATATTTCAACGGATATTGACGGCATAGTAACAAGGGGAGGCGCCCTCTTTCTGGCTTCCAAGCAGACGGAATTTAAGAACATTCCCTTCATTTCGCCCGGGGACAACAGTCTTCGTATGTCATTCTCAGTAAAAAGGGATATATTGAGATTTGAGTCCCTTGTTTTTGAGGACCATCTCTCAACTCTCGAAGGCAGCGGTGAGATAATAATAAGTGATTTCTCTCCTGTAATAGGAAAGGGCTGGATTAATCTTGGAAGCCAGACAGATCAGGAGCGTTATTCCCTGACAGCGGAATTAAAGAGAAATGAGATCTATGTTGAATTTGACTTCTGGCGGGCTCCCCTCGATCGTTTGGGAAAAATGATTATCTCCGGTGATGGATCAGGAAGAGTAGGGGTAAAGGGCAGTTATACTGACCCTCAAGTGAAGGCGGAATTTGTTTTGAATGGGGGAAGATTAAATGTGGACCCTTTGGCTTTAGAGGTGTCAATTAGCTATAATAAAAAGCAGTTCAATCTCGAATCCTTAAATTTAGGTTATTTAAGCCATAAGATAATAAACGGGCGGGGCCGGATGAGATTTGATAGCGGTGAGTTTGCCTATACATCCGAATACAGGGCAGACTACTTCGGAAATGCTGTCGATTTTGATATTGTTCTGGAGGGGAAATTTAAAGATATTGTTCGGGCGCTCCCCGTTCAATCCATTTTCCGAAAGGATTTGGCCGGGGAACTGCGTTTTTCACGTATTACAGTGCAGGGTGAGCCATATCCTGATTGGATATTCAAGCTTAAGACTGAGAAGAAGAATTTAATTATTAATGGAGGTCCTGAAGACTCCATTCAGTGTCAAATTCTTGAAAATGGTGAATTTACTCTCGTTCTTTCAGAGCCACTGCCAATTTACGGCAGGGCTTCCGGAACGATCGAAGGGGATCGCCTTGATTCAAGCTTCAGCGTAGCCGGGATGGATATGAAGATTATCAATACTCTCGCCCGCACCGATATATTTAATTTTACTCATGGAATTGCCCGAGGAGACTTAAGAATTACAGGTTTGATCAATGATCCTGATTTTTATGGAACTCTTCAGGTAAGGGATGGAGGGTTAATTTTTGCCCTATCTCCGGATGAAGTTGCTCCTATTAACGGCAGTTTAGTATTTAATGAGAAGAGCTTTACTATGGAGCGGCTGGACAGTTTCTCAGGCCGGGCAAAAATTACAGCAGAAGGGATTTTTTTCCTCGATCACTGGATTCCTGTGGCTTATAAACTGGTCTTTCAGACGGAGAGCAGACCCGGTATGTGGATCCGTACCAATTTTGGTTCGGTACATACCGATGGCTTTGCCAGCGGGATCATCAAGGTACAGGGAGATAAAGCTTCTATCAGGATTGACGGTGACCTGATTATAGACTCCTGCAGGATTGCCTTAGAAAAAGTAGAAGCTTCTGAAGATCATTATATACCATTAATTTTAAATATGAATCTACGTACGGGGAGGAGGGTGGAGTTTTACTGGCCCTCCATTAACTTCCCAATCATTCGTACCTATGCCAAACAGGGAGAAGAAATTTCATTATACCTGGATGAGGAAAGAGGAGATTTCACTATACTGGGAGATGTAGAGATCAGGGGCGGAGAAATATTCTACTTCGATCGGAGTTTTTATTTAAAGCAGGGCAATATTGCCTTTGGAGAGAGTGTGGAAAAGCTTGATCCCAGGATAACAGCCCTGGCTGAGATCAGGGAAAGAGATCAAAATAATGAGGAGTTGAAGATCTTCCTGGAGGTGAACAACTATTTAAGTGAATTCTCACCACGGTTTTACTCCGAACCCCCCCGTTCAGACATTGAGATACTGGATTTTATTGGGGGTTCCTTATCAAGCCGCATAGAGGAATCGGGATTCGGTGTGTCTGCAGTGCTTTTAACCAGTGATGTGGTTAGTCGGTTCGGCATTCTATCTCCCTTTGAACGAGCCGTACGGGAGCTACTGGGTCTTGATCTCTTCAGTATACGGACTCAGATTGTACAAAATCTGCTGGTTAGCCGGCTTTTAGGAGAAAATTCCTCAACATATTTGATTAATCCTCTTGACAATACTACCCTCTCTCTTGGAAAGTATCTGGGTACTGATTTTTTCTTGGAGATGCTGGTACGATTTGAAGCAGAAGATATAGCTTCTACCGGCTATGATTCTTCAAATCGGATACGAACGGAGGGAGAGATTAATTTTGAATGGACAACTCCGTTTTTTCTGATTGAGTGGTCTATTAATCCCCAGCATCCTGAAAATCTTTTTCTGACTGATAATACGATTGGATTAAGATGGAAATATTCCTACTAGAATTTAATCGAGTTTAGCAGGAGTTGTTATGCGAAAGCCGTTTATAGTGATTTTTCTTTTATCTTCTTTGGTAATATTTGCACAGGAAGAGTGGTATTTAAATAAACCCATTGTAGACTTGACTTTTTCAGGACTTGATACAATTTCAGAGAATGAACTCAAGCCCATCGTTCGGCCATACATTGGTGAAACATTTTCATTGGATCTGTTCTGGGAAATTCAGGAAAAATTGTACGCTTTAGAGTATTTTGAAAGCATCGAAGCCAATGCCCTTCCTGGAGACGATCAAAAACAGAGTGTTATAATTGAATTTAAGGTAACTGAGAGACTTACTGTGTCTAAAATTGAGCTCCGGGGTAACCGGAAAGTAGGTAAGGGAAACATTCTCGACAGGATCCTGATAAAGAAAGGAGATATGGTCAGTCAGAGCAAAATAAATATCGATGCGGATACCATTGTAGAGCTCTACCATGAAAAGGGATACCAGGATGCAAAGGTCACTGGATCTATTGAAGAATTAGAAGAAAAAACGGTTAAAGTTATATTTGAAATTATTGAGGGTTTTCAGACTAAAATTGAGGCTATTTATTTTTCCGGCAACAATTTCGCTTCCGATAGTACTCTGCGTAAAACCATGAAGACAAAAGCCCAGGCCCTGTTCTCTAAAGGTGTATTTCAGGAGAGCAAATTGGAGGAGGATATAGAGAGAATACAGGAATACTATGGCGAGCATGGATTTATCGATGCAAAGGTTGTAAATGTTGAGAAGAAACTGGAACTAGATGAAGAAAAAGACAGAAAAGTCCTGATCCTCACCATATATATTGAGGAAGGAGAGCAATATAAATACGGCGGTATGGGTTTTGAAGGAAATCTGATTTTTTCCGATGAGACTCTTCAGGAGCTCGTCCGCCAGAAACCAGGTAAGCTTATTGATAAGCTCAAATTGGAAGCGGATTTTCAGCGGGTAGCGGATTATTACTACGAGAATGGCTATATCTTCAATATTATCAACCGTGAAGAATCCCGGGATGAGAAGAAAAAGGAAATTTTCTATACCATCAACATAGTGGAAAAAGATAGGGCTCATATTGAGAATATAATTATAAAAGGAAATGATAAAACCAAGGACTATGTTATCTATCGGGAACTGCCCTTTGAGGTGGGGGATATATTTAGCAAAACCAAGGTTATCCAGGGCTTAAGGAATCTGTATAACCTGCAGTATTTTTCGGTAGTGGCCCCGGAAACTCCACAGGGCAGCACAGAGGGTCTGATGGACCTGGTTATCAATGTGGAAGAGGGAAGCACAGCCAATATCAATTTTGGGGTTATGTTTTCCGGGGGTGATTATCCTGTTTCAGGTATGTTCAAATGGGCAGAGAATAATTTTTTGGGCCGCGGGAAGACTTTAGGTGCGGACCTGGAAATCTCGCCCCTTCGTCAGCTCGTTTCAATTCGCTACGAAGAGCCCTGGATGTTCGGAAAGCGCTGGCTCGGGGGAGTAAGCTTAGGCCTGGAACATGCCGTAGTGCCGGGTGTTCTGCAGGATATGATGCCGCCTATATTCAGCGGGGATGAGGATAATGCGGTTCCCGATCCTTACACGGGAATGTTGGTGCACCCTGATACCGGAGAACCCTATACAGGTGATGATGCCATTACGGACTATGCTTATGCCCTGCTCCAGGGTGAAGACCTGGCAAAGTACTATACGATGGATTATACACTCTGGAAAATCTCACTCGGTGTAAATACCGGTTACCGATACTTTACACGCCTGGGCTGGTTAGGGGTCCGCTCGGGACTCAGCACAAGCTTAGAGTTAATTACTTATGATCCTATGCTCTACAGACCTTTTGATCCGGATATACGGGCATGCCTTAAGCAGTGGAGCTTTGTTAATAAATTGGCAACTACTCTCTATTGGGACAAGCGCGACTACTTTCTCAATCCTACAAAAGGATTTTATGTAGGCCAGGGATTCACCTATGCCGGAGGTATATTGGGGGGCATGCGGGATTACATTCGAACCGACTCAACCCTTGAGGGTTTCCTGACCCTGTTTGATCTTTTCATAAGCGATGCCTGGAGCCTTAAAATGGTTCTGGCAGCTCACACTTCCCTGTCCCTGATTTTCCCTCAATTCAACGGAGAAGAAAGAACCGTGCCTACGGATCTGCTCTATGTGGATGGATGGAACATTGCCCGGGGATGGCCCTATGTAAAGGAGCAGAGAGCGCTCTGGGACAACCGCCTGGAATTTCGACTTCCCATTGCTGAGAGGATACTCTGGTGGGTTTTCTTCATGGACGCCGTTGTTTCCTGGCCCGAGAGAAGTGATATGCGCGATATTTCTATAGATGACTTTCTCTTCAGCCTGGGGGGTGGAATCCGCTTCACTATTCCCCAATTCCCGATCAGGCTTTACCTGGCACAGAGGTTTAAATTCGAAGACGGAAGGATAGAGTGGCAGGATGGAGGCCTGCCGTTACTTGGAATGAAACTTGATTTTGTAATATCACTGGGAGGTGATCAATTTTAAGGAGATAATGATGAGGTCAATACCCAAAGCGTTTATATTTTTTCTATTTATTTTTATAGGAGCTGGAGTTGTTTTCCCGGTACATATTACCAAGGTCGGCATACTCGACCTTGAGAAGGTCTATTCAATCTATTTCCGGGAATCCAAGACTGTAAAGGAATTCCAGGTGAGACAGAACGCCCTGCTTAAGGAGCTTAACAGAATTGATGAGGAGCTTCTGGCTTTAGAAAGCCAGAAGCTTGAAGCAGAGAGTAAAAAAGATATGCAGAAGGCTCTAGAGCTTGATACTGAGATTTTCAATAAAAAACAATACAGGAATGATTATAAGCGGATCAAAATGCAGCAGCTTAAGAAACTTTCTGAAGAACTCTATCAATCGGATGAATTTCTAGATGAACTGCTGGAAGCTATAAATTACGTGGCAGAAAGTGAAGGATTCTCTCTGATATTAAACAATAGTAGACAGTTCAGACAGTTTTTCTACTTCTATACCAAGGAAATTGATATCACCGAAAAGGTCATTCAGGAGCTAATGAAGCGGGCGGGCAAGAATTACTCAGATGAAGGATAGATTTGAGTAGACTGCTGGCCATAGACCTGGGAACCAGGCGCATCGGATTAGCTCTTTCTGATGAGCTTAAGATCTTTGCTTACCCTCTATCCACCCTGCCATACAAGAATGAGAATCGACTCATAGATGATATAACTAAAATCATCAGGGACAAGAATGTGGATACTGTGGTCGTTGGCCTGCCCCTGCGGGAAAATGGAAGTGAGGAGGAGGGATGCATACGAGCCAGAAAGTTTGCCCGCAGGCTTGAGGGTCTGGGAGTAAAAGCTGTTGTATGGGACGAAAGGTACTCGAGCCTTAGAGCTGAGGACTTGTTGAGAGAAGCCGGTTTAAATCGCAAAAAGGCAAAGGATAAAATCGACCGGATAGCCGCTTCTTTTATTTTAGAGGAATATATTAATCAGAATCAAAGATGATATCTTTTACCTTCAGGCAAAGAGATCCACAATTCTTTCCTGACCTTCCTCGGCAGGGGGAGGCGTTTCCTCCTGCTTTTCCGGTTCGGGAGCCGGTTCTCTAACCCGCTGTTCCGTATCCGGTGAGGGGGCAGGAATATTATCGATGCTCTCAATCGCCATATTGTCCTCCCTATCTACATCTAATATAATCCAATTGTATGCTTTATACAACCCCCATGATGCAGCAGTACCGCAGAATAAAAAATAAACACCGTGATGCTATTTTGTTTTTCCGTTTAGGAGATTTTTATGAGATGTTTGAACATGATGCCCAGGAATCCTCAGGGCTCTTGGATCTGACATTAACCAAACGGAATGGGGTTCCTATGTGTGGAATTCCCTATCATGCGGCCCAGGGGTATATTGCCAGGCTCTTGAAAGCCGGTAAGAAGATTGCCATTTGTGAACAGACCTATATCCCGCGGGAGGGAAGGGGGATAGCCAGGAGAGAAGTAACTGAGATTATCACCCCGGGAACCGTGGTTGATGAAAATTTACTGGAAAGAACGGCTAATAACTATTTAGTATGCATCGGCTGGATTAAAGGCTATATCTCTCTGTCCTATATCGATCTCTCTACATCTGAATTCTATGCTACTCATTTCTCCTTCGAGCAAAGAAACGAAAGACTAAAGAAGGAATTCTTTCGCATCTCTTTCCGGGAAATCCTGATTCAGGAATCACTGTTCGAGGAAGATAACTGTCTGCACAAATTAATCACTGATAGAACCGGGGTGTTTATTAATAGATATCCGGATTGGAGCTTTGATATTGAGTCAAATCGGAATCGTCTTCAGAAGCAGCTTAAAGTAGTCAATCTAAAAGGCTTCGGGCTAAAACAGGATGCACCTGAGATCATTACAGCCGGTGTCATCTTGGAATACATTGCAGAAACATCTAAAAGCATTTTATCACATATTAGTAATCTCAAGATTTATTCGGATATGACTTTTATGGGTCTGGACGAATCAACTCAAAAAAATCTGGAATTGGTTCAGAATTTAAATGACCAGACAAGGCGATACACCCTGCTTGAGGTCCTTGATCAGACCAAAACCTCGATGGGTACCAGAAAACTAAAACGCTGGATTCAAAACCCACTTAAAGATCCCGTGGAGATCGGACACAGACTGGATAGTGTTGGTTTTTTTTACCGTAATCAGATTCTACTCTCCAAAATCAGAGAACATTTATCGGGTATTTTTGATCTGGAGCGAATGTCCTCCAAGCTGGCCATGGAAAGAGCTCATGCAAAGGATCTTCTGGCTATTAAATCTTCCCTTGCCGCCATCCTGCGTGCAACCAGCCTTCTTTCCCCATATCCAGAAATGAAAACTATTATACAGATCGTAGTGCAAAATTCGGATGCTGCCCAGAATATTGTAGATCTTTTGGATGATTCCATTCTGGATGAGCCGTCAATCCAGTTAAACGAAGGTAAGCTTATAAAGCCGGGGTATAATCCGGAACTTGACCGTCTGCATGACCTTAAGGATAATGCCAGGAAGGTTTTAGAGGAATATTTAGTAAAGGAAAGGGAAAAAACATCGATAGCCTCTTTAAAACTGAAGTATAACCGCATCATTGGCTATTTTATAGAGGTTACAAAAGCGAATCTGCATCTGGTTCCCCACCATTTTGTCCGACGTCAGACCTTAGTCAATGGAGAAAGGTTCACCACCGAAGAGCTGTCCGAAAAGGAAAGTGAGATCAACAGCGCTTCTGAGAAGATTATCGAACTTGAGAAAGAGCTATTTCTAAAAATACGTTATAGAATTCTAAAAAAGGTACAGCTGATCCTCCAGGTTTGTAATGTTTTTTCCGAACTGGATGTGCTGCAGTCTTTTGCTTTCGCTGCTACCATTCATGGCTATGTACGACCGAAAGTAAGTTCAGAAAGCACGATTAAGATCCAGGAGGGACGCCATCCCGTAGTAGAGGCCAATTTACCTGGCGGCTTATTTGTCCCTAACAATGCTTATCTTGGGAAATCTTCAAAGAGTATTATCCTTTTAACGGGTCCAAATATGGCGGGTAAATCCACATATCTGCGCCAGGCAGCTCTGATTGTGCTTATGGCGCAAATCGGCGCCTTCGTACCGGCAACTGAGGCCCAAATCGGAATTGTGGATAATATATTTTGCAGGGTAGGTGCCACAGACAACCTGGCCCGTGGTGAATCAACATTCTTAGTAGAGATGAATGAGACCGCCAATATTCTAAGGTCCGCTACCCCCAGAAGCCTGATTATAATGGATGAAGTCGGGAGGGGAACAGGCACAAATGACGGACTGGCTATAGCCTGGGCTATCTTAGAATATCTGCTTGGTAAAACTAAAACCAAAACACTTTTTGCTACTCATTACCATCAATTGACTCAGATGAAGCATAGGAATCTTCAAAATCTTTCCATGGCAGTTCTAGAGAAAGACGGGGAAATTGTGTTTTTAAAAAAAGTTCAGGATGGTCCAATGGATAATTCCTATGGTATCCATGTTGCACAGTTGGCAGGAATCCCCTTAGAGGTGATTGACAGGGCTAAATCGATTCTTGAAGATCTCGTAGGAAGCGAGGGCAAGATTGTCGAAGATGCCCTTGGGCGCGAAGATGCCCTTGGGCGCGAAGATGCCCTTGGGCGCGAAGATGCCCTTGGGCGCGAA
>JAUWZD010000134.1 GCA_030615505.1 Spirochaetales bacterium | reverse complement strand
CGCTCGCCTGGTTACTTGCATGCCGTTGTGCAACTCGATGCTGTCTGCGACCCCGGGGAGGCATTTGGCACTCGTCTTTAGCGCGCCTCCTGCATGGCCTGCGCCCTGACTGACAGGATCGGCCCACACCCAAAATCCAAGGTTCTCGGGGCTAAGGTTCAGATTCAGAGCATCCACTCTTCACCTCGCTGCCCACGCTTATCTCCCCTTCCGGCTCTTGCCTTCCGGTCATTACGCTTCCGAGCGGCTGACTAGACCTTACTCGGGAGAGCTTCCCGCCGCAGCGGCTCTCTCACAGCTTGCAAACATTGCCAGGTTACCCAATCATTACTCTTTCTTTGTTCCCCACCATCTTCTTTCGAAAAATGCGCTTGATAAGATTCTCCTTTGTGTTTTCGTCAGTGCCATCAAGTGCGCCGTAGATTCTGCCTTGAAAATATTTTTCGACTCCCAGAAGACGGGCTTCCTCCTGGACATAAATATCATCGGTCCCGCTTGTGAGGGTGAGGGCGACTCCTTTTCGGTAGAGAGTATTTAAAAATTCCTTGGCTCCTTTGACTATAAATCCCTCTTTGTCGGCCTGGGACCGCAGCAGAGCGATTCTATGAGAGATCTTCTGTCTGAGTCTATCATTGTAAATTTTTTTATACTCCATCGCAGTTAAGACCCGGTCATTGAGCCGCCATCTTTTCACGGCTTCTCTGAGCCAGTGCATTTGATAAATCGTCAGTATCCCTGTTGATTGCTCAATATAAGAGATAATCTCCCGCCGCGACGCCGAAGGCACCCTGTCTCTGTATCCGGCAATCATCTCCTCCATCAGGTCCTCCATGACCTTTTGCCATCCGCAGCGCAAGAGGGATATCGTTCCATTTGCGTATCCCTTGGCGGCGAAAGAAGAATTAGGGTACTGATCTGTTACATTTAGACTTATTTGAAGATTTTTTCTCATATGGCGATTCATCCCTAATATATTATACTCCCAGTACAGCACAAGAGACTGCCGATACAGTTTACTTGCGGCAGTATATATTGATTATTGGTACCTACCAATTACTTTATAATTATGTTAGCATAACATCAAGTTATACTTAGGTAAAAAAGGGGTAAAATGGCTAGAGAATTTGACGCCATGCTTGCAGGCCATGTCTGCCTCGATGTAATTCCACATTTCCCGCCTCACAGCGCAGAATCTATTCAAGATCTTTTACGGCCCGGGAAGCTGATTCAAGTCGGGGAGGCCAATATGAGTACCGGGGGTCCTGTCTCCAACACCGGTATAATCCTGAAGACCCTGGGATGTAAGGTATGTTTTTGTGCAAGCGTCGGAGACGATGATTTCGGGAAGATGACCATGGAATATCTGCAACGCAGCGGCAGCGCTAAGGGAATTCAAGTCCTAAGTGGTGTTATCAGTTCCTATACAATAGTGCTGGCCGTACCCGGTATCGATAGAATTTTTTTACATAATCCCGGCAGCAACAATTACTTTAGGGCAAAAAACTTGGATACAGATCTTCTAAAACGCTGCCGTTGCTTCCACTTCGGTTACCCGCCGCTCATGCGGCGCATGTATGAAAGGGAGGGGAGAGAGCTTAAGAGGATCTTCCAGGTCGCCAAAGATTCCGGAGCTACAACCTCCTGTGATATGGCTCTTCCGGACCCGGATTCAAAGGCGGGAAAAGTGAACTGGTGGAGTATCTTAACAAATGTTTTGCCCTACATCGACATCTGTTCAAGGTGTTAACTTGAATGTGTCAACGATCTGCTGCTAGTTCTTCGCCCCCATGGTGGCGGTATGTGAGCGATGTCCTGCTGTCCAACAAATAGTAATTAAAAATTTGAGGCAAAATGATAAGAAATTGAAAAAATATCTTGCAATAAATATAGAAATATTTTAAAATTAAAAAAGATTTAAAAGGTATATTGAAAAGTTATTAAAGATGAAGATTTCAATTTTAAATACTTGGTCAAGCAAATTTACTAAAGCATCTAAATTAGTTTTTTTTGCAACCCTAGTTATCTTCAGTCTAATACCTTACCTCTGGCTTATATCCACTGCTTTCAAGCCGACTTCCGAGGTTGTCGCTTTTCCGCCCAATTTTATCCCTAAAAATCCTACTTTTAACAACATCAGAAAAGTCTTTGAAGTAGCGCCTTTTTTACGGTTTTTCCTTAATAGTACGATTGTATCTGTTACTGCTACATTATCGGCCCTTATTTTTGGATCAATGGCCGGTTATGCATTCGCCAAGCTTCGATTTCCCGGACGAAATACAATTTTTTTAATAGTAATAGCAACCATGATGGTACCCTGGCAAATAACGATTATTCCTTTATTTAATCTAATAGTTAAGTTAAGATGGGTTAATTCCTATCAGGCTTTAGTAGTCCCGAAATTCGTAGCCGGTTTTGCTGTTTTTCTCATGAGGCAGTTCATTATGGGAATTCCTGATGAGCTGATCGAGGCTTCTAGGATCGATGGCTGCTCTTATTTTAGAATCTACTTGAGTATTATTCTTCCTAACATTAAACCGGCGCTCGCTTCCTTAACAATTTTCAAATTTTTATCTATGTGGAATGATTATCTCTGGCCTATTATCGTGGTGAAAACCCCTCTCATGCGGACCCTGCCCCTGGGTGTTGCGCTATTTTTTACTGAAGAATCGCGTTCTCCTTCGTTTTATAACCTGATTATGTCGGCTTCATTTCTTGCTCTATTGCCGACGGTTGTTCTTTTTCTGGCTCTGCAAAAATATTTTATAAGAGGTGTGGTGTTATCCGGGCTGAAGGGTTAGGAAAGGAGGTGATGTCATTATGATTTGAAAAAAACAGAATCGGTTCAAGAAGAGGGACAGATTTTAATTTGCATGACCAAACCAATTCCTAACAAGGAGAAAAAAATGAATAAAGTAAAACTAATTGCTATGAGTTTAGCATTCTTAATGCTATCTTTCATGGCTCTGGCCGGTGGACAAAAAGAAGCAGAAGGGCCAAAAAGGGTCACCCTGAATATTGTTGAACATGTATTTACACCGGTAAATGAATTAACAGAGGAAGTGATCAAGAAATACACTAACGAAAATCCAAATGTAAAGATTGAATATTTTAACGTGCCCTTTAACGAATTCCGAACAACCCTGTTAACGGGGTTTGCCGGTGGAATTCCCCCTGACATTATGGCACCAGATTATCCATGGATACCGGAGTTCGCTGCCGAAGGCCTATTAGATCCTGCTCCTGCTGATGTGGTGAAAGATGTTAAAGAAAATCTTGTTGCCATAGCAAACTCAGCCGCTTCATATGATGGGGTTATTTACGGTTATTATCCCAAAGTAGGAACGCAAATGCTATTCTACAATGTCGATCTGGTAAAGGAAGCTGGCTTACCTACCGATCCGGAAGCCATGGAGGTAACTTGGGATGAGTTTGTACCTATTGCGAAAGCCCTGACTAAGGTAGATGCCTCAGGAAATATGACCCAGGCGGGAATCGTTTTTCGTATCGGCTATGAATTAACTTCCAATTTTGCCAATTTCCTCTGGTCCAACGGCGGCGATTTCTTCAACGAGGCTTTTACCCGACCCAGGGTGAATGAACCCGCTGCGGTTGAAGCCCTGCAGTATATGTATGATCTGTACTGGAAACATGGGGCGGGCGATCCAAATTTTTTGGAGTTTTTTGAAGCCTTTACTACAGGCAGAGCCGCCACCACCATGTTCTTCAGCGCGGGAATAGCAAGATTTTCCAAAGCGAACCCAGATCTAAATTTCCAGGTTGCCTTAAGTCCAAAAGGCCGCACTGAGCCGGCTGCTATTGTAGGCGCCTTTGTCTGGACGGTGAGCAGTGCCTCTGCCAATAAAGAGACGGCCTGGGATTTTGTAAGATTCAGAAATAATGAGGAGCACATGTTACAGGAGGCCTTGGTTACTCACTTCAGCCCCAGCCGCAAGAGTTTACTGACCAGACCTGAGATTGTTAATGACAAATATTTTCCCCATCTGGCCAGAATAGCGGAATATGCCAGAAGGAGACCGGCTACCGTCCTTTGGGCTGAGGCCAGAGAAACGGTTGGTAGATATCTAGACAGGGTCATTATTACCGATGAACTGACACCAAAAGACGCGCTGGATAAAGCAGCTGAGGAACTCAAAAATCTCATTAAATCAAAATGATATTAGCTATTAAGGCCCGGGGTTATTCAACCACCGGGCCTTAACTTTACACTCTAAACCGGATATGGTAGGAGACTTTAGATGAAAACCAGAACAATAGAGTCTGTATCAGCATACATGTTTATCATGCCGGCCTTGATAGTCTTATGTCTTTTTATCATTTATCCTATGTTTTTAAATCTTTATATCAGCCTGTTTAAATGGCCTTTACTGGGGAGTACCAGGATTTTTGTCGGACTCAAGAATTATATTCGAATCTTCTCAGAAGATCCGGTATTTTGGGTAACCCTGAAGAACACATTTTATTTTGGGGCGGGCTATGTTTTCCTGGTAACAATCTCCGGCCTCTTGATTGCTGTCCTTTTATGGGATATGTCAAGGTTCTATCAAACTGTGGTGAAAACGATTCTTTTTCTCCCGGCTGTCAGTATGCTGGTCTGTATTTCGCTAATCTGGATCTGGATGTACATGCCTCAATTGGGATTAATCAGCTATTTGCTCAGCTTGCTAGGTATCAGAGGACCGGCCTGGCTGCGAGATACCACCTGGGCCATGCCTTCTATTATATTCATGATGGTCTGGAAGGATATGGGCTACGTAATGGTGCTTTATCTGGCTGGATTAAGCGGCATACCAGAAAGCTATTATGATGCTGCCAAAATAGATGGAGCAGGCGCTTGGAACCGTTTCTGGCATATAACGCTTCCTCTACTCAAGCCTGCTAGCTTGTTTGTTGTCGCTACAGGGACTATTAAAGCCTTTCAAGTTTTTGCTCCGGTTCAATTGATGACCAATGGAGGGCCTGGGGATGCTACCCGGGTGCTACTTCTACATATCTATCATAAAGGTTTTCTTTTCTCAAGAATGGGCGAGGCAGCGACATTATCCACAATTCTCTTCATTTTAATATTTGTTGTAACTGCCATCCAGTTAAAGTATTACCATTCTGGCTTTATAACATAATTATGAACAATAACCTAATTCTTTATTAAAATTGCCTAATGGACAAAAAACAGGAGGATGAAAAATGGAGTCAGAAACAAAGCTTAAACCAAATTTTATAATTATTTTCATGGACGACATGGGCTATGGCGATATGGGCTGTTATGATTCCCCGGCCATTAAGACACCTAATATGGATGCTGTGGCGGAGAGAGGCGTTAAATTCACCCAAATGTATTCCGTTGCTCCTATCTGTACACCCTCCCGATTTGGTCTGTTGACGGGACGCTATCCCCAACGTGTTGGATTATCTCGTGTTCTGTTTCCTGATGATAAAGATGGAATCAGTGATAGAGAAGAAACAATCGCGGATTATCTTAAGCAAGCTGGTTATTCCACCTGCGGTATCGGCAAATGGCATCTGGGATGTCTCCCGGAGCATTATCCAACCCGACATGGCTTTGACTATTATTTTGGGCTTCTCTACAGCAATGACATGAACCCACTCTATCTATATCGGAATGAAGAAATTATTGAGAAGCAAGTCGATCAGGCCTTATTAACGAGACGCTACATGGATGAAGCCCTCGCTTTTATTGAAAAGCATCGGAATGAACCTTTTTTTGTCTATATAGCCCACACTATGCCTCACATTCCACTTCATGTTGAGGAGAGCTTCAGGGGAAAGTCTGCCGGAGGCACCTATGGTGACACCATTGAATGTATCGATCATCACGTCGGCCGGCTTTTTCATAAATTAGAAGAACTCGACCTTTTTGAAAACACTCTTCTAATTATAAGTAGTGATAATGGACCCTGGTTTGAGGGAAGCACGGCAGGATTGAGAGGTCGAAAATTTGATGTCTATGAAGGTGGGATCCGAATGCCATTTGTTGGCCAATGTCCTGCTCTGTTACCGCAAAAAGAAATTGTTTTTAATAAGCCAGCGAGTTTAATGGATATTTTACCAACTTTTCTTGATCTTGCCGGCGTAAAGCTTTCCGAAGATAACAAAATTGATGGACTGAACATCTGGCCCGCGTTTAAAGGAGAGTCCATACCCGAAAGAGAGGCTTTTTATTATTTCTTTAAGGATTCGCTGAATGCCATTCGGGTAGGGAAGTGGAAATTGCATGTAGCCCGAGGCGATAGAGGACAGGATACTAAAGAGATGCCCCAGTTATTTGATATGGAAAAAGATCCTGAAGAAAATTATAATGTCGCTAATCTTCATCTCGAAACGGTAGAGAAATTGAAGAAAATGATCGAAGAGTTTCAGGACAGTATCTTAATAGATCGTGGTCTATAAAGCGGCTAAGATCAGCATTATTACCGAGTTTCGTATTAACAAGACCGGAAATGTAGGAAATCGTATTCAGGAAATTGCATGAAAAATAAACTGGAGAACCTGTTCGGGGATGAGAAAAAACTCTCCAAAAAGAATATCCTCAGTCTCATCAGAAGGAAGGGGCCTATTAATAAGAATGATTTAGGCCAAATTGTCGGCGTTTCCTTTCCTACAATTTCAAAAATAATTAATGAATTATTAGGAATCGGCTTAATTAAAATCAAGCAGCAAGGAGAATCAAGGGGGGGAAGAAAACCGCTACTTTATTCAGTTGATGGCTCTTCTTGTCTTGCTATCGGTGTAGTAATTGGGGATGTTAAACTTGAGGTAATACTTATGAATTTTAATTCAGATATCCTGGAGATTTATTCCTTCCCGAAAAAAAAAGGAATGAGTCCCTCTCAAGTGGTGACCATCACTCATGAAGCTATTGATGCTATGCATCAAAAAAATAGATCGATGAGTAATAAAATACTGGGCATAGGTATCGCCACGGCTGGACCCCTGGATAGGAAGAAGGGAATAATCCTCAACTCGACTATCTTTCCTTCCGATTTATGGAATTATGTTCCAATATGCGAAATGCTAAAGCAAAGAACCTCTTTGCCTGTATTCTTGGAAAACAGGGCCAGAGTGGCTGCTCTGGCTGAACAATGGTATGGTATCGCTAAAAACATCGATAATCTTGTTTTTATTCATTCTTCTTATGGAATTGGGGCCGGGATCATCACCAATGGACGTCTTATTGAAGGAAAGGTAGACGTAACCGGTTCTTTGGGTCATATGATAATCGATATCAAAAGAACTCGGAATAATAAGAAAAAAGACATAGGATCGCTCCTGGAATATTCTACTATTTATTCCATGCTGGACAGAGCGGTTAAAGCCATAAAGGAGAATAAAAAAACAATCTTAACAGATTATATTGGAGATGACCTGGAAAGGCTGAGTTTTGATCATATTTGCAAGGGGGCAATAGAGAAAGATAAGCTATGTCTGGAAATTATTCAGGATGCCGCCTGGGCCTTTGGCATTGCTCTATCTAATTTCTTTAACCTGCTCTGGCCCCAGGTGATTGTACTTGGAGGAGAAATTATCGATAAATGTGATCTCTTCTTCGGTATGGCAACAGAAACGGCACGTAAATTCATCTACCCGAATACTTTTCATGATATCATATTTGAAAAATCTTCTTTAAGCGAACATATTATTCCTATCGGAGCTGCCACTCAAGTATTCGATCATTATTTTGAGCCGATGTGATTAAAACAAATAATAGTAATTAATAGTAGCTGATCCTGTAGCTCTCCCTCACTGAAAATCCAAGCTTCCTGTAGAGAGCGGTGGCGGGCAGATTGTCCTTCTTGACGAAGAGAGTGACTGCATTCTTTTCCAGGAAAATGGAAGCTAAAAGCTCCCTCATGAGCCATTCTGCAATTCCCTGGTTTCTCAAGCCCTTCAGGGTATATACACCCCCGATCTGGTCGGTATGAAGTCCCCGGGCGTTTGTCCCGGCCTTACCAACGATCCGGCCTTCCAACTCACCCAGATAGGTAAGCTGATTCTTTAGGAGCCGTTTCGGGGTAAACCGGCAGGCCTGCCCGCTAAAATGGTCCCTGTGAACCAGGACCTCCTCCAGCTCATAATTTTTTTGAAGCGGAAAGAGGCCGTTTAGATCCTCCGGCCGGGCGCCTCTTATGAGGAGCCCCGGAAGCCTACCCCGGGAAGGCAGTTTCCTCTGTAAGTACTCCTCACGGCTAAGCATCATTAGGTGACAGTCGACGGATACTTCCGGTCTGATCTTCAGATTCCTCTCTACCCAGAGTACATCCCTAAGGATTCCCATAACGGAATGAACCCCCTCCTCTGCCAGCCTAGGATCCGGGAAGAGCTCACTCCTCCCCTCTCCTAAGAGGGGAGGTATCAGCCTGGAAGGGTGAGGGGTGCGGAGGAGGACTCCCCGTACCCGCTTGCCCTCCTGGCAGAAAAAGAGGGAAGCACTGTAGCGGGGCGGGAGCCTGAAATTGCCGTTATGCAGGAGGCGTGAGGTCAGGGCCACTGATTTCCACTCCCATTCCAGGAGGAAGAGAATTATGCCCGGGAGGTCTCTCTTACGTGCCTGCTTCCATCTCATGGATCATCAAGACTGCTCGATAGGCTAATCGGAAGTTTACCCTCGGGAGTAAAGTCTCCCCTTAAGACAGCGAAGCCTGCGGCGAAGCATTTTCGGTCCGTACCGTACACGGCCAGACTGCTCTTCACCCAGGGGGTTTCCCGCAAGTAAATCGGCGTCAGCGCGGAAACTACGATGATTTTCTTGTTCAAACTTTTGAGACTCTTCAGGATTTCCAGACTGTTGTAGTTGGCCAGGCAGAAGATCAGGGTATCAAAATCTTTAGCAGCTCTGCGGATCCTTAAGTTCTCCTCCGGTAGGGAAAAGAAGAAGGGTGAGTAGTGAAAGTAGAGGGTCTCAGCCTGGGGATACCTCTTCTTTCCCTCTGTGAGATAGTCTTCGAACTGACCGATCAGGAGGATGCGCTCCCCCTCCTCTGGAATATAGGGGATGGATTCCTTTTTAATCAGGGTTACACTCCTCAAAGCGCTCTCCTGAAAGAAGTCTTTCACCGGTTCTAAGGGCAGGTTCAGCTGCTTTGCTTCTGCCCGATCTCTTTTGAATGCCTGCAATTTGAGTTTCAGTATTCGACGCACCGACTCCTCGATCCGTTTTCGGAAGGAGGGGTCACGGCGAAGCACTTTCAGTAGGAAGTCCCAGGTCTTCTCCTGGACTCGGGGTGTATGGGAGATGAGGATTAGATCGTTCCCTGCATCCAAGCATTCTTTGCTGGCCCGGGCCGTATCCAGACCACCGTAGATCGCCCCATTCATCTCTAAATCATCGGTGACCAAAACCCCCTCGAATCCAAGCTTCCTCCTCAAGACTTCCTCGATGAAGTAGGGAGACCGGTAAGAGGGAGTCAGGTCTCCCAGTATTTGAGGATAGACAAGATGCCTGCTCATAATGGCCGGAAGTCCTTCCCGGATAAGTATCCGATACGGGACCAGCTCTTTTTTCCAGAGCTCCTGAAAGGAGATCTGGATTACCGGAAGAGTTCCGTGGGAATCCTTGTCCGCCTGCCCGTGGCCGGGATAGTGCTTGGCCGTACAGACGATCCCGCTTTTTGACATACCCTTAAAATAGGCCAGGGCCAAAAGTGCGGTGCCCTGGGGCTTCGAGGAGAAGGCTCTGGGGCCGATCACATTGGCTTCTGGATTTGAGTAGATGTCGATGGTGGTTGCAAAGTTCATGTTGATTCCCAGGCTGCTCAGTTCCTCACCGATAAATGATAGGAAAAATTATAGTTGGCCCTCAGGCGAATTGTCACCAGGGAGGCATAAGATCACAGGTTGGTCCTTGCGATCAGCGGTGAGAGCCCACAAGAGGACTGAGATGTCAGCGGCATGTGGCCATCAAGCTGTCTCTTTCGGCTGAGGGCTTGAGAAGT
>JAUWZD010000157.1 GCA_030615505.1 Spirochaetales bacterium | reverse complement strand
CATGCTCTATGCCAGGGTACTTAGAAGTCCTTATCCCCATGCAAAGATCGTTTCTATCGACACAACCGAAGCAGAAAAAACGGGAGCTATCTGCATAACTCCTGCTGAGGTCCCCAAGATTCGATACAACGAGCGGCAGGTAAGCATACCCGAAAAGACTTATCGTGACCGGACAGTTTTGCCGGAAAAGATACGACATTTAGGAGAGGGGATAGCGGCCGTTGCCGCTAGAACAGAAGCTTTAGCTGAAAAGATGCTCCAAAAGATCACTGTAAAATATGAGCGACTTAAAGCTGTTTTCGATCCTTTCGAAGCCATGAAACCTGGGGCGCCCCAATTGTATAAAGATGTAATACTTGGAGATGTGGTGCTTCCAATTGAGAAGAATATTGCCTGTTATAGAGAAGTAAGTGAGGGAGACATAGAAAAGGGCTTTAAAGAAGCCGATCTGGTGATAGAAAATGAGTTCAGGACAGGTCGGGCATACCACCACCAGATGGAAACCAAGGCTGTTGTCTGCCGGCCAGAACCCGATGGTGGTATTACTATTTGGTCGACAATGCAATCCATTCACAATGCTAGACAGCTCTTGGGCAGGATATTTAATATTCCTCTTAGCAAAATCAATGTGCATCGAGTCCCTATTGGAGGCACATTTGGCTCAAGCATACAAATGAATTCTCCTGTTGCCATCTGTGTCGCCCTTGCCCTTAAGGCAAGAAGGCCTGTAAAACTGGTATTGACCCGCGAAGAGGATATGTATGACCATTGTAAGTATCCCTCGATTATCAGACTCAAATACGGAATCAAACGAGACGGCACAATCACAGCAGGTGAGATGAAAGTTTTTGTCGATATAGGGGCCCATAATATTCAAGCATATCCACTATTGGGTTGTATGGCTGGTTGGTTTGTATCGCTTTACAGGATGCCTCACATGAGATTTGAGGGGACCAGCGTCTACACCAATAAAGCCCCAGCTTGTGCGATGCAGGGCTTTGGTAATCCTCAGGTGGCTTTTGCAGTTGAATCCCAGATCGATATTATCGCAGAGGAACTGGGTATAGATCCTATTGAGATGCGTTTGAAGAATTATGTTGGCTTGGGTGAAACCTTTTGGGGACAGGGGCCAACAGTACGTTCTGTTATCCGCAGCTGTGGGGTAGAGGAGATGTTAATAAAAGGAAAAGAATTGATCGGGTGGGATAAGCGGATGAAGCCAGAAGAAAAAACCGGAAGGTTTCGCCTTGGCATTGGTGTCGGAAGAAGCTTTCACACTTCGGGAACTGGTGCACCGGTGCCTGGAGAAGTTATAGACTATTCTACAGCTATGGTCAAATTTAACGAGGACGGCTCGGTCGATTGCTTAACAGCACTTATGTGCCATGGGGGGGGAACTCTTGAAGCAATCGCAAAAATTGTAGCTGAAGAAATAGGTGTACCTTTAAAAAAGGTGGAGATTTCACCAGCCGATACCCGTTCAACTGGTTATGATGTTTGTACCCATGCAACAAGGGGGGTATACTGCGGGGGAGCAAGTGCTCAGAGAGCTGCAAAAGAAGCAAAAAGAAAATTGTTGGAGTTTGCTTCACGGATCCTAGAGGTCGATCCTGAAGCATTGAAGATTTATCCGGATGAGGAATCAGATCAGGGCATTATCTTTCTGAAAGGGGCAAAAGGGAAATCCATAACTGTTGGAGAAGTGGCAAAAGTTGCTCAAATCAAAGGATGGGGGACAGCGATTTCTGTAGTAAGCCACAGACAGGTAAACTGCCCCCCCTGTTTTGTCACTAATTTTATTGAAGTGGAGGTAGACACAGAAACTGGGCAGATAAGACCTGTGAGGGCCGTTGCCGCTGTGGATGCGGGTACGGTAATAAATCCGGATCTTGCGGCTGGTCAGCTAGAAGGAGGGCTCTGCCGAGGTATCGGGCTAGCACTTTTAGAGGATACTGAATATAATCCAGAAACTGGGGAGCTCACCTGCGGAGCAAACTTGACTGATTATAAAATATACACATCTGCGGATATGCCCTTAGTAGATGATATACATACTTTTTTTGCCTCAACCTATGAACCGTCTGGGCCAATGGGAGCAAAGGGAGTTGGAGAGGCAGCCATCAATTGTACAGCCGGGACCGTGGCCAATGCCATTTATAATGCTATTGGAGTGCGCTTCAAGGAGGCTCCTATAACCCCTGAAAAAGTCCTGGCTAAATTAGGAGAAAAAACAAAAGAGAATTAGGGAAATGATAACAGTGAATACCAGAATTTTAAAAGCGGAGTTTGAGTACTTTACACCGAATACTATTCAGGAAGCGTTGCATCTGCTTGATCAATATGGTTCGGATGCAAATGTGATTGCAGGGGGGACAGATCTTCTGGTTCAGATGAAAAATGAAGTGATATCTCCTAGTCATCTGATTAATATTATGAAGATTTCCGAAATGAGCTTTATCAAGGCAGAAGAGGGATGGCTGCGCATCGGTGCAGCTACTAAATGGCATGAAGTCGTGGAGTTTTGTGCCAAGGATCGAAAATATACCGCCCTTTATGAAGCGTCTTGCTCATTGGGTAAGGTTCAGGTCCGAAATATGGGAACTATTGGAGGGAACCTGTGTACTGCCTCACCAGCAGCCGATTCTGCGCCGGCGCTTTTGGTTTTTAATAGCCAGGTGAAGCTCACCAGCGCACAAGGAGAAAGGATTATTAACCTTGAAGATTTTTTTAAGGGCGTCAACTTAACAGGTATGGCTCCCAATGAGCTCATGACAGAAATACAGATCCCATCGATTCATAACGGAATGGGAAGTGCTTTCATGAAAATTACAAGGGTTGGTGCAGACATCTCAAAAATAAGTTGTGCTGTGGCCCTAGAACGGCAAGGGGATATTTGTGCTTCATGCAAGATTGCCATGGGGGCTGTTGCTTCTGTGCCCATGAGGATTGACCAGGCCAATAGAATCGTTATTGGAAAAAAAGTCGATGCTTCCCTTGTAGAGGAAATGGGAAAAAAGGTCTCTGAGGAGATTAATCCTATCACCGACATACGATCCACTGCAGAGTACAGGAGAAAGACAGCCGCCATTCTGTTGAAAGATGTTTTTTGGAAGGCATGGCATCGGGCTGGAGAAGATAGATGATGAAAAGGAAGATAGTGAACTTCAAAGTAAACGGTGAATCTCGTGAAGTCCTGGTTGAATCAAATGCCCTCTTAGTCAATGTTTTAAGAGAGGAACTGGGACTGACCGGTACTAAATACAGTTGCGGCACAGGTCAATGTGGGTCGTGCACTGTTTTAGTGAATGGAAAACCAGCGTTAAGTTGCCTCATGTTAGCCGTTGCAGTAGACGGGGCAGACATTGTGACTATTGAGGGGCTGGCTAAGCCAGATGGATCCCTTGACCCTGTTCAAGAGGCATTTCTGGATCATAGTGCCATTCAATGCGGTTTTTGTACACCCGGAATGGTAATTATGGGCAGAGATCTTTTAAATAAAAACTCTAATCCCTCTGAATCAGAGATTCAGGAGCACATCAAGGGAACCCTGTGCAGATGTACTGGGTATACCAGTATAGTGAGAGCCATTAAAAGCTGCGGTAAATAATAAGCAAGGTATACCTGACTTGCTATAGAGATAGTTTTTCAACAGAGGGTGGGAGGTCACAAATGAACGAAATAGATTACATAACTCCAAAAAATCTAGAGGAAGTTTTTAGAGCCGTTGAGAAAAAGAAGAGAAAGATAAAGTTCATCGCTGGTTGCACGAATGTTATCCCTTATATGCGGGGAGAGGCGATATCGCCGGAGCTTCTCATTGATCTCAGTAGTCTCGAGAATCTGAACTATATAAGGGAAGAGAATGGAATTATAGCGATAGGAGCGTTAACAACCATTTCGAAGTTAACTGCATCCGAGATAATTCGAAACCAGAGCCCAATCCTCTTCTCTGCAGCCAGCCTTTTGGGTAATCCCTTAACCCGGAATCGAGCTACCATTGGAGGAAACCTGGCCGATGCCTCCCCAGCTGCAGACATGGCGCCTCCATTGCTGGCACTAGAAGCCTTTGTTCATACCAAGCGGGGTGAAGGGGAAGGGAGAGAAATTTCTCTGGACAAGTTTTTCCTGGGACCGAATAAAACGGTATTGGCTGAGGACGAGATAATCACACACATCACCTTTTCGAAGCCAAAAGATTCGGCAAGGGGTATTTATATCAAACTGGGGTTTAGGAATTCCATGGCAATTTCTGTAGTGAGCATCGCTTTGATGATTGAAATGGAAGGAAAGGTGTGCCAGAAAGCCAGAGTGGCCCTAGGTGCCGTTTCACCAACGCCGATTCGGGTGTACCGTTTGGAAAAGAATCTTGAAGGAAAGGAGATCGACCAAGAGATCATTCAAGAATGCTCTGTCATTTTAAAAGAAGAAATCTCACCGATAAGCGACATTCGGGCTTCAGCTGAATACCGAAAATTGGCAACATCGGTATTGTTCAAAAGGGCCATTCAGGAGGTTTTAAAGGGAGAGAAGACATGAAAACTTACCTCATAGAAATAAAATTAAACGGGGAATGGCAAAAGGCAGAAGTAACCGCCAAAGAGACACTTCTTGAAGTTCTCCGGAACAAATTGGGGGCAACAGAAGTAAAAAACGGCTGCGGCAAAGGTGACTGTGGTTCCTGTGCTGTCATATTTAATGGAAAAGCAGTAAACTCCTGTCTCACGCTGGCCTTACAGGCAAATGGCAAGGAAGTAACCACCCTCAAGGGAATAGGAACTGAGGATAGACCCCATCCTCTTCAAAAAAGCTTTGTTCAACACGGGGCCATTCAATGTGGATTCTGTACAGCTGGAATGATCGTATCTGCCAAGGCACTCTTAGATCGTAACTCAAAGCCTAGCCGCGATGTAATCAGGGAAGCTATATCTGGGAATCTCTGCCGTTGTACGGGGTACAAAAAAATCATCAACGCCATTCAAGGCGGAGCCCTTGAAAGTAAATTGTAATATCGGAGGAGAGCCATCATGTCGAACAAGCGAAAAATCAAGGAATCCTTACAATCTGAATATCAGACCGCTGGCAAACCCATGCCCCAGCAAGACGCCTGGGACAAGGCATTCGGAAAAACAAAATATGCTGACGACTATTTGATGCCTGGGATGCTCTATGGGAAAGTCCTAAGGAGTAAGTATCCTGCGGCAAATATCCTATCCATAGATACCAGCAAAGCGGAAAGGCTACCCGGGGTAAAGGCGGTAATTACTGCCAAGGATGTTCCCAACAATGAAACGGTCACTCGCTTTGGACAGACCCATAGTGTGGGCGGGTTTGAAGGGCTCTACCGGGTTCTAGCTTATAAAAAAGTCAGATTCATGGGAGAAGCAATAGCCCTAGTAGCAGCGGAAACACAAGAGATAGCCGAAAAAGCAGTGAATTTGATCAAAGTCGATTACGAGCCACTCCCTGGTGTGTTCGACCCCATCGAGGCTACGAAGCCAGGTGCATATCAAGTAGGGGAGGAGGAGAGCAATACCATCTGTAACTTCAAGGTGAGGAAGGGTGATGTAGAAAAGGGTTTTTCTCTCTCAGATGTAATTGTTGAAAACACTTATCAGGTACCCTTTATAGATCATGCCTATATTGAGACTGAATCGGGAGTTGCCTGGATAGACGATGATGGAGTCATTACAATCCGGGTGTCAACTCAGGTTATCGAACACTTCAGTGAAGTTGCTGAAGTACTGGGCCTTCTCCATAATAAGGTCAGGGTCATAGGGACCATGATAGGAGGGGGATTTGGTGGCAAGGAAGACATCACGGTAGAAACCTATCTTGCCCTCCTTACCTGGAAGGCCAAAAAGCCTGTGAAGCTCACCTATACACGGGAAGAATCGATCCTCGCTCACAGCAAGCGCCATCCATATTTCATGAAATACAGGACAGGAGCAACAAATGATGGGAAACTGATGGCCTTAGAGGCTGAGTTGATCTCAGATGCTGG
>JAUWZD010000046.1 GCA_030615505.1 Spirochaetales bacterium | reverse complement strand
AACTATACATATTTCGGGGCTCAATAATGCGGCCTGCACCCTTGCTACACCCGGCTCCGTGCCTCCCTTGCGGGTTTAACACGCGGGTTCGCTACTGACCTGCCGGCTCAGCTTTGATCAGGTAGGACTTGAGCTTCCTTTATCTCACCTACTGGGTAGCATTAACCTATTTCATAGATCTATATCTAATCCCAAGGTTTCAGATTTACCTTGGCACGAGCAGCGAGATGTTCGACCAAGAACATTAATTCATTTCCCAGATAGTACCGCGACTTCCTTTTGAAGGCGATCTCCCAAAATATCTTTCTGAAGCTCCATATCGTAGCGTGTCTGCAGGTTCATCCAAAACTTCTCAGACGTCCTAAAGTATCTGGAAAGACGAAGCGCGGTATCGGCAGTAATCGCACGCTTTCCGTGAGCAATCTCATTGATTCTTCTTGGAACCACACTAATGTCTTTCGCCAACCGATACTGCGTAATCCCCATCGGTTCAAGGAATTCTTTCATCAGGATTTCCCCTGGATGAATTGGAAGCATTATTTTCTTTTCCATATATATTCTCCTAACGGTGGTAGTCATCGATTTCGACTTTATAAGCATCGCTATCTTTCCAAACGAAGCATATGCGCCATTGCTTGTTTATCCGAATGCTATGTTGTCCCTTCCGGTCTCCCTTGAGTTTCTCCAACCGGTTTCCGGGCGGTATTCTGAGATCATCGATTGATTCCGCGGCGTCCAAAAGAGTCAGCTTTCGGTAGGCAACACGCTGCAAGTCGACGGAGAAACGCTTCGAAGCCAGCCGATGGAATATACGCTCCGTATCACCGTCTGCGAAAGATCTAATCACTATGAATTATAATATTGTATACCGTTATTATTGTCAAGCGTTATTATTGGGTGTGGTGTGTCGAACATCACGGATGAGCAGCGCCCTCGCAGGCGAAGCCGAGAAGGCGTCTGCTCCATTCGTTTGTTATGGCTCAAGAATTATTATCATTTCTTGAACCGATTAGTAAGTTCAGCTGCAAGGCCCGCCATATCAGGAAATATCGTAGCTTGGTTAATGCCGAGTTCATTCAATTCCTTTAATATTATGTCACATTGTTCCGGAAATATCTTATATTTATACATTACAGTCTTTGGTTCAATTGAAGCAGCAAGAGCTTCAAGATCATATTCTTCAGTTCCGTTAATAGTGAAACAGCTACGTTGAGAATACATTCTTAAATCAAAGTATGTAGTCTGTATAGCTATTGGATTTTTAACAATTTTTTGGTTTATTACTTCTGGCCACTCGGCTTTTGGGTGAAATGCAAGACGAAAGTACTCAACACCTGGATTGGTATTAAATGTTTTTATAACACCATCGACTTCTGTTCTCTGATCATATCTAGTCCATGTATTAGGAAACCCCGATATGACGGATATCTCATTGAGAAGCAATGGATTTAGGGCCCATACGGTTGGTATTTTTAACGGTTTTTCGTTATGAGGCAATATGGAGTACGATTTCAATGCAAAAAATAAAGCAATTAGAGAGCTCTCTGTCCAATCGAGTAATCTAGTAGCAGCTCCGTAGTGTTGCATTAGGAAAAGCCACTTATCGATCCTTTCAGTCTCAGGAGAGGTTCCAAATGCGCCAGCTCTTTCTCTGAATGTCCTTGTGAGATTGAATTCATCATAACCACCAGCCCTGAAAAGTTTCGGCAAGGGCCCATCTTCTCTATCTTGGCCACGGAACCATGGACAGCCAGATTTGTAAGAACTGAAACCCCATGTCTTGGTATTGCTTTTCACAGCATTAATGTAATCTGTAATGCTATTTAAATAATTAGCTTCTATTGCCATAGTACTAATACTACACGTTTTTCGACAATATAACCGTTTGATTCAAATAAATATGGAAGTTATTCGATACTATGTTACCCACAAGCTTCTTTAGCCATAACGTCCAATTGAGTAGCGCCCTCGCAGGCGAAGCCGAGAAGGCGTCTACTCCAATTGATTGTTATAAAGCCATTTATTCAAGCCAATTTTCTATCTTTAATTTTTTTATCCGATTTAATTCATTTATATTATTCGTAACTAATATCCCATCATTTGCAAGTACAATAGATGCAATTAATAAATCATTTGGTCCAATAACATTTCCTTCTTTTTCTAGTTTTGCTCTCAATTTTGAATATTTATATGTTTCAGCATTTCTAAATGATACAATTTCAAATAGTGAAAGGAATCCGATTACTTTTTCGATATTTTCATCTCTTTTCTTACTTTTTTCAGCTCCATAAAGGAGTTCAGCCTTAACAATCGAAGGTATTTTTATATTATCTGGATGTTTCGTTAATAAATTATTTTTTATATTTTCATTTATGCCTTTTAAATAATATATACATATATTTGCATCTAGAAAATAATTCATAACACTTCTCTTGGAACATCATCAGAAAAATCTTTTGGGCCCTCAACATTAAAAGTATCATCAGAGATTGAGCCAAATAAATTTGGGTAGTTTTCAGGCCAAGATTTATTCATAGTTTCATTTAATTTTCTAACTACATATTTTGAAATAGAAAGATGTTCCAATTTTGCTGCTATTTCAATTTTTTTAAGAGTTTTTTGGTCTATATAAAGTGATAATTGAGGCATTTTTTCTTACTCCTTATATTATATAATATACTTGTTTTACAAAAAAATCAATCAATTCATGCACTCATATATATTGATAGCATTTTCTTTTACAATAATAATTTATCCCATTTTCTGAAGGATTTTTCTTTTATTTTTATGGGCTTTATAACAACCTTTTGAGCTGCTTCGCCGAGGCAAAGGCAGTGGCAGTTTATCCGTATAGAGCCACTGTTACCGGTATCAGGCTCGAAGTCTGCTCCAAAAGCTATGTTAGACACAAATATTTTATTTTATATTATTTCATCCTTCAGTCTGCTTACTACATTTCGTATCTTGTTCAACAACGGACTCAAAAGATCGATATCAAGCATAAAACCATAAGTGTGACGGTAAAAATGTCGAAATCCCATTATTTCTCGTAGCTCAATTTCCAATTCTTCTGATATCATATTTCTATTCTTTCCCTCTATTAGTAAATTAGTATGCCATTTTTCATCATTTGGGATGACAATATCAAGTTCTTGATATTTAAATATTATTATCTTTTCAATTCCATTGTATATTGAATGCAAGGAACCTGCAGCAGCCCTGATTTGTATATCATCTAATTCTTTATTTGCTTTTATTTTCTTAAGAGTATCTATAATATCTAACTCTGTTTCGATTAGTTCGAATTCAAATTCTATTTTCTCTAAGTATTCCGATTTACGCGACACGGGTTAGCTTTCCAATCTCTTTTATTTTTTTACTGAATTTTGTGTCATAATCTAAACCCACAAGATCAATGGGCCTTTTTATCTTTTCTAATAATTCTCCATATACTTTGAAGTATTTTTTCTTTTCTAGCCCGATAATAGCTAAATCAATATCTGAAGAATCGGAGAATGCACCCTCTACTAGTGACCCAAAGATATAGACCTCTTTGCAGCCTTCGCTCATTAGTATTGCTGTTGCAATCGAGATATCCTTCTTTATTTCCTCTGGTAAATCAATGCTTATTATCATGTGTATAGTCTATATTGCTTTCCTGGTTTATGCAATTCTATAGTGTTTATTCTTGTTTATCCAATTTCTCTATTATAATTATTCGTTTTTCCCTATGGTGTCTACGATATGCGTACGTAGTTGGGTGAAGTAGCTTAATTCACTTTTTTGGACGACTAAGCCTTCCATCTTGTTTCACGTCTTACATGTCTATTTGCTCAAATAGTGACACATGCTACTCCTAGTGGTCAGTTATTTGTCGGTCGGCTATTTCGCCTAAGCTACCTTATTGACATATGTTTTTTATCAGACAATCCAACATATCATATCATGTGTTCCACCCAAAATACAATCAAGAATCGAACGTTGCTGCAAAAAGATAATATTGAAAATAAAATATACTGTTGAAGCAGTATAACCATTTCAGTAGTTACATATTATGAGACAAGATAAGACGAGAGGTACAAATATGCTGCAGAAAAAAGTTTCCCGGAATATGTCCTTCGAAAAGTTTCTTGGGCATACTGCAAACATTCCGTCCAATCGGATCCCCCACTATCTCAGATGGATTAAACACTTTGAAAAATATTTCAGCGAGCATCGGCTTGAAGAAAAAGAAGCTTTCGATCCTTTTAGTAGATCTGCAGAAGCAGTTTGAGGGCTGGCAGGTAGCCCAAGCAAAGGAAGCGGTTAAACCCCATTGGTACTATGCAAGTTTTTCGAAATCACTTTCGGAAACAGAAGATAATCCGACATATCATATAAGTCAATCTTCATCTTCAAATGCGTGAAATCCTCAGGCTTCAGCACAAATCCTACCGGACCGAAAAGACCTATCTTGCATGGGTAAGGAGATTTTCCAGGGGGAGGTTTCTGAAGTATAAAGACCCTGCTGGAATTGCACAGGAGGATCTTAAACAGTATCTATCATACCTTGCTGTTGAACGCAAAGTATCTGCCTCTACACAACAACAGGCTTTTAACGCCATTCTTTTTCTCTTTCGGTATGTTTTAAACAAACAGATTGAAGGGATCGCAGAAGCCATACGTTCTCGTGTCAGGAAACGACTTCCTGTAGTCCTCGATCAGGATGAAATTGTACAAATATTTCAGAACCTGCAGGATCCTTTCAGGCTGATATCACGGCTGATTTATGGAGGTGGTTTGCGCTTGAATGAATGTCTTAGCCTTCGAATTAAAGATCTCAATTTTAAGGAATCACTACTTACCGTCAGATCCGGTAAGGGAGACAAAGACCGTGTTACACTTCTGCCATCTTCCCTACATCCTGATTTGATTAATCATCTTAAATCTGTGAGAGTTTTATATGATGATGATCGAAGAAATTTTGTTGCAGGAGTACCGCTTCCAACTGCACTTGAAAGAAAATATCCAGGAGCAGGGACAGAGTGGACATGGTTCTGGTTATTCTCCTCCGGCCGATTATCAGTAGATCCATACTCTGATAAGATCCGTCGTTACCATCTCTACCCATCAACACTGAAGCGCCGGTTCAAGACAGCACTACATAAAACCGGAATCGCAAAAACCGCATCGATACATGCTCTGAGGCACAGCTTCGCGACTCATCTTATTTATGGGTTATGATATCAGAACCGTCCAGGAACTCCCTGGTCATTCCCATGTCCAGACAACGATGATCTATACTCATGTAGCGCGCATTAACAAACTCGGTGTCATCAGTCCCCTGGAGAAGTTATCGACAGAGGAAAGGAAACTTCATCTTTAAAAGGTTATTACTGCCCGGTTTAAAGCATTTCAGTTTACAAGCCCCTCCGAGCAGCATCGATTGGCGTGGTGGCAAGTTCGATAATGTTTGGACGCGGAACGCAGAATGTGGATTTGACAAAATGCTCGTTCAAATAAGTCCCGCCTCCCAGCAAAGGCGCGACAATTAAGACAATAACCGTAGAAGTTTAAAGGGATTCAGTATGGCTGCGACGTACGTCAATGGCAGCAGAACACAAGCCGGGAAGATAAAGAGTATCAACCGCAGGAGAACGTTCTTAAAGCAAGCTCTGGTGCAGCTTCTGTTCATCTGAATAGGCTCTTGCCATACGCGAATCGTCAAGAAGCAAGCGCGAAATCAGAGAGATGATCAGTAGAGAGTAGTGATGAAGCCTTTAAATGAAAATACAAACGTTAAAAAGATATTTTCCGGATACTGTACAGGCAAAATAGCTTATGATATTCTAAAAAATATTTTTCAGCCGGAGCCGTTTTCAATATATAAACAGGAAAGCTTCTATGAAGTATCGTAAATACAATCCCAAAAAAGATAAGCAAGCAGTCCTCCGTATTTTTCAAGAAGCCGGCTGGATAGAAAGAGAAAAAAACAAGATGAAGGAAGAAATATTAGACTCTTTTATTAAATCGGGCGGTGCTCTTGTCGCTGAAGTAAGAGAAACTGCAGAATGCCTGGCTTTAACTACACCTGGAACTATACTCTATTTAAAAGAAGAACTTCCGCTTTGTGCTGTTACAGGGGTTTTAACCAGCCTGATTGCTCGCAAACAGGGCCTGGCAACCGGGCTCACTGCTCAGGCAATTGCAGATGCAGCTAAAGATGGAGCTTTAATTGCTGCGCTTGGTATGTTTGAACAGGGATTTTACAATAAACTTGGATTTGGCACCGGTCCTTACGAGCACCGGATATCTTTTGACCCGGCGAGTTTAATACTGAAAAAGAAAAATCGTGTACCGTACAGGATAACGTATGACAATTGGAAAGCAGTTCATACTTCACGCTTGTCCCGAATGAGGCTCCATGGCTCATGCAATTTATATCCTCCTGAAATTACTAAAGCTGAAATGGTTGATGAAACAGACGGGTTTGGCTTAGGTTATTTTAACGGCAAAGAGGGAGAGCTGACCCATCATCTCTGGATTTCCGGAAAGGGTGAGCATGGACCATACCGTGTTTGCTGGATGTCGTATCAAAATTATGAACAGTTTCTGGAGCTCATGTCAGTTCTTAAGAACTTAGGAGACCAGGTACATACTGTAAAAATGAGAGAACCCCCGGGCATCCAGATTCAAGATATTTTGGTACAGCCTTTCAAATACCGGAAAATGACGAAACATACTGATTTTGAAAACAACATGGTATCTTCGGCCTACTGGCAGGTGAGGATTCTCGATCTTAAGGGATGTATCATAAAAACTCACTTGCCGGGAAAAGGAATAAGATTCAATTTAGAGCTTCATGACCCTATTGATAAGTTTTTAGATCAAAAGACTAAGTGGAGAGGTATCGGCGGGAAATACATAGTGAGACTGGGCTCAAATTCAGATATAGAGAATGGTATAAATAGTAATTTGCCTACACTGACTTCAGAAGTCGGCGCATTTACGAGGCTTTGGTTTGGAGTCAGGTCTGCAACAAGTCTTTCAGTTACTGATAAGCTTTCCGGTCCAAAAGAGCTGTTAGAAGAATTGGATTGCGGCCTTAGACTTCCTGAACCCAAAATAGATTGGGATTTTTAAAGATCAAGCGATGCAACCCACTACATATTTGCCCCCTGTATGGACTGTAGGCTTAAATTGGATTATGCTGTGCGACATTGGATATGCAGAAGGCTTTTATCGAAATCAACAGGCAAAAGATTCCCGTAGAAATTCACCTTGAACAGCGCTCCAGTTCCCGCGTTTCCATTGGCAAGAGGGCCGTCTATATCCGGCTGCCTGTCTCCATGGATAAAGTAAGCAGGGAAAGCCAGGTAAAAGCTTTCAAGGAATGGGCGGAGAGGAGACTGAATAAAAACCCCGGGTGGTTCAACCGGCGTCTGCCCAGTCAGTATAAAAACGGCGATATGCTCAAGGTTGCCGGTAAATCGTATCGCCTGGAGATCAGGCGAAAGGATAAAAAGAGCAGTTCGGCAAGGATCGCCGGAAACACGGTCCGGCTCAATCTATCATCCAATCATTCCAGGGAAGAGGAAGCGGAAATCATTTCCCGGCTTATCAGCCGCTGTATCGCATCCGAGCGCCTTCCTCAGCTAAAGGAGAGGATCGAACGCTTGAACAGAAAATATTTTGGACAAAAGATCAATAGAATTTCCTTTAAGTACAACAGATCCAACTGGGGAAGCTGTTCGAGAAAAAAGAATATCAATATCTCTACCCGCCTGCTCCTGGCGCCCGGCGAAGTACTGGAGTACGTCTGCGTACATGAGCTGGCGCATCTTATCGAGGGGAATCACTCTAAAAAGTTCTGGATGCTTGTTGAAAGAGCCCTTCCCGGCTACAGGAAGATGCGGAAGTGGCTCAAAGAAAATCACCACCTGTGCTGGTTTTAAAGGCTGCCTTTTAAGCACACCGGTTCTGTGTGATTAATTAAGGTAGACAGGTTTTATTATTTTCCATATTCCCTGTAGTGACGCCATACGGAGTACAGGATCATGGCCGACACGGTGATCATATAGGGGAAGGCCAGAATGAAGTCCGCCGGAATATTAATTGCCCCCTGGGCATAATTGGAAATGCTCTCGGCAAATCCGAACACGAATGAAGCTATCACGATTCCCAGGGGGGTTTTGTTTCCTAAATAGATGACAACTAAAGCGATCCAGCCCCTGCCTGAAGTGATATTTGGCACAAAGGCGCCCAGATTCAGGGTGAGAACGGCGCCGGCAAGACCACAGGTAAAGCCTGATATGAGAATGGCTTTAAGCCGATAGCCTGTGGGGCTGAGGCCCAGGGAGGTAATGGTCGGTGAACTCAAGCCTGTGCCCCTGATTCTTAGGCCAAATGGTGTCCTGTATATAACTACAGCAGCTAAAATTATACAGAGCCAGCTTAAATATACTAAGATATTGTGTCCTATAAGGAGATCACCTAAAAGCGGTACTTTCTGTAAAAACGGAATGCGTAACTCCGGCAGTTTTGAAATATTTTCAAAGCGAATCACCCCTTTACTGCCGAACAACTGAAATGATAGAACCACTGTTAAACCTGCAGCTAAAAGATTGGTGGCAAGACCGGAGATAAATATATTCGCCTTAAGATAGAGGCTTATGCTGCCGAAGAGCAGGGCCACAAGCATCGAGGAGATAATACCCAGGAGTATACCCAGGAACAGACTCCCTGTAGCGGCAGCGAAAACAACGCTGAAAAAGGCTCCAATCAGCATAAGACCCTCTAAGGCTATATTGAGCATGCCTGTCAGCTCGGTGAAGAGACCCCCCGTGGCTGCAAGCAGAAACGGGGTCATGATGCCCACCGTGTTGTGGATAAGAGGGAGAGAGAATCCGTTTTCACTCATGCCGGCGCCCTCTTCCTGAACTTAATGAAACTGTAGATGGCCTGAGCAGTTACCAGGTAGAATATAATTGATTGTACGATAGCGGCAATCTCAAAGGTCACATCCGAATGGAGCATGGCCGCCTTGGCGCCCGCATCAAGGTAAGCAAAAAATATGGCCGCAGGTATGACACCCAGCGGATGATTCTTGGCAATCAGGGCCACAGCAATTCCGTTCCAGCCCATGCCAAAGGAAAATTCCTTCACACACATATGATAAGTCCCGAGTATCGAAATCCCGCCCGCAAGGCCATGGAGAGCCCCGCTTAAGGCCATGGGCATAACGAGGTATGTTGAAACATTAATACCGCCGTAACGGGAAAATTCGCGGTTTAGACCGCACATCCTCATTTCATAACCCCAATGTGTATAGAACATGAGAAAAAAGACCAAGCCTGCAGATAGAATGCCAAAAAATGTACTGATATTCAGCTTCGATGGTGGAAAGATCTTCAGTAGATGATACTGTTCGGCAATAGCACACGTGGTAAGGAGACTATTTCCCGGATCATCAAGGGGACCTGTGATGAAGTAATTCACGATTAATACCACGGCCCCGGAAATGAGGAAAGAGGAGATTAGCTCATTTGTCCCCCATTTCATTTTAAAGAACCCAGATAGACCGGCCAGCACAGATCCTGCTATGAGGCCGGAGATAAGGGCCAAAGCTCCTCCGAGATAGCCGTTTGCATTGGGCAGGCTCAGGCATACCACGGTTGCGATAAGAGCTCCGGAATAAACCTGTCCCTCACCGCCTAAATTAAATATGGAGGACTTGAATGCAATGGCAATTCCTAAACCGGTAAACACTAAGGGTACGGCAGTATTCAGCATATTTCCGAAGTAGTACTTATTGGTAAAGGGACCGATGAAAAAGTAATATATTGTCCTTGCAGGCGTACTGCTTAAGACAAAGATCAGGAAAATGGCAATTAGAAATGCTATTCCCAGGGTAATGATTAATCCGACTGAATTGATGAATACACTGCTCAGCTTTTTACGCACCACTCCTTAAAATCCTTAACTTATCTTTTGGTAATCGTCTCTAAGACCGAGCATATACTCACCAATCAGCTCCCTGCTTAGATCCCTGGTATTGGGAAAGCTGCATACAACCCTACCGCGGTACATGACCACAATGGTATCGGCTAAACCCTGTATTTCATCCAGATTCGAAGAGATAAGCAGCACGGCCACACCCTGTTTCCGGATCTCAAGTATTTTAGAATAAATGAACTCACTGCAGGCCACATCCAGGCCCCAGCTTGGCTCAGAAAAAACGAAAAAATCACTCCTTGTTGCCAGTTCCCTGGCCAGAATCACCTTCTGTATATTCCCGCCTGATAGTGTGGCGATAAGCGCCTTTGTATCTCCGTCAATAGAAAAGTGCTGGGTCAGCTCATCCGTAAAAGCCTGTACCTCTTTCTTTTTAAAAACACCGCCTTTTAAAAAAAGGTGATGGTTTGATATTATCATGTTTTCCGATACCGTAGATTGGAGGCTCGATCCCCGGAAAAGCCTGTCTTGAGGCACATAGGCTAAGCCGCGCTCCCTTAAGCTTAAGGAAGAAAGCCTGGTGATATCTTCGGCATTGTGCAGAATAACCCCCCCGGAAACTTCTCTTAATCCGCTTATCACATCCTCCAGCTCTCCCAGGCCGTTTCCTCCCACACCGGCAACACCAACAATTTCGCCCGAATGGATCTGCATATTCACCTTATCCAGCAGTGGCCTCTCCTGCCCCTTTTCTCTGAGAGTGACATCCTTAAGCTCAATCACAACCCCGCCCGGGGGCATTGGATCACGCTCAAACTGAAAAATCACTCTCTTGCCAACCATGAGTCTGGAGAGTTCTCTCTCATCAATCTCAGCTGTTTTTTTGACCGCTACTACCCTTCCCTTTCGCATCACGGTCACCCTGTCGGAGATCTCCTTTACCTCATTGAGCTTGTGAGTAATAATAATAATGGTTTTCCCGATTTTAATGAGTTTCCTTAAAGTGCTGAATAGACGGTTAATCTGCTGTTCCGTTAACACAGAGGTCGGCTCATCGAAGATGAGCAGATCTGCCTTCCGGTAGAGTATTTTAATAATCTCCACAAGCTGCATCTGACCGACTGTAAGCTGAGAGACCCTCAATGCGGGATCGATCTGGAATCCATACTGCTCATTCACCTCTCTCACATTTTTGACAGCCCTCTCGCTGTCAAAGAAAAACTTACGTTTCAGCGGCTCAATGCCTAATACAACGTTCTCCGCAATGGTGAACTCAGGGATCAGGCAAAAGTGCTGGTGCACCATTCCGATTCCCAGGCGGCCTGCATCCAGGGGGCTGTGAATGGATACCTCTTTCCCCTTGAACACAATGTTCCCTGAATCGGCGCGTTCAAGGCCGTAGAGAATTTTCATTAGTGTGGTTTTTCCTGCACCATTCTCGCCAACTACAGCATGGATTTCGTTTTCAAGCACTTCAAAATCAACATTGTTGTTGGCAAGAACATCGTTCTCAGCATAGAGGCGGGTTATGCCGTTCATCCGCAGGTAGGACATCGTTTCATACCCATAAATATGTGCAGGGGATTCGATGATCCCCTGCACGGAGTGAAAGTCTATAACTCGGGAACCTCGAAGGTGAGTTCCCCGCTTCTCATCTTCTTAATAACCACATCCATTTTCTTTCTCACGTCTTCGGGAACATTGCCGGTATAGAGGGGATCGTCATCAGCAAAGTCCACATACCCATCTTTAGTGCTCACGATCTCAGCCGTGCCATAGGCGAGCTTTCCTTCGATGGCCTCTTTTACCTTCTCATAAACCAATCTTCCCTGGTCCAGAATGCCGCAGCCTACGATCGTTCCCGGTGCGATCTTGTACTCATTGCTGTCGAAAAATAGCACGTATTTGCCCCGTTCCTGGGCCGCTTTAATCACACCCTGGTTGGCGCCGCCTGCGATGGTGAGAATTACATCCACCCCGGCATCCATCATACTGTTGGCCAGATCCGCGGCCTTATTGGCATCGTACCAGTTTCCGATAACCCGGTAATCGATGGTAATTCCGGGATCCACTGCTTTTAACCCCTGCTCATATCCGGGTTTCATCATCTTAGTTAGGGCGGGATACTCCTGTGCTACAACCATGCCGGCCTTTAGACCGGGATTAGCGCCTGGCATTTTGCTCTTGGTAACCAATCCGCCCAGGTAGCCGACAAAATATGCCTGCTCAACCTGGTTATAGAGTATCGTGGCCATCTGGGGATGACCTTCAAGATAGGCATCGACGTTTAAGAATTTTTGATTGGGAAAGTTCTTGGCAACGTCCATGCAAACAAAAGGCATTGCCGGATTGGACGTGAGAATAACATCGTATTCGCCTGTGGCGGCCAGACTGGTTATCTTTTCGCCCCATTCCGCCTGATTAAAGCCTCCTTCAATTACCTTAAGAGAAGCGTGGCCATACTCGGCAACCGCCTTTTCAGCTCCCTCCACTAACAACTCGTACAGCGGACTCCCGGCAACAACACCGGGTACGAAGCAGGCGATACCGAAGGGCTCCGCTTTTTCTACAACGGGAGGTTCTTTCTTCCGGAAGCCAATAATTAGCCCAACGGCAACCAGGCATATAATCACTAATGCAATTAAAATTAATATTACAATCTTCTTCATCAATGTCTCCTTTTTTTTGACATCTCTGTCATTATTTTTACGACTTCAACGAAGCCTTTAATATTTTTAATTACTGATAGTAACCTTGAGTTATAGCATTCACCGGGCATATACTAACACAAAGCCCGCAGCCGGTACAACGGTCTGAATCGATATGCGACTTGTCGTTCACGCGGGCGGCATGGTATACGCATACCTGCTCGCATTTACCGCAGGCTGTGCAGAGATCCTCATTAACTGAAGCTGCAACAGGCTCAATCACAGCCACCCAGTTCTTCTCTTTTCGCTCCTCAATCCTCTTGAGTGTAAGGCCCCTGACCTCAGCCGGGCTAAAAAAGCCGATCTCACTCAAAAGTCCGCCAAGGTCATGAATAATCTCGCTGTACCGCTCCGGGCCATTGATATGGCCCGCCGTGCATACACCCACTAAAGTGGCGCCTGCCATGAGATATTCAATAACATCCGAGGCTGTGCTCACTCCCCCCACACCAATAATGGGAAGATCTACGGTCTGGGCGATATCTAAAACCATGCGCAGACTGATGGGCATGATCGCCGGCCCGGTCAGTCCGCCCACACCCCTGGGGCCGCCCAGCCCTGGCTGTCCGGTCTTTATATCTATTGAGAGCGCGGGTCCTAAGGCATCGGAGCAGGCAATCCCATCAGCCCTGGACTCCTTAACCCCCCGGGCCCATTCCCTAACTATATGGGAGAAGGTTCCTGAAAGCTTTACAACTACGGGAACCTTCACTGCAGATTTAATATACCGGACTGATTGTTTCATGGGCTCCACATCGGTGAGCTTGGGCTCCGGAAAGCTCATTTCAGGGAACATAGCATTCAAGATTTCTCCCATGTGCGGGCAGTGGGTCGGAACCTCAATCATATCCGCTCCCGCCTTTTCCGCCCGGAGGGCCAGCTCAGCAGCCTCTTCGGGAGTGAAGCCTGCTAAATTAGCTATTACCCTTGACTTACCTTCCCTGGCTTCCTTAATCCCTTCTGTAAACCAGTATTGAGCGCTTTTATCCGAACCGAATACTGAGTTCAGCATGCCCGCTTTAACGGAAACAAAACAGGGCAGAACATCCCGGGCGGGGCGGGATACGATCGTTTTAGTGCAGATGGCCGCAACACCGGAGCGGGATATCTCTTTGATTGTCTTACCGTCCCGCCCGTGTGCACTGGCAGGCACTAAAACCGGATTTTTGAAGTCCAATCCGCAGAAACTTGTAGCGAGATCAACAGTCATTTCTCCCCCCCCTTGTTTTATACCTCTATTCCGTTCTTCTTCCAGAGGATCTTCGCCTCTTCCAAACAGGCCGCCTTTACTTCCTCTTCATTAACAGTGGTCATGTATCCTTTTTTTACCACAAGCCTCCCATCAACTAAGACAGATTCCACATCTTTACCCAGGAAAGTCATGGTAAAATAGGAAATGACTGATCCCGGGGTGACAGGTGTCGGTGTATCGGGATTGATGATAATAATATCCGCCTTCTTGCCCGGGGCAAGGCTGCCGATTTTATTCTCCATGCCTAAAGCCCGTGCGGCATTCCCCAGGGCAAGATCTAAAGCCTGGAACGGAGGAATCAGCATGGGATTGGCGTTATGCGCTTTATGAACCAGGTATGCATAACGAATATACTCCGCAGTATCCAGGGTAAAGAAGCAGTCATGCCCTATGCTTACATTCATTCCCCTGTCCAGCATCTCCGGCACCCGGGCCACACCGTTCCCTCCCAGGGAGTTGGTCATAGGCGTATGGGCAACATTGACCCTGCTCCGGTTCAGTATCTCAAGATCTTCATCGGACAGATCTATGCAGTGGGCGGCTACTACATCCGGTCCTAATAGACCCAGCTCTTCTAAGAGCATGGGAGCTGATTTTCCGTACTTTTCCACTAAGAAGTCCCGCGGAATCTCAGCAATGTGGATCTGGATCCCGCAGCCATGTTTATCTGCAATATTACGTGACTCTTTCAGGGTTTCTGAAGAATTAGTGTAGGCCGTGTGCACCCCGAGCCTGCCCTGAATCCGGCCCTCGCCGCCGGCCGGGTACTTGCTTAAGAAATCAAGGTTTTCTTCAAAGCCCTTTTCCGCCATACTGCGATCAAGCTTCTCCAAAATGGATACCCCGGGAATTCGTTCTGTCACCTCATAACCTACCTGGGCCCGTATGCCTACTTCCTCAACGGCCTGAGCGCTGTGTTTAAGCGCGCCGGGAAGAGCATTAGGTCCTTCCACTAAATCGCATACCGTGGTGGTTCCGCTTTTCAGCATCTTCATGGCTGCATATCGCGTAGCAGCGTATATTCCCTCCCCGCTGGTTATATCCTCAAGCCACTCCCAGCCCATCTTTTGGAGCATGTCCCAGAAGCTCTTGAGCCGGGAAACATCCACGGGCTGGTTATGCCCCAGGACGTAGGGCATGTGTGTGTGGGTGATAATGAAGCCCGGCATAACGATCCTGTCTGAGGCATCGATCACATGGGGCACATTTTTATATTTGGCTTCAAGTTCAGCACTTTTACCAATCTCAAAAATACTGCTTCCCCGGATGGCTACAGCCCCGTTCCGTAAGATCTCTCCGGATAGTGCATCCTTCTCGAAGGTCAGCACCAGGCCATTTTTAATGAGAATATCTACCATGTTTTCCTCCCGCTTTAAGTATATCCTCTTTGGTTATGGGCAATTTTGTGAATCGAACCCCTGTGGCAGCAGCCACTGCATTGGCAAAGGCAGAGGCAGCGCCCGCCACCGGGGGCTCACCTATACCCTTGGCTCCAAACGCTCCTGTGGGATTATAATCCTCTACGCAGATGGTCTCCGTAGGTATTCTATCCTTAACAGTTGGCACAGCATAATCGGCAAAATTTGCATTCGTGATGCTGCCTCCTTCGCTTTCAATCTTTTCCATATGGGCAAATCCAAACCCTATTAAGGAACCGCCCTCCACCTGGCCTTCAACCCCTGTGAGATTGATCACCCTGCCCAGATCATGGGAGGCGATGTGCTGTAATACCTGAACCCTGCCTGTAAAGCGGTCGATGCGAATGTCCATCATATGGGTACCGAAATTGTAGGCAATATAGATGTCCCCCTGATGCGTCTCATGGTCAAAATCAGCATCCGGGGCTCGTGAAAAAGCCAGGTTCATAAGGGGGAATCCGCTCCAGTAAGCTGCAGCAGCCACTTCCCTCAAGGGAATCCGGGCGGAATCATCCTGCTTAAGACTCGCGAAATTGTTCTTAAAGCTTACCTGCTCCTCCCCTGCCTTGAACATGAGTGAAGCCATCTTCTGAAGCGACTTCTTGACCTCGGCAGCCGCTTTGAAAACAGCCATCCCTCCTACTGTAGTGCTGCGTGAAGCTACAGTAGGTCCCGAGTCATGTACGGAATCCGTATCAACCTGACGTACAGTTACCCTGTCCACGGTAACGCCCAGAACCTCGGCAGCCACCTGGGCAAATACGGTGCGTGAGCCCTGGCCCATATCCGTTAAGCCTACGCCCAATAAGACACTCCCGTCCTGGCTTACCTGTACGGAGGCTCCGACCACGTCAATACCCTCCGCACCATTGGAAATCCCCTGAAGCATACAGGAAAACCCTCTTCCGTAGAGCCAGCGGTCATCCTCCCTGTCCCGCGGTAAGTCGCTGCTTTTCCTTCTCTCTTCGATCTTATCTATGGTTTGAAGCAGTCCCACGGATCTCTCAAACACCTGCCCGGTGGCCGTGGCATCTCCGGGCTTAAGAGCATTCTTTCGTCTCAGCTTAAGAGGATCCATTTTAAGCCTGGATGCAAGCTCGTCCATCTGGGATTCCGAGGCGAAAGTGACCTGGGGAACACCGAAACCCCGGAAGGCTCCGCAGTAGGTTTTATTCGTATATACGGAGGTGCATTCCACCAAAATATTGGGTATACGATATGGACCGGCTGCATGTATCAGGGACTTCATGGTCACAAAGGGGCTCTCCGAGGAATAAGCGCCGCCGTCAAGTATAATTTCTATTTTGCAGGCCACAATAGTTCCATCTCTCCGGGCCCCGGTTTTATAATGGATCCGGGAGGCATGGCGCAGATTTGAGCCTTTAATCGATTCCTCACGCTCATGGGCTATCATAACAGGCAAGCCCAGCTTTACTGAGGCCACAGCAGCCAGGGATCCAATTTCTGCAGCAACATCATCCTTGCCCCCGAAAGAGCCGCCCGTATAGGCCTGCACTACCCTTACCCTGGAGGCGGGAACACTCAGATTAGCGGCTATATGTCCGCGAAGATGAAAGGGAGACTGGCAGGAGGCATACACGGTAACTCTTCCATCCCCGCAAGGAACGGCGCATACAGCTTCCGGCTCTAAATATGCGTGTTCCTGAAATGAGGTGTGATAGGTATTTTCAACCACAAGCTCCGCTTCTTTGAATCCCTTATCAATATCCCCCTTTATAAGCTTTTTTGAGTAAGTAATATTTCCGGCCGGATGTATCTTCCGGGCGCCTTTCTTCAGGGCCTCATCCGGTTCCAGAATTGGCTCCAGAGGATCAATCTCCACTTCTATGGCCAGGGCCCCTTCTTTGGCCGCCGTCTTAGTTTTAGCCACAACTAAAGCAATAGACTCACCCTCATAGCGGATTTCTTCAGCAGCTAAGAGAGGCTGGTCAAATGGCGGCAGTATTCCTATGATATTAGGACCGGGTATATCTTCAGCAAGCAAAACCATCGCCACTTCAGGAATTTTCAGGGCGGTCCTGACATCCCTTTTCTTAATGATACCGGCCGGAACACCCGCCCTTCGGGCATATCCATAGAGCATACCCGGGAACTTCATATCACCTGCAAATTTCGCCCTGCCGGTGACAAGCTCAACCCCGTCAATCTTTCTCACCCGTTTTCCCATGCTGGAAAGCTTCACATTACCCATGGTTATTTCCCAGGCCGGCGCGGGTCACAGCCTTAACGATCTTAGCGTATCCGGTGCACCGGCAGATATTGCCGCTGATAGCCTCTTCTATCTCCTCCTCATTCGGCCGGGGATTCCGATCCAAAAGCGCCTTGGCGCTCATAATCATTCCGGGAGTACAGAATCCGCACTGCACGGCCCCTTCCTCTAAAAAGGCTTCCTGAAGCGGATGAAGCTTTCCGCTCTCCTCGCTTAAGCCCTCAATTGTAAAAACCTCTTTTCCCTTCAACTTGACTGCATACATCAGGCAGGAGTTCACGGCCTTGCCGTTTACAATGATGGTACAGGCGCCGCACTCACCCCTTGCGCAGCCCTCTTTCGTTCCCGTTAATCCCATTACATCCCTGATGAGGTCTAATGCCCGCATATCAGCCGGAACATCAACACTCACCTTTTTCCCATTACAGATGAACTCTAAATGCATCTCCCTCGCTCCCTTTCTCAGTTAAAGCCTTGAAGCGCTTCCTCTAAAGCATCCCGGAAGAGGGTAACAGTTACCCTCCGCCTGTAATCATCCGTTGCCCTGACATCCGAGATCGGTTTGATCTCCTCATTGATAAGCTCTGATACCTCTTTCAACAGTCTTTCGTGCACAGCCCTTCCCTTTAAGGCTTGCTCAACCCTCTTCAATCTGAGCGGTACCGGGGCCACGGAGCCGACCGCCGCCCTGATCTTCTCTATTTCCCTGCTCTTGCCTGCTTCAAGCCATATCGCTACATTAACCTGGGAGATGACCTGACCGCTTCGCTTTCCCGTCATCCTGAACGCGGATCTCCCTTGCAGGTAATCCTTTTCGATGAGTACCTCTGTCAAAATTTCGTTATCCGCACACACGGTCATTTTGGGGCCGATAAAAAAATCTTCCAGCCTTACTTTCCTCCTGGCGGAAGAGGATACCAGCACAAGTATGCCTCCTAAGGCAATTAGGGGAGTAAGCGTGTCCCCGCATGGAGAAGCGTTGCATATATTGCCTCCAAGGGTTCCTATATTGCGGATCTGAGGAGAACCGATGGATTTCGCTCCCTGAACGAGGCAGTGAGGAAGAATCGATGAAGATACCAGTTCATCAATCGTTGTAGCGGCTCCCAGGCTTAGAAATCCGTTTTTCTCTTCTATGCCCTTGAGCTCTTCAAGCCCGGATATATCCACCAAAATCTCGGGTGAGATCAGGGAATCGGCAATTTGAACGCTTAAGTCAGTACCTCCTGCAATAAGTTTTGCGTTTCTTTGAGAAGAAATGAGTCTTAAGGCCTGGTCCAGGGTTTCAGGAATAAGGTAATTCATAACTATCTATTTAAGCAGGGACTCATACCTGCTTATCCCAAGCTCCTTTAGTTTACGGGTCTCCGGCACGCCCCCATGATTCCAGCCCCGCAGGGAATAGTATTCGTCGAGCATGGTTTTAAACTGTTCATGGGTCATGACTGCGCCTTCGGATTTTTCTCCTTTAATGGGTTCAAAGCATCTTCCCGGCAGATTATCATCCCGCCGGGAGAACCCGGCGCCGAGGTTGAAGAGTTTTTCAAGATTCCAGATCCTCTCCCCGACCCGGATAAACTCCTCTACTGAAAGCTTCTTTCCTGTAGCCGCTTCAAGAAATCCGGTGTAATAATCGGTATGCGTAACAAACTCGTGGAAACGACAGCCAATAAGTGTAAATATGGCATTCACCTTGTCCTGAATCTCCTTGACCATGGCCGGCTTTCCCTCGATGGTATCCATGTCTACCTGGCCTGTGATCTCGGCTCCAATAGGGGCCCGTTTATGGCAGGCGCCTCGGTTGGAGGTGGCAAAGGCTAAGGCCAGGCCCTTCATCCTCCTTGGCATCCAGGCGGCAAAGCCCGAGTTTTTGATCTGCATGGAACATGAAAGGGTGTCCATTCCGGTAATTTCAGCGGCCTTCTTGGGACCATTTGCTAAAAGATCACCGATTCCCTCTCTCTCCCCTATTTTACGGAGAAGGCCTAAAATCGAGTTTCTGTCACCGAATTTGAGGTGCAGTCCCGGCTCTTTAATGATTCCTCTTTCCGCCATTTCCAGTGCCCAGGCCGTTGTCACTCCGGTGGTCAGGGTATCCATGCCGTACTCCTCGCAGATCTGATTGGCCTCGGCCAGGGTTACGGGATCTCCGTTTAAGAGATCCGATCCCAGTGAAAACATTGTTTCATACTCAGGTCCCCGGAGCCAGGATTCCGTATTATCCTTCTTTCGGAACTTATGGAGCATACCGCAGTGTACCGGGCATCCGTAACAGGAGATGGCACGGGTATAGAATTTCCTGGCATAGGCATAGCCGTCAATCTCAGAGCCCCTGTCAAAAACCCCATAGATATGGTTCTGAGTTGCTAATGCTCCTTTACCATTGATCATACCCACCCCAGCCCCTGTTCCCACCCGTGAGAACATGCCCACCAGATTATACTCCTCTGCACAGGCTTTTTTTATAATCTGCATATTCCCGGCCGTAAGCTCAGCGAAGCCCTTGCGATCGGCAACATCAACACCCTGTGATCCCCTGAAGGCTATTCCCTTTATATGCTTGGAGCCCAGTACGGCGCCCGATCCTCCCCTGCCGAAGGTGCGGGTCTCTGAAAAAATCGAGGCCATGGCCACGGCATTTTCACCCGCCCTGCCGATTGAGAGTGTTCTTACATGCTTCCCGAATTTGTCCTTCATGAACTCTTCTGTTTCTCCGGTGGACTTGCCCAGTACAGGCTGAGCACTGTGGAAACTTACTCTTCCATCCTCAATATAGATGAGGATCCATTCCTCGGATCTGTCTTCCAAAATTATCCCGTCAAGGCCTGCGAACTTGATCTCAGGCCCGAGGAATCCTCCTGTATAGCAGTTTAAAATGGTACCAGTAAGCGGAGATTTTGTTACAATACAGCTCTGGGCGAACATAGGAGCGCTGGTGCCGGTGAGGGGGCCCACGGTAAGGATCAATTTGTTCTCAGGCGATAGAGGGTCAACCTGCGGTGAGACCTCATCCACTAAGATCTTTGTTCCGTAGCCCATTCCCCCGATATAATCCTTTACATCATCCGGCACAGTCCAGTCTGATGCACTCTTCTTCCTGCAGTCTATTCGCAATATCTTATTATACATACTGCCTGCCATATCATACTCCCCTTTTACAGAGCGCTTCGCTTACACATTCCTTGACACAGGCCGGCTCCCCACCGCAAAAATCGCACTTTAAGGCCAGGTTCTCATCATCCATGCGGATGGCCTGATGAGGACAGGCATCCACACAGGCCTCACAGCCGGTGCAGGTATCCCGGTCAATAAGCACCAGGCCGTCCCTGTTGGCTATGGCTTCTACCGGACAGACCTCTATACAGGGCTGCCCCTCACAGTCGTCAAAGCGGCAGATATTTATTCCGGGAGGCTCAGGCCACTGTCTCCTGATAATGATTCGCGAATGTCCTAACTGAATATATCCAAGCTTCATTAAGGAACAGGCCATCATGCACCGTTCGCATTCTGTGCATTTCTGAGCATCAATATCAAACCCTACGGCCATAGAGATCCTCCTTATTTCTTCAAGGCCAGCAGCTCCTTTGCTCTCCGGGCAATATGCTCTGCAGTCAAGCCGAACTTAATCATCAGCTCCCATGGGCCGCCTGATTCACCGAATCGGTCGTCAACCCCGATCATATCAAAAATAAGCGGAGTACTGTACTCCTTATACCGGTTAATAACGCCGGCTATGATACTGCCGAATCCCCCCCTCTGATGCTCTTCACAGGTAATAATCGCACCGGTTTCCTTTGCAGCAAGCCTGATCGTATTACGATCAATAGGCTTAATGGTATGGACATTAATCACACGGGTCTCAATTCCAAACTCCTCTTTGAGAATATAGGCTGCCCGCATGGCCTCCGTAACCATGGGCCCGCAGGCGATCAGGGAGAGATCCTCGTTCTCGTTCTTATAGCCTTCGGCCGGCACGGTCTGGAAGGCATCTTTGAACCTAAGAGCAATCCCCCGGTAGCGTATAATATTGGCATTATCCATGGATAGAGGAGTGCTCTCATCGGTTACTACCGGTGTGGCTTCCCGGGCAAAACGGATATAAGCCGGCCCATGCACGTCTAAAATAGCTATTTTGCACAGGCGCTCCGTCTCCATTGAATCACAGGGCACAAAGATGTTCATATTGGGTAGAATGTTCATTAAGGCGATCTCTTCTAAAGCCTGGTGGGTAGCGCCGTCCGCTCCTACGGAAACTCCGCCATGAGCCCCGGCAATCTTTACATTCAGATTGTCATAACAGATTGTAGTCCGGATCTGATCCCAGGGCCTTCCTGAGGCAAAAACACCATAGGTTCCTGTAATCGGTATCTTCCCTTCTAAAGCAAATCCTGCGGCAACACCCATCATATTCTGTTCGGCAATTCCCACACTGATCACCCGGTTCCGCCGCTCGGGATGCTCCTTCTCAAAATCCGTTATCTTGATGGAACTTGATATATCCGCATGCACAGTTACGATACGCGGGTCATTACCGATTGCTTTGAGACAGCGCCCAAATCCTGAACGAGTGGGGTCCATTGTTACAGCCATGGAGTCCCCGCTGTTCCACCAGAAATCCCTGGAAAACCTGGGGATCTCAGCGGACAGAATCTGCTTCTGCTCATCTTGATATTTCCTTGCCTTTTGGAGCAGGTCTTCAGCCCTGGTAATGTCCAAACAGGCACAGGATATATCTTGCAGAGCCTGCTTAAACTGCTCATCGGTTTTAGTCGCAATACCGTGCCAGCCGGCCTCATTTTCCATAAAGGACACGCCCTTGCCTTTAATGGTGCGGGCTATAATCACTGTGGGCTTATTCTTAATCTTACGAGCCAGAGCAAACGCATCCAGAATTTGATCCATATTGTGGCCATTGATCTCTATAACATGCCAATTGAAGGATCGATATTTATCTGCCAGCGGATCAATTGTCATTACATCCTTGACCCAACCGTCGATCTGCAGGTGGTTTCTATCAATAATCCCGCAGAGGTTATCCAGATGGTAATGACCGGCGGTCATGGCCGCCTCCCAGATGTTTCCCTCCTGCTGCTCCCCGTCCCCCATAACGCAGTAGACGCGGTAATCCTTTCCGTCTATTTTCCCCATCAGGGCACAGCCCGCTGCGATACTCAGTCCCTGGCCTAAAGAGCCGCTTGAGACTTCCAAGCCTTGCAGTTTAGGGGCGTGCGGATGGCCTTGAAAGGGGCTGTTCAGCTTTCTAAGTGTTACGACATCCTCATCTTTATAGAGACCGATCTTAGCCAGTGCAACATATATAGCGGGAGCCTTATGCCCCGCTGAAAAGAATATCCTGTCACGGCCCTCCCATTTAGGATGCTTTGGATCGATCTTCGCTTCATTCAGATAAAGGGCGGCAGCAATATCCATGATGGAAAGGGTCCCGCCCGGGTGGCCGGATCCGGCGGCATGGATGCTGACCAAATTTAGTGCTCTCATTTCACAGGCAATCTCTGTAAGCTCCTCTTTTGTACAGCGCTTTTCTTCGCCTGTCTTCGAATTAACTATTCCCATACAGTTCAACCTCCGATCTTATCTCTAACGATATTCGCCCATATGCAGGGCTAAAATTGCCTTCTCCGTATGAAGCCTGTTCTCAGCCTCATCAAAGATGATTGACTTCTCCGAATTGAGCACCTCATCCGTTACCTCAGTGTTCCGGGATATTGGCATGCAGTGCATGACCAATACATCCTTCTTTGCCAGTTCTACGACCTTCTTATCCACACACCATTTATCCTTGAGCCTGCCCTTCATCTCCTGGAACTTAGGATCCCCCTGGAAGTGAGTCTCCAGCCCCTTTGCAAACACCTCCGGGCTCACCCAGGAGTAAACATTGATAAAATCCGCACCCCTTACCGCTTCCTCGTATGAGCGTACGATCTTTACGCTCCCCCCTGAAAGCTCTCCTTCCTTATCTGCAATGGCCTTTACCTTCATGTCCGGATCAAATCCTTCAGGACAGGCGATCACCAGCTCAAATCCAAGCTTTCCGGCCATCAGCATGGTAGAGTTAGTCAGGCCTGCAGGGGGATTAGCAGTACGATACCCCCAGCACAGTGCCACTTTGGCCTTCCTAACCGGCCCCTTCTTCTCCGTCATGGTCAGCACATCCGCATAGGCCTGGCAGGGGTGCTCTACCGGACATGAGGCGTTAATAACCGGTATGTCTGAATACTCAGCCGCAGAGTCCAGCCTGTCCCTCCGGACAGCCCGGTAGGCTATTCCGTCCAGATAGCGGGAGATCGTTTTGATCGTATCGTGCCAGTCCTCTTCAGCCGCTTCTCCAACCCAGAGCCTGTTCTGATCCAGCCAGAGCATATGCCCTCCAAGCTGCATCATTGCAGTCTCAAAGGAGATACTCGTCCTTGTGGAGGGGGTCTCAAAAATACCCCCCAGGCTCTTTCCCTCTAAGAGCTTGTGAGGCTTGCCCATTTTAAGCTCCCTCTTTAGCTGTCCTGCAACCTCAAGAGTAAACTCAATCTCCTCTTTCGTTAAATCGGCTATGCCCTTCAGATCCCTTCCTTTTAAATCTTTCATTTATTGTTCCTTTTTATTTCTATAAAGCTATATAGACCCTTCATGAAGGTATCTTTTAATCTGTTCTACCGACCATGAGGGATCAATGCCCAAGTATTCAACAGTCCTTCCCGTGCTCCTGAAATCCTTATCCAGCAGGGCCTCGGCCAGGGTAATAACTGCATCAGTTACCGGTGTGGGCACACCGAGCGCCTTACCCAGGGAAGAAAAGGTTACCAGCCCGTAGGGAACATCCTCGGTTAGATGCCGTGTATCCAGGGTGAAGGGTCCCTCACAGACCTCTAAAAATGGTGTGTGTATGGCATCGAATAGGGGAAGCACATAGTCTTCCCCATTGGGGTTCCACTTGACCATAAGGATCTCTTCTTCCAGGGAGTACTGCTTGAGACCGAGCTTTCCTCCTATGGCCATCCGCTCCCGGTCTATCTTCTCGATAAGCCGCACTACCCCGGGAGTATTTTCTTTTTTGCCGAAGAGATGAAAATCCCTGTCTCCTGATTCAATTCTTGCTGCATTACATACCATCGGAGGCGTGTGAGTAATAGCATTGTAGTCCACTAAAATGGAATCTATGGCATTCTGCCCCCTCCGGATCGTATAGCCATATTTTAAGGGAAAAAGCTCTTCCGCTATGGAACCGACAAAATCCACATCCTTTCCCGGAAATGCTGCAATCAGTAAATTCCGGGTTCTGTTCTCAAGCCTTACCTGGTACTCCCCCTTTTTTGATGTCCCGTAGGGCAGTGTATTGCAGTCTGCAAGATACACCTTCTTTTTAATGCCCAGTCCTTTTAATACCTTTGCCCAGGTGAGGGAGGCCCCGCCCTTGCCCAGATAGAGCACCATCTGGCCATGCTCCAGATGGGGGGCAGCCAGCCGGGCATAATCTTCACAGGCGAAGTATGGTACGGGATTGAGAATGACCTCAGCGCCGTGTATAGCATCTGCAATATCAGTAGTGGCGCAGATCACCTTACCGAAGAAATCCATGGGCTTTGAATCTATGTCTAAAACCTCAATCCCTCCCTTCTCCTTCACACCCTTTATCTTATCCGTGCTCCTCGAAAAGAGGGCCACATCATAACCCTCATTCCCCAAATCTGCAGCACACATGAATCCCCCGCTGCCAGCGCCCAACACGGCTATCTTCTTAATTTCAAGCATTCCTTTCTTCCCTTTTCTTCGCTCGTAAGCTCTCTGTCTCTTTTTCGTTTACAAGCAGATCATCCCCTTCAAGCACCACTCCGTAATCCTGGCATGCGCTCTGAAGCGAGATGATCTGGTTTTTAGCATCCATCCTGACCAGCTCAGGGTCCCTGTCCAGGGGGTCGCCCCAGCCTCCCCCGCCCGATGGATAGGTCGAATAGGTATCTCCCGCCCTAAGCTGCACGGCCTCCTTTGCCTTAAGCTCCCGCTCTTCAGGCTTGCCTTGATTAATAAAGGCCAGGTTGCAGGATCCCGGTTTACCGCCGAACAACCCATAGGGAGGATTCACCTTCCCGTCTCCGAACATCACTAAGTTTGGATTTTCATCGTACAGGCTCATCCTGTAGCGGGCGCCACATCCCCCCCGGAACTTCCCAGCCCCGCAGGAGTCGGTGGTAAACTCATTAAACTCAGTAATATGAGGATAATCGCTCTCATTGCTTTCTATATTCGGAGCGATCAGGCCTCCCAAATCTATTCCGTCACCAATATAGTGCCTGCCGTCCATTCCCGGCATGCCTCCTGCTCCTCCGAAGCCATTGAAGCCGAACATGACGTAGAAGTTCCCTCTGCGTGGATCGATGCCTGTAATGGTCGGCCCGTTCCAGCGGTTCCATCCTGCAGGCACACGATCCGGCAGCACTTTAGATAAGGCTATCCAGCAGGACTCCAGTATAGCGCAGGCCGTATCGAGTGTGCAGGAGGCCACGGGTGCGGGGAAGCGGGGATTTACCACCGATCCCTAGGGCGCCTCAATGTGAATCGGCCGGTAGACCCCCTGATTATGGGGAATATCCGGTGTAGTTACAGTGGTGAGAAAAGCCACATAGACACAGGTAGTTGTATTAGCTAAAGGGGAGTTCACAAACCCCGTAACCTGCTCATCGGAGCCTGTAAAATCTACAAAGGCCTCATCTCCCTTAACGCTTATCCTTACCTTTATGCGAATCGGGTCATCACTGAGGCCGTCTGAGTCGAGGAAGCTCATCCCCTCATAGACTCCGTCTTTAAGCCTATCAATCTCCAATCGCATTCTGCGCTCCGCGTATTGATGGATATCCTCAATAGTAGTACGTGTCTTCTCTACACCGTACTTCTCTAATAGCTCCAGGATCCTTCTCTCCGCTACACGGCAGGAGGCAACCTGGGCCTTCATGTCTACCCAGAGATCATCGGGCATGCGGGTGTTGATCCGGATCATGTTCACCACATCCAGGAGAGGCTCTTCTTTTTTATAGATGCGCAGAGCAGGTATACGGATCCCCTCATGGAAGAGCTCCGTAGCTTCCGGGCAGTAGGAACCGGGCTCCATGCCGCCCACATCCCCATGATGTGCCCGGTTTATGGCGATAAACTGGAGCTGATCATGGTAGAATATCGGTTTCATGATGGTGATATCCGGAAGATGGGTGCCGCCCAGATAGGGGTCATTGAGAACGAATACATCCCCGGCGTGTATATCACCAGTGAAAGCCCTGCTCACTGCATTTACCGCCTCCATGGCAGAGGCAGTGTGAGAGGGTACGCCGTCGATCTGAGCCACAATCCGGTTATCCCAGTCACAGATAGCGCAGGAAAAATCGTGCACCTCGGCAAATATAGGAGAGATTGAAGTATTAATCATGGTAATCCCCATCTCCTGATTAATGGTGAGAAGCCTGTTGTAGATAACCGACAGGGTTATCGGATCTTTTGCTCCCTCAAACTCCTTTTTCCTTGAAGTTGGGCTCACTTCTTAACCTCCATGATTATGTTTCCATAGCCGTCTACTCTCATGTCCCAGTGGGGATGAACAATTATCGTTGTAATGCGCTCTTCAATCACAGCAGGGCCTGTAAGGGCATCACCGGGTTTTAAAAGATCCCGGTCGTAAACCGGAATCTCGGCAAAATCCGCATTCTCTTCAAAATAGACCTCACGTCTCCCCTTTAGAGCTTCCGAAGGGTCTCCCCCTTGTAAAGGCTTTTCATACAGACCCGTCTTGTCAACCGCTCCCAATGCAGTGATGCGTAAATTCATTATCTCAATCGGAGTTTCCGGTGTGGAATAGGTATAGAGCCGCTCGTGGGTGGAATGAAACGCTTGAGCTATCTCATCCATATGCTTCTCTTCGATCTTGCATCCATGTGGAATCTCAACAGTGATTTCATGGTGCTGGCCCACATAGCGCACATCAAGAAAACGCAGCAGAGAAGTCCGCTTGCGCTCCACTCCCTCCTGAAGCAGCTCCTTCAGGGCGCGGTGTTCAACCTGTTCTATAACCGCGTTAAAGTCTTTAAGATCAATTTCGGGGATAGAGGCGTTATAGGTCTTTACATTGTCCAGCCTGATATCCGACTCAAGCATACCGAGGGCGCAGAAAACCGAGGCGGCTTTGGGCACAATAATCTTAAGCGAGCCAACCTCCTCGGCAATCTTACATGCATGTAATGAGCATGCCCCGCCGGCACTTACTAAGGCGTATTCCCGGGGATCATGTCCCCGCTGAACGGAAACAACCCCGGTTGCATCCGCCATGCTCTGATTGATAATCCTGAAAATACCGGAAGCAGCCTCTGTCAAAGTCATGTCGAGGGACCCTGATATCTCGCGCTTAAGCACATCTTCCGCTTTTCCGGCATTGACCTTCATCTCACCGCCCAGAAAATAGTCCTCGTTTAGATAGCCCAAAATGAGATTGGCGTCAGTGACCGTTGGCTTCATGCCCCCCAGGTCATAACATACCGGCCCCGGATCAGAACCCGCTGAGGCCGGGCCTACCTTGAGCATGCCTCCCTTATCAATCCAGGCGATGGAACCTCCCCCGGCTCCAATCGTGTTAATGTCTATCATCGGTTTAGCTATGCGATAACCGGCGATCTCCCCCTCATTGTTCAATGTAACCCGGCCGTTATTTACTAACGTTACATCAAAGGATGTGCCGCCCATGTCCATAAGGATCAGATTCCTCTGGCCCAGGAGATCTGCAAAGAACATGGCCCCGACCGCTCCTGCAGCCGGACCGGAGAGCAGGGTCGCCGATGCATGCCGGATTGCCGTCTCTGCGGTCATGACTCCTCCGTTTGATGCCGTAACGTAGAAGGCGCGCTTCAATCCATCCGACTTCAACTTGTTCTCCAGATCGGACAGATATACGGTCAGCTTGGGGCCCACATAGGCATTGGCAGTTGTAGTCGACATGCGCTCGTACTCGCGGATCTGTGGAAGAACCTCCGAGGAGATAGAGATAAAGGCATCAGGCAGCAGCCCTTTTGCAATGTCACGGATACGCCTCTCATGAGTATCGTTCTGGAATGAGAAGAGGGTACAGATTGCAATCGCCTCTACTCCTTCTTTCCTAAAAATCTCACATATAGTCTCTAGCTCTTCTTCTTCCAGAGGCTTTATGACCTCTCCCTTATAATCGATCCTCTCGGTTACACCCAGGCGCAGGTAACGCGGAACGAGGGGCTCAGGCACCGTTAGGTAGAGATCCCAGATATTCTCCTTATGCGCCCGGCGCATCTCCAGGGTATCACGGAAGCCCTTAGTTAAAATCAATCCGGTTTTGGCTCCGGTGCCTGTGAGAAGGGTATTGGTTGCCACGGTGGTGCCGTGGGCTAAGAAATCAAGACTGCTTAGAAGCTCATTTAAGTCTTTTTTAAAGTGCGCTGCCGCCTTTTTGATAACATTATACAGCCCGATGGAGGGGTCTTTCGGGGTAGACAACTCCTTAAATGTGTGGATCGTGCCCGCTTGGTCTACGACCACGCAATCTGTAAAAGTGCCGCCTGTATCCACACCCATGCGCAATTTCATTTTCAGCCTCGTACCTTCGGAATGTTATTCTCCAGAAAGAGATAGTATAATTTAGCCATTATGTTAAGCAAGGCAGAGGACATATTGGACTGACAGCCATGCTCCGTATTATCCCCTCTGAAATGCTACTTGTCAATAAATTTTCCATTAAGGCTGTAAAATAAAGCTTATCCCGCTCTTTGCTGAATCTGGGGAATACGCTTATCTTCATCAAGAATGGTTAAAAGATAAATGTCTGCTGTTGCGCGCGGCTCACTCAACTGTGAGACGGCGATACCGCCGATAAGTACATTTTGTTTGCTCTTTCTTATATACGAAAACCACTAAATATTTAATGTTATATTCATGGAATAATATTTTCCTGTTCCGAAAGTTATACCGCTTTTCTGAACTGACAGAAATTTATGGATTAAAGAGAAATAAGATTCACGCTGCCCACGCAAGAAAAAATGTCCACCCCTACGCTTGGCCTACGCTATGGCCCACGCGCGGATAAATTTCCACCCGCCTTCCCGAACTGAAGATCCACGCACTACCGGCACATCGTAAATTGTCCACGCTATCCTACTGCGATTTGGAGAAAACCTGTTAAAGAAATAAAATTGACAGCGGCTAACTGATATGATTGAATAAAAAAACCAGAATATAACAACAAACTGGAGCAGACTTCGAGACGAATAAAGGTAACAGTGAATCTAAGCTGAAAAACTGCCACTGCCTTTAACTCGGCGAAGCAGCTCAGTTTAGCGTTAAGCCCCTTGACGACAATTTCTTATATACGTATAATACACGTATGAGAAAGAAACTTACCATAACTGTAGACGAAAAGATCTACGCAGGACTACACCGCGTCGTTGGCAAGAGGAAAATCAGCAACTTCATTGAATCACTCGTCAGCCCACATGTTCTTGACCAGGACTTAGTACAATCATACCGGGAGATGGCCGCAGATGAAGCTCGCGAAGCCAACGCTCATGATTGGGCAGAAGCAACCGTGTCGGATGTAGCGGATGAGACGCGGTGAGGTTTGGTGGGTCAACTTCGAACCATCCACTGGTGGTGAGATTAAGAAAAGGCGCCCAGCGATAATCGTCAGCAATGATGCATCCAATCAATTCCTCAACCGCGTACAGGTCGTTCCTCTAACATCAAAGATAGATCGGATTTATCCGAGTGAAGCATATGTCGTAGTCAAAGGTCAAAAACACAAGGCGATGGCCGACCAGCTGACTACGGTGAGCAAGACACGCCTGTCTGGTAAACGGGGGCAGATTTCTGTAAAAGACATGGACAGAGCTGAAAAGGCTATTCGCGTTCAACTCGGATTAAATCTCTGAGGGCTTAACATGTCGCTGCAGCAGACCGCGCGGTTATTGATGCTGGACTGTAGCGTCATATTCCGGAAGGACGCGCGGCTGCTGAGCCTTTCGTTATGTTGTTTTTGCTTAAGTTAGAATTAGTATTAGTACTTGCAAGCATGTTCCGGCGGCGGGTCGTGTTTTCCGTAGGGGCTTGTAAACTGAAATGTTTTAAACCGGGTAGCAATAACTTTTCAAAGATAATGTTTCCTTTCCTTTGTCGATAACTTCTCCAGAGGACTGATGACACCGAGTTTGTTACTGCGCGCTACATGAGTATAGATCATCGTTGTCCGGACATGGGAATGACCAAGGAGTTCCTGGACGGTTCTAATATCATAACCCGATTCGATAAGATGAGTCGCGAAGCTGTGCCTCAGAGTATGTATCGATGCGGTTTTTGCGATTCCGGTTTTATGTAGTGCTGTCTTGAACCGGCGTTGCAGTGTTGATGTGTAGAGATGGTAACGACGGATCTTATCAGAGTAGGGGTCTACTGATAATCGGCCAGAGGGGAATAACCAGAACCATGTCCACTCTGTCCCTGCACCTGGATATTTTCTTTCAAGTGCAGTTGGAAGCGGTACTCCTGCAACAATATTTCTTCGATCATCATCATATAAAACTCTCACAGATTTAAGATGATTTTTCAAATCAGGATGTAGAGAAGATGGCAGAAGTGTAACATGGTCTTTGTCTCCCTTACCAGATCTGACTGTAAGCAGTGATTCCTTAAAATTGAGATCTTTAATTCGAAGGCTAAGGCATTCATTCAAGCGCAAATCACCTCCATAAATCAGCCGTGATATCAGCCTGAAAGGATCCTGCAGGTTCTGAAATATTTGTACAATTTCATCCTGATCGAGGACTACAGGAAGTCGTTTCCTGACACGGGAACGTATGGATTCTGCGATCCCTTCAATCTGTTTGTTTAAAACATACCGAAAGAGAAAAAGAAGGGCGTTAAAAGCCTGTTGTTGTGTAGAGGCAGATACTTTGCGTTCAACAGCAAGGTATGATAGATACTGTTTAAGATCCTCCTGTGTTATTCCAGCAGGATCTTTATACTTCAAAAACAAATAAAATCTCCTTACCCATGCAAGATAGGTTTTCTCGGTCCGGTAGGATTTGTGCTGAAGCCTGAGGATTTCACGCATTTGAAGGGTAGCTTTTTCCCACTCTGTAGCTGAAAATGAAGATTGACTGATACGATATTTCAGATTATTTTCTGTTTCCGAAAGTGATTTCGAAAAACCCGTATAGTACCAATGGAGTTAACCGCTTCCTTTGCTTGGGCTACCTGCCAACCCTCAAATTGCTTCTGCAGATCTACTAAAAATGGATCGAAAGCTTCTTTTTCTTCAAGCCGATGCTTGCTGAAATATTTTTCAAAGTGTTTAATCCATCCAATATAGTAAGGTATCCGATTGGACGTAATATTCGCAGTATGCCCAAGAAACTTTTCGAAGGACATATTCCGGGAAAATTTTTTCTGCAGCATATTTGTACCTCTC
>JAUWZD010000098.1 GCA_030615505.1 Spirochaetales bacterium | reverse complement strand
TGAAGTGGAAATATCGGAAGAGAAGATAGGTTTGGATGCTGTTAAAGAAGTCGGGCATGGCCATAATTTCCTGACGCATCCTCACACTTTGAGATATCTTAGAGGCGAACTCACGTTCTGGGAGAAAGAAAAACTTGACCTGCTGGAGATGGACGATAAAGAACTGCCTGCTGAAGCTAACAGAATAGTGAAGAGCATATTGGATAAGCATCAGGTTGAGCCGCTGGCAAATGACCTCATTGAAAAGGGCGATGCAATTATTGCGAAGTATGAAGATATTGTGGGTTGAAGATGCTTTGACTGTTTGGAGTAAGCGCCAGAAATATCAGGCTTAAAGCCTGCCCTACATCTCCTTACGAATTAAGAATAGTTCCGGTTAAGGGTGGGCAGGATGGTGCTGGAGGATTTATGTCGTTTTTCGAGTCGTTAACCTTGTCTACACACTCCACCCTCTGGGACGAAGTGCTAAACATCAAATAAGTCTTAAAAGATCAGAATTGGAGTCTTAACCCTATCTGTAACCGTCTTGGGTAGAATATCCCACCAGTCTCAAGGTAGCGACTCTTCCACATATCATAACTAGCATAGCTCGTAACAGTGCCTGAATTGAGAACATTCCACACATCAAAAATAGCATGGAATTTCACTGTGCCACTGATATTAAAGGTTTTCTGCAGCCTGAAGTCCATTATACTCGAGTCTGGCAATCTGTCATCGCCTCTCGGTTCGGCTATAACCTTCCGCCACCCCTGGTTAAGGGAGAAACCAGTGAAAGACAGATAGGGCCTTCCTGTCTGGTAAATCCAGTTAAAACCAGCCAGTATATCCCATGGAAATGTATAGCCTGCTTGAACCTTTATAATCCACGGCCGGTCACTCGGCATGCGCCCGCGGGCATTGATATATTCATTAGGATCCCTTCCTAAATAATCGCCATACCAGATTATGGCCTGCTGGCCGGAACCGGTGGCTTTGCCTGTATTGTTCAATCCCTCACTCTTGGAATAGGCTAGGGAAGCATTCAGCATCCAGTTATGGGAATACCGTTTGTATAGGGTCAACATAACGGCCTGATAGATTTGCTCATAATCAGGGGGATTGGTTATAAAATGTTCCGCTGTGCCCACATTTGTCTGATTGAAAAGAGTGTATGTTTGACCGTTATCCTCGGATTCCATACTGACTTGTTCATAAATTCCCTCCCTCTCTTCCAGACCTATGAGGTTTCCTTGTGTTTTATAGACATAGGATAGGCCGATTGCGAAATCTGGGAGAAGCTCTCTCTCGAGGCCTACTGAAAATAGATCAGCGTAGGGATGTTTTAAATCGGGATCCAAGGCAAAAGCACTCTCTGCTGGAAGCGTATACCAATGTACATACTCTTCGAGGTCCCAATCATAAGAAGAAACAACCAAATCTGAAACATTGGGGCCTGGATAATTCCAGTTGTCCATCAAGTTTTTGTCATAATAACGGCCGTAAGTAGCTTTGAGCAAGGTTTTCTGGTCTGAAGTTAACTGGAAGACCAAGCCGATTCGTGGTGAAAACGAATTCCAGACAATCTGATCTTTAACTGCCGGCGTTGTTTCTGATGTCGGCCCTGCCCATCCATCCATAATAGGAAGCTCAGGAACAAAAGCATTGATGAAGTCAAACCTGAACCCAAGATTCAAGGTCAGCCTGTCTCCAATCTTCCAGGAGTCATCCACAAATGCCCCAAAACTGTTCTCAGCGCTGCCCACATAATAAACATCCCTATGATAGAAATAGTAAGGTTCGCCGTAATAATCATAGAAGTAGCCCTCCCCTGTATATCCTGAGGCATATCTTGAATCTCCTTTGTAATACTGGGCTCCTATCTTAAATTCGTGATCCCCCCCAAGGAAATCCTCGGCAAAATAAGAGAAGTTGGCATGAGCTTGATGCCTATATTCTGTCCACAGCCACAACACCCAGGCGCACCCTCCAGAAATCTCTCCAGTGCCCCAATCCCAATGAGGAGAAGTATCCATGTCTCCACTGACCGGTAGATAATCGTCAGCGGTTCTATAACCAGCATATTTCAAATCAAAAAAAGCACTGTTACTTAATTGCCAATTATAGAGGAAGTTCCAAGAATAGGTGTTGGCATCTTCGATGCCAAGGCTTGATTGCTCTGTCCAATAATTAGGCTCATCGGGCCATTCCGAGTATTCCCAATAAATTGAGCCTGCTAATTTATGCCGACTGGATAACTGGGCTGAAAGTTTAAAAAACGCTTTACTAGCAGGGTAACTTACAGCATAACCAGGAAACATATTCCAATAAGCAGTCTTCTCATCCTGCCTCTCAAATGTGCCGTAAAACCACAACCTGTCTTTAACAACAGGTCCTCCCAGGTTAATAGCTGCAGATAAATATTTATCGCGATGGTATGAGTAAGCACTGTCAGGGTAATTCCCGGCTTCTTCAAGAGGAACGCTCGGATCAAGGACTTTCCACGGATTATTGTCAGCTGTTAGAGCGTTAAACTGACCATAGTAGGAGAGGGCGCCATGAAAGCTGTTGCCCCCGGATCTTGTCACAACATTTACGACCGCCCCAGTGAATGACCCGTACTCAGCAGGAGCACCCATTCCAAAAGTCTCAACTTCTTCAAAGGCTTCTTGGGTGGTAGACACCCAGCCGACCCCAATACCAGGACTGCTTAATTCAACTCCATCCACCCGAAAGGAATTGGATTCTGAATTAGAACCAAAAGCAACAATCCTGCTAGTTTCTTGAGAGGTCATCAGTAGGCCGGGAGCATGTTTAATGACATCATAAACTGACCATCGACCCATGGGTAATTTTTCGAGATCATCTTTGCTGAAAATGTGGGAAATACCTGATTGAGTCGTATCAACAACAGGAGACGCTGCGGTAACCGTAATAGATTCCTCAAGAGTTGCCTGCTGCAACACCATGTTTTCATTGACCGTTTTTCCTATTGATAACTTTACGTTTCCTCTCTCTAAAGTCTGGAATCCCTCCAGTTTGAAAACGAGCTTGTAAGTTCCGGGTGGCAGGTTAATAAATCTGTAATTGCCCTTAGTAGACGTGACTTGGGCTTGAACTCCTCCCATCATAGATGGACTTGAAATTTCTACTGCTACTCCAGGAAGTGGCATGCCATCTGAATCTGAAACTGTTCCTGTGATCTTTCCGGTTAGTCTCTGAGCAAAAACAGAGCCGGCTATTAAACAGACACAGAGTAGAGCTAAACCAAAAAATTTGAAGAATTTCATGTTTCCTCCTTCATGAAAAGTTATGATTTTAAAGCATTTTGGTAGGTTCTTTATAGACAATTTATCCACTAATGAATTCCCCAAAACTATTATTTTTTGATTCAATATGCTTTGTCAAGTGGTTTTTTCATTTTTTTTGTCACCGTGCATTGGAATATGAGGATTTTTTAAGTTATTATGTTCATGCAAAAAATTTATCTTTTATAATTGTGATTAAAAATAGCTATATGCTTCGCTGTATTTTTTTTCTCATCAGAAGTTTTTTCCGTGAAGAGGATATGATTTTTTTATCGATTTAAAAATAAAAGTAGGTTTTCATAAAAGAAAATTTTGGAGGTGTGATATGTTATTCAAAAATATCTATTTAAGGCAATTTTTATTTACGATTGCCCTGTTAATCTTATTTATTTTTACCGGCTTTGTGGCATTAAGTTATTCTCAGGAGATAAGCCCTGAGATTTATAAGCAATTCAAATTACGCCATATAGGCCCAATTGGTAATCGAACCATCGCAGTTGTTGGAATCCCTGGTGATCCAAATGTGTACTATATTGGTGCAGCTTCAGGAGGTATATGGAAATCCATTGATGGAGGTATCAATTGGAAACCCATTTTTGATGATCAGCCCGTTTCATCAATCGGTTCATTAGCTATTGCACCCTCAGATTCCAATATAGTCTGGGCAGGTACGGGTGAAACCTTCATCCGCAGTAACATTTCTCAGGGGATAGGTATCTATAAATCTACGGATGCTGGTAAAACCTGGCAATGCATGGGTCTTGAGAAAACCGGTAGGATAGGCAGGGTTATAATCCACCCTAAAGACCCAAACATTGTATTTGCTGCCGCAATGGGCCATTGTTATGGCCCTCAGCAGGAACGGGGAATTTTTCGCACACTGGATGGGGGGAAGACCTGGGAGAAAGTACTTTTTGTCGATGAGAACACCGGCTGCTCTGATATTGCCATGGACCCCAATAATCCGCGCATTCTTTTTGCAGGAATGTGGCAGATGCTTATAAGAACTTGGGGCAGGTGGAGCGGAGGTCCGGGCAGTGGTCTTTATATGTCTAAGGATGGCGGCACTACGTGGAAGCGCCTTACTGGTAAGGGACTGCCAGAAACTGAGATGGGTAAGATTGCTGTGGCTGTGGCACCGAGCAATTCTGATTGTGTCTATGCCCTCATTGAGACGGAAGATGAAGGGCTCTGGAGGTCGGATGATGGCGGTGAGACCTGGAAGCATGTCAATCACGACCATATGCTGATCAATAGACCTCTTTATTATACACGGTGCACCATTGCTACCGATGATCACAATGAGATTTATACCATTGCAGGTACGATGGGCAAGTCACTCGATGGGGGTGAGAACTTTAAAAGAGTAACGAATATGGTAGGTGGAGATAATCATGACATGTGGATCGATCCCTTGATTCCGGACCGCATGGTTGTGGGTAATGATCATCACGTTAGTATTTCCACCAACCGGGGCGAAAGCTGGCATGGTGTTTCCCTTCCTATTGCTCAGATGTATCACGTGTATGTCGACAATCAGATCCCTTACTATGTTTATGGAAATCGGCAGGATGGCCCCTCCTTCCGAGGTCCCAGCAACAGCCTTTTTGGCAAAAGAGGAATCCCCTCAGGATTGTGGCATTCCGTAGGAGGTTCTGAATGTGGTTTTGCTATTCCGGATCCCATGGATAACAATATCATCTGGTCTGGTAATTTCGAGGGGTTGGATCGTTTTGATTTACGTACGGGTCACAGCCGTGCCGTTGATGTTTGGCCCATAAATAATTATGGCTGGGCTGCCTCTACTGCGAAGTATCGCTGGCAATGGACTTTTCCTATTGCCATTTCACCCCACGATCATAACAAAGTCTATGTTGGCAGCCAATATGTACACCAGACGACTAACGGGGGAGAAAGTTGGGAAATTATCAGTCCCGATCTGACTACAAATGACAAAAGCAAACAACAGTTAACTGGAGGAATTACTCGCGACGATACGCCCCCTACTTATTGCTGTGTGCTTTTCGCAATCGCCGAATCTCCTATTGAACAAGGATTGATCTGGACGGGAAGCAATGATGGATTAGTGCATGTCACTCGAGATGGTGGCTCTCATTGGAGCAATGTAACCAAAAACTTTCCCGACTTACCACCCTGGGGCACGGTGAGCAATATAGAGCCTTCACGATACGAAGCTGGGACTTGCTACATAACGATCGATTTTCATCAGGTTAATAATAGAGATCCACATGTCTATAAGACAACCGACTATGGAAAAAACTGGACATCAATTAGCTCAGATATTCCCAAGAGTGAGTTGAGCTATGCACACTGCGTAAGGGAAGATCCAGTACGGAAGGGTCTGCTCTACCTGGGAACAGAGAATGCTTTGTACGTCTCCTTCAATGATGGTAAAAATTGGATTCCTCTCCAAAACAACCTCCCTCATGCCCCAGTGCACTGGCTTACTATCCAGGAGCATTTCAACGACCTGGTGATCGGCACCTATGGCCGGGGTTTTTGGATCCTGGATGACATTACACCACTGCAACAGCTTACTCCAGAGGTTATTGAATCCGATATCCATCTTTTTGCTCCAAGGCAAGCGTATCGATTTCTCTTTAAAGCTCCTCATGTCGTAGATCCCCGCGACCAATGCAGGGGAGAAAATCCGCCTTACGGAGCTTCTCTTAATTACTATTTAAAGAATGCTTCAAAGGATGAGGTTAAAATAAGCATTTTAGATGAAAAAGGCCAGAAGATACGGACTCTTAAAGGGCCTAAAAAGCAAGGCACTAATCGTATTTGGTGGGATTTACGGTATGAACCATCCACAGAAATCAAGCTAAGAACATGTCCTGTGGGGCATCCGCATGTCGTTGTAGGGCCTGAAGGATGGAGACCTTATTTAGATGGAGGTGATAACCAAGGGCCCAAAGTAATACCGGGGACTTATGTGGTTAAACTTACTGTTGGTGAGAAGGAATTTACTCAAAAACTCATTGTAAAAAAAGATCCGCATTCAGTTGGGAGTATAGAGGACATTAAAGCTCAAGTAAAGGTTTTGCATGAGATTCATGATAATATGAACTCTGTTGCAAAAATGATCAATAAAATTGAATGGATCAGGAAGCAGATTTATGATTTACAAGAAATCCTTGAAGGCAACAAAAATGCTGAACAGATCTTGAATAAAAGCAAAGAGCTGGATAAGAAGTTTATCGCTTTGGAGGATAATTTCATCCCCGTGGGATATACGGGCAGGTATGATCGTGATGGTCTACGTTGGCCCGAAAAGTTATACGAAAGACCCTCAGTTCTTGCCTCTGGTATAGCGCAAACTGATTTTGCACCCACGACTCAACAAAAGGAAGCGCATGAAGTGCTGAGCAATCAACTCTCTTCTTATACAGGCGAATACAACGAACTTATCAATAAAGATCTCAACGATTTCAATAAGTTGCTAAGGGAAAGTAATGTTGCTAACATCATTGTTGCAAAAGTGACTAATAAATGATAATCCGCTTTACATATCCGATCGTCGAAGAGATCTGTTTTCGATTTATCTTATGCTATTTATTAGTTATGGTCTCTCTTAGTTGCTCTCTGCTGATTACGGGGAGATGTCTATCGAGAACTTATACGTCAGTGGGATTTGATTGAATTGTGCTGCTTTATAAAATCTTTGAACTTGTCGTTTTGAGTTTTTATAATTTAATTTCAGGATGTTAGGGAGTGGAAAATGAAGAAAATTGTGAGAGAAAGGAAGTTTTTATCTTTAAACCGAGGAGGAAGGATCGTGAACCGCTTGCCACATCTGCTCGTTATGGTCGGCGTCATCGTCATCGTTATCGCACCATCAGCCGGTGCAACCGACACACCTGCACGACCGATGAAGGTCGACGACTACTTCCGGTTCTGCGACGTGGGTGATCCGCAGATCAGTCCGGACGGCAAGTGGGTGGCCTACACGATCTCCACCACCGATCTTGAGAAGGAGTCCTCCCAGACCCGGATCTGGATGTCGCCCATCGATGGCGGCGATGCGGTTCCTATGACCGCCAAGGGCAAAAGTGCATGGCGGCCGCGTTGGAGCCCAGACGGTCGCTATCTGGCGTTTTTGTCAGCGGCCAAGGAAGGCAAGACCCAGGTCTGGACCTTGTTCCGCAAGGGCGGTGACTCACAGCAGTTGACCGACATCTTGCAGGGCGTCCGCTCCTACGAGTGGTCGCCCGACAGCGCGCGGATGGTGCTGGTGCTCAAGGACCCGCGACCCGAAGACGTGGAGGCAAAAAAGAGCGGCAAGAAGAAAAAAATGACTAAGCCGCCGTGGGTGATCGACCGCCTCCAGTTCAAGTCCGACTATGTCGGCTATCTCGACCGCCTGCGAACTCATCTTTATGTGTTCGACGTGAAGTCGAAAACGACCACGCAGATCACATCGGGGGACTACGACGACACCGAGCCGGTGTGGTCGCCCGACGGCAGGATGATCGCATTCACCAGCAACCGCACTGCCGAGCCGGACAGCAACTACAACACCGACATCTGGGTGGTGGCGGCGGACAATCCCGACAAGGGTCGGACCCTGATCCAGGTCACCTCCGACCCGGGCCCGGACTCGGCGCCTGCATGGTCCCCGGACAGCAGTAAAATCGCGCACCGGTCGGCCCCTGACACTGCGGCCATGCTTTATGCGACCCGCCACCTGGCGGTGACCCCAGCGGGCGGCGGCAGCTCCCGGATCCTGACGCGCGAGCTCGACCGCAATATCTACTCCCCCCGCTTTTCGGCCGACGGCCGGTCGATCTTCTTCGTGCTCGAGGACAGCGCCGAATCAAGATTGGTCCGGATTCCGGCAAAAGGAGGCGACCACGAGGTCCTGATCGGCGGAGAGAGTTCGGTGGATCGCTACGTGAAGGGCCCCAAAGGCCTGATCGCAGCACTCGTCTCGCGGCCGCATCTGCCGGCCGAGATCTTTTTGCTGAAGGATAGCGACCTGCAGCAGCTGACCCACGTCAACGCCGAGCTGCTCGCCGGTCTGCGGCTGGGAGAAGTGGAGCATGTCCAGTTTCCCAGCGGGGACGGCACCGAGATCGAAGGCTTCATCATCAAGCCGCCGGGCTTCGACTCGAACTTCCGGTACCCGGTGGTGCTCAAGATCCACGGCGGGCCCCAATCCCAGTACGACCACAGCTTCAGCTACGAAGGCCAGATCTTCGCGGCTGCGGGCTACGTGGTGGTGATGCCCAACCCGCGCGGCTCCACCGGCTATGGCCAGGACTTCTGCATGGCCACCTGGCAGGACTTGGAAGGGATCGCCTACGAGGACGTGATGGCGGCGGTCGACGACGTGATCGCAAGGGGATACGGCGACCCCGACCGGCTCGGGGTCTGCGGCTGGTCGTACGGCGGCGAGCTGACCAACCACGTGATCACCAGGACCGACCGGTTCAAGGGGGCCTGCACCGGCGCCAGCACCTTCATCTACATTTCCAACTACGGCCACGACCAGTATCAGCGCTGGTGGGAGTTCGAGCTCGGCCTGCCGTGGGAGAACCGTGAGATGTGGGAGGAAATGGAGCCCTTCAACCGGGTGGAGAACATCACAACGCCGACGCTGATCCTGTGCGGAGAAAAGGACTGGAACGTCCCGGTCATTAACTCTGAGCAGCTCTACATGGCGCTCAAGAGGCTCGGCAGGATCACCGAGCTGGTGGTCTACCCCGGCGAGTTCCACGGCATCGGGACACCGTCATACGTCAAGGATAAGTATACAAGGTATCTGGATTGGTTCGCCAAGTACGTAAAGGGGAAGGGAACTGAGGCAGAAGAGTGATGGGATTAGCTCTGTAAAGTGAAATGGGGAAAACTCCTAAAGTATGTGGCGTTTCAGCTAAATTCGGACCGATGAGTGCATTTCTTAAGCTACAGATTATTTGTAATAATCTTAAGCTAGGAGGAATGCATGACAACAGAGATCTATGCGCACCTGAGTGACAAGCATTTATACCATGTCGTTTCCCTGCCGCCATCTCCAAATATAGTCACAGTTTTGGTCACACCTGATGATTTTTTGGCTCCCGAGATCACGCAAGTTGTTGAAAAGAAAGTGGTGGGCGATACAGGATTTGAACCTGTGACTTCTACCGTGTGTAAAAGGCACAAAAAGAAGGGAAAGCGAAAAATATAAGGGGTGACCTCTGGAAAACGTTGATTTTTCAGGCCGTTGGGGTTTCGATATTTTTAGATATATTTGCATATTTTTCGATTTTTCTGACAAATTTTGGGCACAGTTTGGGCACAGTTTGCTTTTGACTTTATATCAAAGGAAGATTTTATGGGAAGATTCAGAAAAAGGCCAATGGAGGAAATGAATTGTTTCTGTTCCTTTATTTCTTTAAAGCGGTTTGGGAAGAATCTTTGGGAAACGCATTCGGTGGATTTGGTCAAGGGATTGATGAATATCACGAATTGATCAAAAAGGCTGTATTTTGGGGAATATGCAATTTATGGTACTGAAAGAAAGATAAATTCTTTTCAAGAATGATATATGATATACAATAATGAAGGAGGATACTATGTTAGAGACGAGAAGACCAAAGCTAGACATGCTGTCCGAATCGTTCATTGATCAGATTGTTTCTGAAGCATTGGATGTTCTGGGAAAAACGGGCGTGCTCGTAGAGAACGATGAAGCGTTACGGCTTCTAGCAGACGCAGGATGCGAATGTAAAGGGCAAACGGTGTCGTTCAAGGAAAACCTTGTCGAAGAGTCCCTGAAAACCACGCCTCATTCCATCAAAGTGTATGACCGCAGTGGTGATCTGGCGATGAATCTGGAAGGTGATGCGAATCACTTTGATCCAGGCTCCGGGGCTTTGACGATTTTGGATCCGGTTACATTGGAAGAAAGAGATCCGGTAACCGTGGATCTCATCCGTTTTGCGACATTGACCGATGCCCTCCCCAACCTTGCGGCACAGAGTACAGAGATGATTTCCACCGATGTCCCTAGCGCCATGCAGGACAGGTATCGGTTATACATCGGACTGCAGTTCAGCAAGAAACCGGTAGTGACTGGTACTTTTGCTCTGGAGAGTTTTGAGATCATGAAAGATATGCTGGTGGCAGTCCGGGGGAGTGAAAGAGCGCTTAGAGAGAAGCCTCTGGCAATTTTTGACTGCTGCCCCTCACCGCCCTTGAAATGGAGCAACTTGACTTGTCAGGATCTCATCGATGCATCCAAGGCGGAGATTCCCGCCGAACTGATCTCTATGCCCCTGACCGGAGCCACGTCTCCGGTGATGCTGGCCGGCGCATTGGTGCAATTGACTGCCGAAAACCTGAGTGGTATTGTCATTCACCAATTAGCCCACCCGGGATCGCCGATCATTTTTGGGGGTTCTCCCGCGGCGTTTGATATGCGGAAAGGGACGACACCCATGGGAGCCGTGGAGACAATGATGATCAATGCGGCTCATGTGCAGATTGGGAAACATCTGGGGCTTCCCACTCATGCCTATATGGGACTTTCCGACGCTAAAATCGTCGACGGACAGGCGGGGTTGGAGACAGGAATGGGAGCGCTCGTTGCGGCTCTAGCGGGTGCGAACGTCATCTCCGGTCCGGGTATGCTGAATTTCGAGAGCTGTCAGAGTCTGGAAAAACTCGTTCTGGATAACGAGATCTGCGGTATGGCTCTCCGACTGGTCAGGGGTATCGAAGCCCGGGGAGATCGATTGGGTGGCGATCTGTACGGGGATATTTACGACGGCACACATTTTTTGACTTCGAAAGAGACTCTTCGGTGGTTTCGTGAGGAAATGTATCAGGCCGGTTCGGTGATTGACCGCGATACATATGATGTCTGGACGAGTCATGGGAAAAAGAGCGCCTGGGATCGGGCGTGCGAGGAAGTCGAGAGAATTATTAGCTCCTATAAAGCGGAACCGCTGCCGGACGATTCGCTCAAGGCACTGATGCGCATCATGAAGGACGATGCCCGGCGAATGGGCATCGATCTGCCTCCTTTGGATTAAAAGTGTGGGCATGAAATGTCTTTAGGGAATGATTGTCGGATTTCAGATCTCGCTTGACACTTTTTCGTTTTCGGATTACCTTTGGATCATTATTTGCACGGTCATGAAGAAGTATATCCTTTTCTTTTGGGAATAGCTCTTTGGCTATTTTTTGTCGGACATGATCTAGAACCATAATCAGAAAACCGGCGCTTCCACAAGCAGGATCACACACCATATCATCTTCACTTGGATCTAGCATTTGCACCATTAAGCGAACAATATTACGGGGTGTGAAGAACTATCCTCGTTCCTACTTCAATGTATTCTCCCTTTCCGGGAAAATCAACTAGCTCCTCATACTCCGGTTAAAACTCATCTCTCTGTCATTTCCCTGCTGCCATCTCCAAATATAGTCACAGTTTTGGTCACACCTGATGATTTTGTGGCTCCCGAGATCCCACAAGTTATTGATAAAAAAGTGGTGGGCGATACAGGATTTGAACCCACGACTTCTACCGTGTGTAAGAAGCACAAAAAAAAGAAGCGCACGAAAGAATAGGGGAATTCCCCTGTAAACGGTCGGAAATCAGGCGTTTGGAATTTCGAGATTTTTCGATATTTTAACGGATTTTTCTATATTCTTGACAAATTTTGGGCATAGTATGGACACAGTTAGACCTTCGGGCTCATAACCCGGAGGTCGTTGGTTCAAATCCAGCCCCCGCTACCAATCCTTTCTTCACCGATTATCCCTGATAAACCACAGCTTTCTCATTGTATTTCAGCTTTCGCTTGTTTTAGCAACCGTACACAAATGTAGGCGATTTTAAGCATTTCTGGTGACAAATGGGGAGGAGTCTGCATGAACATATGGCTCTGGATCATGGAATTGGGGTTCGAATCGCTGTCCAGAGACACAGAGAACTGCGCCTAACTGGCCGCTCTCTCCCCTGTTCCCGCATACCCTGATGTGTTATTGCATTCTTCTGCAATGGTATTATATTATTCTCATCCTTAAGGAAAACTGTATAAAGGAGGGAAAAATGAAATCAATCAGACTTATCACGTATTACTGTCTATCGCTGGCCCTGCTGGTGGCGGGGTGCACGACGACTGAGCAAGCTCCAGGCCCGGGGACGGTGCTCGTGGCCGATGAACTCGAGCGGTTCGAGTCGGCTGCAACCGTCGACGAGGTTCGTCACCAGATCGAGAAACTGCCGAAGAACACCTCGTGGTGGACCGTCAATGGCCAGGACATGGCCTGGAACAACAAGAACCTCAACCGCATCTTTCCGACGGTCAATGTGTACCGCGCCGGACCTGTCCGGGAGCTCGAGCGCCATCCGATGTCTGAGATCGCCGACCACGAGGTGGATACACCAAATGGGAAGGTACGGTTTGCCGACTTCCTGAAAAGCGATCTGTCGACCTGCATGGGCGTGGTCATTATGCACCGGGGCAAGGTCGTGTTTGAAGACTATCCGCGGATGGAACCCTATGAGAGACCCATCTTCTGGTCGGTGACCAAGGTGCTGGTTTCTGCGGTGGTGAGTATCCTCGAGCATCGGGGGCAAGTGGAGATCGACAAGAGTATTGACACATATATCCCAGAGCTGTCTCAGTCCTCGTATGCAGGGATCACCGTCAGGAACATCCTGGATATGGCCACCGGCGTCGATTGCTCGGAGGAGTACTACGACACAACATCCTGCTATTACCGCCTCATGGAGACGACCGGTGAAGCCCACTGGGACGATGGATCTGCCGACAACCCCTAACGAGTACATCGCTGGACTCAAGGTGGGCAGATACGCCGAGCAGGGGACCTCCTTCGAGTACGGCTCGATCAACACCTACATCCTGGGCTGGCTGGTGGAAAAGCTAACGGGGATGCCCTTTCAGGACGCGTTTTCACGCGAGATCTGGACGCGGATCGGTACCGAGAGCGACGCGGCCTTTCTGGCGCCCCGCTACGGCGTCCCGATGTTTGCGGGCGGCTTCCTCGGCAGACTCCGTGACGTTGCTCGGTTCGGCCTGCTGTTCACACCGAGCTACTCGGTCGTCACCGATAAGAAGATCATCTCCGACCAACACATCGAGACGCTCAAGAATGGCGGCCGACCCGAGCTGTTGGCCAATGCCCGGTGGGGTGCGCCGGATGAGCTTGCGCAAGGAATAGCCAAGCACAACGTCTACCAGTGGGATATGGTCTACACCAACAACGACGTGTATAAGGGGGGCTGGGCCGGACAGGGACTCCTGGTGAATCCTGATCGCGATCTGGTGGCAGTCTACACGGGGTACTTCAACGAGGATCAGAGCGAGTTGTCGATACTCCCACGCCTGCGGCAGGTCCTCAATGGGGTGTTTGGTGAGGTCAATCCTACCGAGTAGTCCGCGGGAAGGGGCAACATGACGCCAACCAAGTCTGCGCCGATTGACACTCGCGCCTACGGGGCGGGTGTTATTGAAATCTGCCATAGTTCTCCACTCAAAAAAAATTCAATGCTCCAGATGTTTTACATTATTCTTATAAAAATCGTGGCCGAGTAGGGTTTGTCCATCAAAATATTGTAACATGCTTTGTGCAATGCTGTTGCGTCTCTGTTCCCCCTATTTGTTAAGATTATTACACAATGTTTATTTGTTATATCCCTAAAAATATATGTAAGAAAACCAACCCACCCACCAGAATGGGCAACTATCTTGTTGGAATCAATTTCACGCACTGACCAGCCAAATCCATAATCACCAACGAAACCATTGTTTAACACATAAGGTTTAAATGCCTCTTTAAGGGTTTCCTGTTTTACCAATCTCTCTGTATATAACGCTTCATTCCATTTGAACAAATCAATTAGATTGGAATATATTCCGCCATCTCCATAAGCATTGTAATGATTATAATCATTGTCAACATGCCCCCCATTTTCCGTCATATCATATCCATAAACCCGATTGGCCATTTCCTCAAATTCTTTTTCGCCGATCGGTATAACCGAACTCGACATTCCAATTCTATCGAATATGTTTTGTTGAACAAATTCTTTGAATGAAACACCTGACACCTGCTCTACAATCGACGCTAACAACACATATCCAGTGTTACTGTATTCATATCTCTCGCCAGGTTCAAAATGTTTCTCAGGGAGATGCTTTGTCATCATCTTTAATACATCATCATTGACATAGTATTTATCAGGATCCCAATGCTTGTCCATAAGATCTACGTAATCCGGCATTCCACTTGTGTGCCAAAGAAGATGTCGAATGGTAACTCCTTCATATCTCAATTCAGGTATATATTTTTGGAAATTATCATAATAGTTTAGTTTACCCTGTTCTTCTAACATCATGATGCACATGGCAGTGAACTGCTTGGATATTGATGCTAATCGGAAATTGGATTTTGGTTCGAGTGGATCCTTGGTATCCATATTGGCATAACCAAATCCTTTTTGATAGATGACCTTACCCGTTTCTGCGACAAGAACAGCACCGTTAAGAATTCCTTGTTCATGGTAATAGTTGAGAACGGAATCAATCTTTGCAACTTTGCTGGTTATATTGTTTCCTTCCTGGGCAAAAACTGGCGTTGCCACCAGAACCGTTAATACCCATAAATATAGGCCATATTTTAAGATTGAATACAGTTTTCTGTCTGGCATTGAATCCTTCCTCTTACAAATTTCGATTTTTCCTCTAAAGCAAAATGATGAAATAAACTGAAGCTGGGATGACAATATCACACAAAATATGGGGTGGTCAACAACGCTATTTTCTTGACAAAGATTTTTTTATTCGATATGCAGTATCTCATAATATTTTAATGAGTTTAGACATAACGATTAAATTCCAAAAGCAGGAATGATTTTTTCTTTAAATGGAGGATACCGATGACGAAACGTCTCATTTCAATCGTCTTTTGTTTTTTAATGGCTATTTTTCTTTTGTCCAGTTGCAGGGGAACAGCTCCAGATGAGGGTGACTTTGACATCCTTATAACAAACGGAAAAATCGTAGACGGAACTGGTAATCTTATGTTCTCTGGCGATGTGGGAATCAAAGGTGATACTATAGCCGAAATCGGGAATCTTGAGGGGAAAAAGGCAGCAAAAATCATCGATGCTAAAGGGTTGGTGGTTTCCCCTGGATTTATCGATATGCATACCCACTGTGAAGACGGGCTTGGCGATCCTGAATCCAAAGCTAATCTCAATTACCTAATCCAGGGTACGACCACGGTGGTCACTGGAAACTGCTCGTATGGAACCTTTGAGATCGCTAAGACTAAGGAGTTATGGGAAAAGCAAGGCATAGGAACAAACGCTATCCATCTGGTGGGATTGGGAGATGTGCGGAGAGCAGTGTTAGGAGTCGATCCGCGTGAACCCACGCAGGAAGAAATCGAAAAAATGCAATCTATCGTTCGAAAAGCCATGGAAGAAGGCGCCTGGGGAGTAAGCGCGGGTTTAGAGTACATCCCTAATCGATATGCGAGTACGGAAGAGGTCATTGCTTTAACGAAAATCGCAGCAGAATTCGGAGGAGTTTATTCCAGTCATCAAAGAGACGAGTGCTCTCGAGTACCTGAAGCCACAGAGGAAACCATTCGCATTGCCGAGGAGACGGGAATCCGAGTCAATGCAGCCCATTTTAAGGTATGCGGAAAGAGTAACTGGGGAATGATGAAAGAAGCTGTGGATGTGATCAACGAAGCCCGAGCAAGAGGAATCCCAATCACGGCAGATATGTATCCCTATGAAAAAGCGGCAACAGGATACCTGAGATCGGTTTTTATGATTCCAAAGGATATGGAACCACTGGCAGGGCTCCAAAAAAAGATGAGAGACACGAGTTTGCCGGCAGAGGAGAGGCAAAAACTGAGAGAACAATATAACGATGAGGTGATAAAAGCCTTGAAAGATAAAGAAAAAAGAGAGCAGATCAAGAAGCTAACCGAGACCGGATACCCTCATGATCCGGGCCCCATCGCCATGTGGGGGTGGGATAATTACACTGTAATGGTTGCCGATAAAAACTCTCATTTGATTGGCAAGCTCATTTCTGACCTCGCTCAGGAGCAAGGCAGGGATGCCTTTGATGTTGCAGCAGATATCGTTATAGACGAGCCGGATGTGTATCAATCCGGAGGAGCCATGTCAGAAGAGGAGATGAAATACGCGATGAAACAGGATTGGTTGATGTTTTCCAGCGATGGCGAAGCATCACCCATCGTAACCGAGGAGGAAAGACCCAGAAACGGACATCCCCGCTCCTTTGGCAGCCAGGCTCGAGTGCTACAGAGATATGTGAGGGAAGAAAAGGTTTTGACTCTGGAAGATGGGATAAGGAAGATGACCTCCCTTCCGGCAAGTTTCCTTCAGTTGATGGACCGGGGAATCCTCAAAAAAGGATACAAAGCTGACATTGCCATCTTCGATCCTGAAACAATTCGAGAAAATGCCACCTATGCCGATGCACGACAGTACAGCACAGGAACTGAATACGTGATCGTTAATGGAAAGATAGGAATAGAAAACGGTAAGTATACCAGTGGTCTCCACGGGAAATTGCTGCTGTTGACAGAGAATAAATAAGTAGCCCCTCTAAGAGATTCCCGGAATTTTCTTCGAAGTAGCGCTCTCCCCCCAGTGTATAATCCTATCTACTTTTAAGAACGTCGCATAATTTAATTGCTAGATATCTCATTTGATTCAAAAGAGTTTTTAATCTTCTGGCCTTTCCACTACAGTCCTAATGCTTCCTTGAAATACTTCTTATCCAAGTTCGATCCGCTTACCACAACGCA
>JAUWZD010000152.1 GCA_030615505.1 Spirochaetales bacterium | reverse complement strand
GCCTTTTTTGCCTGGGCATGCTTAACGGTATTCATCAACAGCTCACGAACCGCTTGAAAGAGAACGATACCGACATCATTATCTAACCGCTTTGACTGCTTATCATTTTCAAAATCAATCTGAATACCGTATTGTTTATTTGAGCCCGTTCAATATTAGATGTCGAGAACGTCGCTTCATTTCCCCGTTTTCGAATGTTCATATAGGATATCCAGGGTTGCGACGATATCATGTTCGATCACATGAATGAGGACATTGTCGTGACCCATGTAAGTATTGTTGTGCTCCATGTAATAGCGGTTCTCTTTTGTGAGTCCGTAGTAACGTTCAATTCCGGTGAGGAGTGTTTTAAGGCGTTCATACAACCTTGAGCCTGGAACCGCCGGACCCTGCCGGCGGAAATCATCTTTGAAGTATGTATGAGTCATCCAACCAAAACGGCTCTTAGAACGCAAGTGATCACAGGTAAAGATGAGTTCCTGGGGATCTTCAAGACAAGCGTGATAACAAGCAAACTTGGTCCGACCATGATTATATTCGATTCCCTTGCGCCGAGTCGGATATCCAAACTGGCAGAGAGGAGTACCGGTCTCGGCAAGCTTTGGACCCCACTTAATCGAGGGTTTACGTATGATGATTGGTGTGATTTCCATGTCGGTATAAATGTCTCGGTGTAGGTCCTCTGCATCATAGCCGGCATCGAGGATCACACAAACAAAGGGTAAGTCTGGATAACGAGCCCGTAAAGTCTTTAATAGCGGTAAAATATGGGCCTGGTCACTTTCGTTTGCGGGGGCGATGAGGCTAACCACAGGAATTCCACTGACGGCTATGAGTGTATGAGCGCGATGGCCTACAGGATATTTATGCTTGTGGTGGGGCTTTCCAAAAGCAATGCTGTCATCGGTAAATATCCAGTTGTCATTCTCATCCTTTTGCCCCTTGGTACGGGCCACCGCCTTTAGAAAGGTTGAATCTCCTACGAGTATGATTTTACCTTTTACAACCTCTGGAAGATCTGGTATTGGCGGAGCGAGCAAGCCGATCTTGTAGGCTTGAAGAACGAAGTGTTTATGGACTTGGACAAAGCCTTCCACCCCCAACCGACTGCGGAGCGTATTGAACGTGTTATGGGCAGGGATCCTATTGCGCTTGATGCCAACAGCTTCACGATAGATCTGGATCCTGGCCAGCTTCTCGCTCAATTCTCGATCAGAGCTGATGCGCTCTTTGACTTTCAGAATACGAGCTAATACCAGCGAAGTTGCATAACCGATTGGACCGGTAGATCGATGTTGTGACAATATTTGTCTGATGGCACGTTTGTTGATCTGCCGGAAATACTTCAGGAAATCGGCCTCCTGGAAGGTGCGTATTCTTGACATGTCTGAACCCCTGTTCAATATTAGTGTTCAATATTTTAGGGGTGCAGCGGTCAAGAAAAATAGTCTATAAATTCATATATTATAGAATATTACATGAAACAGGCATTTGGAGAAAGCAGGAAAAAACTTGAGTTACTTTCATCATTTTTGCTTTTCAATCTTGAGTTACTTTTTATCGTTTTCTCTCCTTTAAGGGCCTAAAAACCCCCTAAAGAAGTGAATTTTGAGTTACTTTTCAAAGGTGTGCTGTTTAATTACTTATGTGCAATACAATTAGAATGTTGAACGGGCTTTATTTAAGACAAAGTACAATGATTATTTTGGTGAAAACTTCAAAATTTTTAATGGAGAGGATTTTATTGCAGCTTTAGTAAGCATATACCACCGGATAGAGTTCACCTTGTACGATATTATGGTCTTTATTCATCTCGAACGGGAGGTATCTGGAAAACTATGCCTAATGTAATGCGTCTTGCTCCGGATGGCTGGATTAAAAAACAGGAAGATCCGGATGATACCAAAGATGAATACGATGCTGAAGTACAGAGTCAGGAGGTAAAAGGGGGAGCGAAGAGGTCAGCCTGGGCCCGTCTTATCCAGAAAGTATACGGTATTGATCCGTTAATTTGCAGTAAATGTGGATCTGAAATGCGTATTATCGCTTTTATTATGGAGCCGGAACAGATTGACAGAATAATGCAGCATCTTATCAAGAATGGCAGGGCGCCTCCTGGAACAGGAGAGTCTTTTATAAGTTGATTTAGCTGATTTATTATTTTGAACAAACCTTCTCGGGGCTCACTTTTGAAGGAAGCGATCTGTTATAAGTGCTCGAATATTCACACTTTTTTATTGTTTTTCTGAATATTGGATATTTTAAATTTAATTTCAACGAATTTTTGCCTTATTTTCAGGTTTATGAGGAATTGGAAAGATTTTCCACACGATTTTTTGGGATTTTGTGTATCTCAAGGCTACAACGAGCTTGACACAGATTATAGATTTTACTACCATTCTAGAGTGGACTCATTAATAGAAATAAAAGAATGGGAAATTACAGAGGATGATACTGTTAACCTAACTCCAAGCAAAGTCAGGGATTTAATCATACAATGTTTTACTTATGCTCATTTTGAAGAAGTACTTGAAAAGAAAAAAGGTCTAATAACACACACTGATTTTGATGTTGTAAGAAATTGTTTAATTGCAGAAATTAAAGTAACATTTAATCAAGCTAATGAAAATTTTGAAAATCCAACAAAGCAAGGATTATTAAAGGTAATAAATATTCTTGCAAAAAAACAAATTAATAGAGGTGGAAATAGTTTTATTATTGAAAATCATAGAACTAAATTATATTCAGTGATTTCAAAATTAAAATGACAATAATTTTATTCAATTAATCTATTTTAAGCAAATGGAAATATTTGTTAACTAAAAGGATGGTTCTGAATCTTTAAAAACACTATATAACAGGAGGGTGATCCGCAATTGACTATTTTATTCTGAATAAAGGATTTATTTCTAATTATTCAGATTTTTCTTTATCAAGATCTAATTTGAGATCAGTCAACTGCGGATACCCTCCTAACCTTTGAACAAAACCGCCTGAAGGCGGTGACTTCACAACTCAACAAAATGCTTTCCTTCTACTGAACATCTGCTATAACCCCCGTTAATAAATATTTTAATGGAGGTTAAATCATGTTTGAACATACCTTAAAACGCTACAAAAGGGATATCGCCTTAAAAGCCTACAGTCCCAAAACTCAAGATACCTATTACCGTAATATTATCTCCTTTCTGGAGTACTGCAACCAGCCCATCGAAGAGATCACAAAAGATACTATTAAGGATTATCTCTATCATCTCATCACCCAATAGGCCGTTACATTGTAACGACCCGGCGCTGCCTCGATCAGCCGGGTATCACAGCCCAATTCACGAAACCTGGCATAGAGATATTCACCGATCCGGCCCCCATTACCGGTAACACTTGGTATGGCAATCAGCTTTTGAGCTTCCTTTACAACATTCATTGGCGGAGGTATTCATGTTCCGTCATGTTAAGCAGCGCTCTCATTGCCCTGCTGGCATATACCGCATCTTTTTTTTCTATTACCTTGAAAACCTTCCAGTGGCAGCTCACTCCCTTTTTTGTCTGGTCAATCTCAGAAAAAAATTCTTCCATTGAAGACCTGAGCGCCGAACTCAGTTTGAGCAGTATCGGATTATGGGAACTCTCTGCCAGGGCCAGATGAAACTCAAGGTCATATTTTGAGCTGACCGGATCATTTTCCCGAACCGATTCTTCCAGCTTTATAAGACTCTGCAGCATAGCATTTAGATTACCCTTATCCGCGTGTTCAGCGGCCAGCTCGGCAATGCCCACTTCCAGTATTTCCCTTGCTCCCATCAGATTCTTGACATTGGCATCAATATTTATCAATTTTAAGATATTCTTGGTTAAGGATCCCTCCGGGCTCACGGATATGTAGGTGCCCTGCCCCCTCTTTGTATTCACATGGTGAGTGCATGGCCTTAGTAAAAATAATATGGTATTAGGTCAGATAAAGGTAGATGAGAAATCAAATGAGATTACTGCAATTCCGGAATTATTGAAGTTATTGGATATAAATGGTTGTATTATAATAATTGATGCTATGGGGTGTCAGAAAGATATTGCAGCAGATATTATTGATAATGAAGCTGATTATATTCTTGCATTAAAAGGTAATCAGGGAGCATTTTAAATGCAAAATGAGCTTTTTTCCTCTTATAGATTTATGTGGGGGGTAATGTATTATCATTCAAATCTCAAGGTATTTCTCCATCAGGGGAATATATTCCCAGGGGGAGAACTGTTCTCCATACTATATTAGAGAAGCATTTTAACAGTTTTGTGGAAAGTTATGATGAAAAATATGCAGAAGAATGCGGACGGTATAGCTTAGAGAGAATTATTGCAGTAGTAGAGGAATATTTGAAATGCGGTGATTATCATGAAGGAGTTGCTCGAGTGAAATGCACTAATCCTGAATGTAATCATGATTTTTTTGTTCCTTTTTCATGCAAACAGTTTCTTTTTTATCCAAGCTGCTCGCAAAAGCGGACCTTGCTTTTTGGTGAGTATTTAGTAAATGAAGTATTGCTTAAGCTGCCGCATAAATTTTTTACGTTTTCGATACCTAAAGCACTTCGTATATTTTTAAAGAATGATAAGAAGCTTTTTTCTGACCTGTCAAAGCTAATTTATGCTTTGATAGAGGATTTCTATACAGAAGCGGCTGGCCGAAAAATACTATCAGGAGGTGCTCTTGTATATCAATCATTTGGGGACATGCTTAGAGCTAATTCCCATTTCCACGGAATCATCTTAGAGGGAGGCTTTGATAATAATGGGAGTTTTGTATTCATACAGATTCATGCCCTTGATAAGATGACGGAATGTTTTAGGCGAAGAGTAATTTGTTTTTTTCTAAACAGAGAACTTATAACAGAAGACTTTGCTTCTAATCTGCTCAGCTGGAGAAACTCTGGATTTTCTATTGATGCAAAACTCAGGTTGTATGGATCAGATGAGAAGAGCAGGGAAGCCCTCTCTCAGTACATCGCCCGCCCCCCTCTATCGTTGAAGAAAATGAGCATCGAGGACAATGGCGAGGCCACAGTGATCTCCTACACCTCTAACAACGACTTCTTCAAGGGAAAGACCGAGACCTTTCCCGTGACGCGTTTCCTCCTGGAGCTCACGCAACACATTCCGCTTCGCGGATCTCAATATATACGACGATACGGCCTGTACGCCTCGCGCACCAAAGGCAAATGGCTGAAGATGCCCCATGTAGCCCTCCGGGGTGGAAGAAGGAGCACCTGGAACCTTCTGAGCCAGAGCAACCCTACTCCGAAGAATCAGCCTGTTCTGTCTCCGACAAGGAGAGCCGCTGCGCCTGGGCCAGGTTGCCGGAAGGTCCCGACCGTGGGGATAGCCAAGGTGTATGAGGTCGATCCGCCCCCCTGCATCCGCTGTGGTTCTCCGATGCGAATTCTTGCCGTCATCACCGCGTCTGAGGAAGTGCGTAAGATTCCCGTAAGGGGCATTTGGTCAAAATTGGTCGCTCACCTCCGGGCTTCAATCTAGCTGCGCTTAATTGACATTCTGTACACTCTCTGTTCGCTCCTGGGGGCTCAGTCTGTCCGCGCTGTATCTCCTACGCTGCATAGATGCCCCCGTTCTCGTACCAGGCCTTCGGTGTAATGGTCCCTCTGACCGATTTCCGCCCGATTTCACCTGTGGAGCGCGTGAAAATGCGGCCTAAGTGCCTCGATGGCTCCCGAATCTGGTGCGTTACCTGCCCACCCCCATTATAATTTTTCCTATCAGTCTTCGGTTGATACTCATAAAAAATGCTTTAATATCCAATTTCAAAATAAAACAGTTTTCGGTATAATTTTTTGAACATTTCCTTATAAAGCTGTCAATCCGTATTATACCGTAGTGTGTACCTTTATTAACCCTGCACGCATAGCTATCCCGGATAAACTCTTTCTCAAATAACGGATTGAGTCTATTGATTATCAAATGATGCACTACCCTGTCTCTAAAATCTGCGGCAAATATCTCTCTTTTTACAGGACGATTTACAACAAACGCAATGGATTTGCCGGGGGAATATAAACCTGTATTGATTTCATCTAACAACTTAATGAGACTTCGCTCATAATCAACTTCAAACGCAAGCGTGTTGGCAGTTCGTCTTTTGTTACTCCTGCAATTAAAATAGGCTTCAAAAATCTCCTCTATTTTAATTGAACACCCCGGAATCTTGTAATACGGAAATAACTCTAACTGCATAAAAAGTACTTTGCCCGAATACATCATCCGGGCAAAGTACAGGCTTATTTAAAAAGCCCGGGCAGCCCGAACATACATGTCATCGCCCTTAAAGTCGTCAAACTGTTCGCCACTGCCGAAGAACTGGTCCCACGCGCCGTTGGCCGAGTACTCCGAGGAACTCCAATAGGAGTCGCCGGCAAACCCGCCAACTCCTTGAGAGTATAAGTTCACATACATCCAATTAAGCTCATCTTGAGATGGGAGAAACCAGTCACTATAGCCGCCGTAAACATAGTCAAGACAGACCTTGGCTGCACTTCCGGTATGGCCTGCTTGAGCAATAATAGCATCTGAATTTGCCTGCCCTGTACCAATGTCAGTAGAAGTTCCGGTTACTGCGGCACCTGTAATATTACTCCATACCTGCGATGTACTCTGATCGCCTGGGGCAGCCTCAAGATATCGCCAACCGTCTGAGAAACTTCCTTTATCATAGAATATAAGACCACCTGCGAGTCCTGTATCCCGTAACTCAAATGCTGCATCGCCGCCAGGGTCAGGGCAGGAGACCAAACTCAATACTAAGAGTATGGCAAACATGAGCAGAAAACGTTTCAAGATATTCATGATAAAACTCCTCTTAAAATGATTTTCTTTCGTCTTGTTGTATTTTTTCACACTTTTTTACCTGCTTTCTTCGGGTTTGCACATCATCTCCTTAGTAGTTTTAATCCCCAAAAGCATAATTTATTCAGGTTTCAACTAAGCCTTTCAGATTTCATTTCTGTTTAAATTATACTTTAGTATTTCTTCTGTTTTCAATTGGGGAATTCCTTATTTTTTTTCTTCGAATTATCTTATCTAACATAAGGAAAATGGTAAGGAGGGATGTAATGGGTTCAAGCATTTGAATCAGTTTAATGATAACCAATCCTTAATGATTCAATGACCCATACTTTACATTTATATTACTGGAAT
>JAUWZD010000028.1 GCA_030615505.1 Spirochaetales bacterium | reverse complement strand
CGTACAGTCCGTATCGCCGGATATACTGAGCACGACGAGGTGGGATGTGCTGCGTCAGTTCTAGAAGGAATCGCACCGCAGTAAAGGTTTTGGTTTTTCCCTTGAAGAAATCATCATTGGAGGTGTAGAAGATCAGGGTTCTGTCTCCATTCTCTTCGATGCTCATCTTCTTCAAGGAAATAGGGGGACGGGCGATGTATTGGGAGAGGGCTTCGCGGGCTTTATCAGAATATGCCGGAATCCGTACCTAATAATCTACTGAAAAACCAGAGTGTCTCCAATTGATCAAGCTGGTAGCTAATTTGGCACTGATCATTATCGCCATTCCTCACAGGGGAAAGCCCCGATGGAAGAAGCTATGGGATGATCATAACCAGGTTCCCGATCCGCCCATAACGCTGGATGAAATGTAAAACCTCTTGTCCCCTCCCGGGTACAAACAAAGACAGGGTTTGGGTACAGGTTGTTTCTAAAAGATTGATGTATCGGTGTATCGTAGGCTGACTTATACATAATCATTTACGGTTAAAGATGAGGTGGGAGATGAATCCTGCTCCCCCTCAAAGTACCTGGAAAGGAAGGAGAAACACCGGCTCTTTTAAAAAGTTATCGCATCACTTCCCGTCACACAGAAGATGGTTGTTGTGCTGCGGGATATAGAAGGTAGGATAAAGACACCCGCTTTTTCCAAAAAACAGGCAGATTCCCCAATGGTACGTATCTGGCTGCGTTTTACCCGTTTAGAATGAAACAGAAGAGCTTATTTTTCGCAGGAAGGCTGGCCGTACAGTTCACTCTCGAGATAGAGCAGTAATATCCTCATCTGTCAATGCAGCATGGTGAAAAATGACTATTCCCTCAGCTCCTTCCACCAATGCAGCCTTCATCTGTTCAAGAAGAGCTTGTGTGCTAAGAGTAGATTGGGAACCTGCCTTACCTATTCCTTCCTATAAATGACACCCGCCTTTCACCTGGGCAATATGAGGTTATAACTTTGATGTATATATCTTTTAACAGCCAGAGAGATAGCTTGGGTCTTAAGAATGAGCTTGTAGATCCTTCTCAAGGTTTGTTACGGTAGCACATTTATCACCTCGATATCCGACATACAGCGGACAAGCCGATCTTCTGTAATGTCTTCATAGAAGTTTATATCGACGTCCATGACACAATCCGCGTCAAAACCACACTCGCCGGAGCGGAATTTGATGAACAAGTTATCGGTACGCGGCCCACCAGAGTCGTACTCCGAGACTTTTCCCGTCGTTGTGCAAATGTATAAAAAAACTGGTATAAGCAAAGAACTGCTACGACCGAGATAAACAAACCATCTTGTATTGGTTGTCGAAGAAGGATCTCTGATATCGGGGAAATTGTGCCACCGAAAAACCGTGCCTAGCTGGAACAACTATTTCCCTGCTCTTTTTAATGCCTCCGCAATTAAGAAATGCTCCTCTTGGGGCGTCAGTTCTTCGTCTGATTTAGATTGGATATCATCGAAAGTGTCCGCCTTGTCGATAGATGCATTTGGTTTGCGATTCCAAGTTTTAACCCATGCTTTAATTTTCTGGTGGCTGGCATCATTCATAATGTTAGTTGTCGTCCATGTAGAGGCGAAGATGAAAATCAGATCTTGCATTTTTTTTATCTCACGTTCTGAGAAAAAATCAAGATCGGGTGACTTTCTTGCTTTCACATAGATTGTAAAGAATAGATCTGATTTAAGTTCGCGACGCTCACCGTATAATTCGATTGGTACAGGGCCATATCGCATTGCTCTGTATTCGAGATCTAGAGGAGCTTCTCCGGTCTCTTCAAGTAACTGAAAATCAAAGAAGGATAAATATTTATATATATGTGTCTGTGTTGGGTGTCGCCGTGTTTTATGATAGTGCTCCTTGGCAAAGAAGCAAATAGCATTTTCAAGGCGTTCTTTCTGATAGGTTTTCATTAGCTTGGAGATCCCACCCAAGTATAATCTATTAAATCTAAATTTAAGCTAAAATGAGACTCTTATAAAGTTATCGTCAATTAAATCATTAGTCTACAGTAGAAATAGTCTACCACTTATCATACCCTCCCTCTCCCAGGGGATGGTGGATCAAGCTATAATACTTTTCCGTCCATCCTTGGGCGCCTGCAGGGAGGGGTTTTCGGGATTGATTTTTTTAAAGCGAAAAAGTATCTTAAGGATAGATTATAAAGTGTATTATTTTTTCTATATTGATAATCCTATCGCTTTTCATGCTATTTGCCTGCAAGGGAAGTTATGCTGATTATGAGCCACCTCCGAGATACACTGTCAAATATGAAGTTACAGGTACAACCTCTAGTGTTAATATTATAACGGATACTGACGGAAAAACCGAGCAGTATTATAATCAATCAGTTCCCTGGGTATCAGAATTAGAAACATATGGCGGACGATCTCTATATCTTTCCGCACAAAATAACGAAAATGCACCACTTACTTCTGTAACAGTAACTATCTATATTGACGGTGTTGTACATGATGTACCGGATATTTGTACCGCTCCTTATTGCTTTGCTATAGTTTTTGGAAGTACGCCTTAACTAAATGCACAAATATTAAGCGGATTGCCTACAGCAGCTGGATATCCGGTGTAAAATAGACCCCGATCGGTAGCAGCTCAAGGCACTCCGACCGTAGGTTTATAGATTCGGTGAATAAAAATATTTCGTTTTCGCTTACCTATGCATTCTGCGGAACTATCTCCACATTTTGCATAGGTATCTCTACGTTTTGCAGGGATTATCCTCAAAAGCCCACAAAAAGTTTTAATTCCCCAGTTCCGCAAGGAAGTGGATTGAAACGTGAGAGCATGTTCTGCTTGTGGATGACAGGTAGGATCATCTACTTCCATTCAGGGAATTGGGGGGCGTATAGTTTTAGTAGATGAAAGCGGCTCTTATAACGTTCAGTGCAATGGAGTTAACAGAATTAAAAGCGTAAAGGAGCTGCCTGATCTTTTAAAAGATTAACTGTGGAGATTATTATTATGAGGATTCAATCAGCCTGAATATCTTCCTGAGGGACATTTTTTCTATTATAAGAGACCTGGGGGCAATAATATCGATTAAATTGCATCCTTTGCTCTGTTATTTTTGCTAAACTTAGCTATTTTCCGCTCTTCTTGAGGCATTGATAGGGCTTTAAAGCATTAAAGAGCATGGGCGGGACATGGGCGCGTATACGGGTGCCTGAGGGACCGTATCTGAACCACTCCACAGCACCCTGCTCATAGATTTTGCTCTTAAGGCTGCCGTCCGAATAGGGAAGCTCTACCTCAATAGACACAAGGTCCATGTTGAACATGCGCTCAATCTTTTTAAGGAGCTTGGGTATACCGGACCCCGTTAGCGCGCTTACGGCAATTAGGCCGTCCTCCCGGTGGTAATGATTTTTAATAAGCTCCTGAGCAAGGTCAATTTTATTCCAGACTAAAAGGGTGGGCTTGCCTGCCACACCAAGATTAGCGAGTTCTCTGTTCACTGCCTCTATCTGTGCGTCTGCCTTTGCGTGATTGATGTCTGCGATGTGAAGGAGCAGATCGGCTTGAGCAATTCCTTCTAAGGTCGCCCTGAACGCAGCCACCAGATTATGGGGAAGCTTGTTTATAAAACCGACAGTATCGGTTAAGAGAACAATTGTGCCCTTAGGAAGCCTGACCCTGCGCGTGGTAGGATCCAATGTAGCAAAGAGCTGGTCCGCTTTAAGAACCTCTGCGGGCTGCCTATGCATAAAACCCCCGGAACTGAGGGCATTACTTTTAAAACTCATCTTTAGTCTGTTCCGGGCTCGTTTTGCGCTTAAGACATTAAGAAGAGAGCTCTTCCCTGCATTTGTGTACCCAACCAGGGCAACGGTCTTTATTCCTTTTCTCTTGCGCTGTCTGTAGTGCTGATTCCTGTGCCGCCGTATCTCTTCTAAGTCCCTCTTCAAACTGGCGATTTTACGGCGGATCTGCCTGCGGTCTGATTCAAGCTGTGTTTCTCCAGGCCCGCGCAGTCCAACCCCGCCGGAAGCCCCGCCTGCCCGCCCCCCTGCCTGACGGACCAGGTGTGTCCACAGGCGAGTGAGCCTCGGCAGGCGGTATTCATACTGCGCCAGTTCTACCTGAATCTGCCCCTCACGGGTGTGAGCATGCTGGGCGAATATATCCAGAATCAGGGCGGTCCTGTCAATAATCTTGACCTGATCTCCTAAAAGTTGTTCCAAATTACGCTGCTGTCCCGGGGACAGTTCATCATTAAAAATAACCGTTTGGATATCCTCAGATGCGATTTCTGTGAAGAGCTCTTCAACCTTGCCCGAGCCGATATAGGTTTTTGGATTGATCCTGGGTAATCGCTGAAAAGTCTTGCCCGTAACAGTAATGCCTGCCGTACGCGCGAGCTGTTGCAGCTCATTAAGTGAATCATCTATACTCCACAGGCTCCTGCTCCCGGAAACATCAACACCTACTATGAAAGCCCGTTCAGATGGGCGCTCAAAAACAGTTCTACTCTGATCCAAATTGGATGGGCTTTCAGGGCCCACAGTATAAGGCATCGCTCCTCTAGACAAAGTTTTTCAGAAGCTTAACAAAATAGTAGAGCTTCTTATAGACAGACAAGCACATGGCTTTAGGATCTTTATCCGTCTTGCTGTTAAGTTCCTTCCAGTTTATTATAAGTTTCGGGTGTTTTTCATCTTGATCTTCCATGGTCTTCTTTACTACATTAGCCAGATTAATGCACTGCTGGCCTGCTTTTAATATCATTGCCCCGGCCTGCTCATTTATCTTCTTAATAAGATGCCGGAGACTGCTAAGAGCCTGCTTATCCCTTTCCACCTTATATAGAAAAAGCTGTATTTTTTTCCCGTAGTCTCTATCTTCTGCTAAAGCCTCGTCAAATTTCATCAATTCATCGGAAATATTTAGAAGCTGATGGAAGGATTCAGACAGCATCTGGGAGGGAGCATTGTCTGTCCATTTGCCTGAAATTATTAGAAGCTCAACTACCTGCCTGACATCTTTCTTCGCATAGTCCAGTAAAAAGGCTTTAAGATAGTTTAATGGCGCTATACGTGTATAGCCGCCGATCATTTTTTTGGAAAAGAGTAAATTGGCTGTTTCTGTATAATGGTTGAGTCTTGAAATCGAGGCTGTTCCGAAGATTTGTGTGGCAAGATCGTTAACCATCTTTTTTTTTCGTTCTCTTACAATTTTTTGGAGAATCATCTCTGTATTCATTTTAAGCCTGGAGAGGTAGGCCTCAACAATATTTTCCCGGGATACTCTTGCCTCGGGTTTATAGAAAGGGTTATTATCTATAAGCTGTACGATCATCTGTAGTTCGTTTGTTCTTTTTAACTGCCGGATTGTCTGCAAGATTTTTTTCCAGGAATCCTTAGAGATTACCTCCACGCCGCGGTACATCTGAAATACATCTATGATTGTTTTCGAGTCAGCGTCAGGATCAAAGGCGGGGAGGATTTCCAGAAAATCCTTCAGTTCATCAACAATATACTGAGCATTAATGGCTTCAAAGCGAGGGTTATAATTAAACATTCCTTCTTTGAGCCCGGAATCAAATTTTTTCAATAGAAAGTAATAGTCGAAGTGAATTAAATTAACAAAAGTATGGAGAAGCCTATAATTCATATTGATTTCATTAATTTTTGAGGCATCAAAGAAAGAAAAAAGGGTTTTCAACTCATTCTTCAATTCCTCTAATAATACCTGAGATTCGGTCTGGTTGGCCCGCTCTTTTATGGACTCTTCTGACAATTTTTCTTTAAGCTCCAGTTGTTCCTTATTAAAGGAACTCTCAATGAGAATGGTTTTTAATACGTTTGAGGTTTTTGCATGGTTGAGTATGGCATGGGTGGGACCCAGGGTTTTATAAAATTCAAAAAAGAGTTTTGCTAATCCGGCATTGGCAAGATTTCCCTTAACTTGATAGCGCCGGGTTTTAAGTTTTTTCTGGCTTTTGGCGATTTCCTTCAATAATCGCTTTTTGACTTTTTCCGTATCTGAGCTTCTGAAAAAGGAGCCGAAGATCTGCTGGAAGAATCCCTCGGGAGGGGGTTTTCCCTCATTACTTCCGCTCATTTTCCGACTCTGTGGATCAGGAAGTTTCATACTTATTAAGGTAGGATAAAATGAAGAGCATGTCAATTAAAGTTAATCGCAGAGACTGCGTATGTTGTAGCCGGAATATGTTTAAGCTATAGTGATTCCTATGAGAAAAGTGCTTTCACTGGCGATTTTCTTGCTATTCCTGGCAAATTTTTCTCTTTATGGCCTATGGAAGACACTAAAAACGGAAAGCTTCACCGTGTTTTACACAAAGGGGAATGAAGACCAGGCGCAGGAGCTTCTCAAAATTTTAGAGCATTACCGCCGTTCCGTTGAAAATCTAACCGGTAACAGAATAAGAAAGCTCCCCGTTGTTATCGAGGATATAGGCGACTTGAGTAACGGGTTTGCCAATCCTGTTTTTAAAAGCATTCACCTGTTTACCTATCCGCCTTCTGAAGGTGAGCTTCAGTTTATGCAGAACTGGTGGGGCCTGGTCGGGGTTCATGAATATACCCATATGCTTCACCTAAGAACAAGCAGTGGTTTTCCGGCTGTTCTGGCTGCCATTTTTGGACCCGCCCTATGCCCTAATCTGCTTTCTCCTCTCTGGATGATGGAGGGAATCGCCGTATACAGTGAATCACGGATCTCTGAATATTCAGGCCGGCTGAATGACGGTACATTTGATGCTTACCTGGGGGCTTTAGTTCAGGAAGCCCGGCTTCCCTCACTGGTTGAAGCCACCTATTTACCATTGAGTTACAACAGCGGATGGGGGCCCTATCTTTTCGGAGGGAAATTCTTAGGCTATCTCTCCCTGACATACGGAGAAGAAAAATTTTCGCAGTTTTTCAATAAGTACGGAGCCTCTCTGCTATCCTATTTCTCACCGCTTGTTCCGGCCGTTGGCCTTGATCGTACAGCAAAACAGATTTTCGGGAAATCATTTCCCGATTTGTGGAAGGACTGGCAGATCTTTGAAGGGGAAAGATTCAAAGATTATAGGCAGGAGGGAGAGCCCTTAACCGCACACGGCTGGGAGGTGAAGAATCCAATTTACTTTGAGGGAAGGCTTTTTTTTTCACGGGCCTATGCTGTCAAGATTGGTCCATTTAAGGAAAGGCGGCACTACGAACTGGTTGAGCTGGATCTAAGCACAGGCCGGGAAAGGGTCAGAGTGTCTTCAACCTCTCCTTTTACATCTCCTCTCAAAATCCGGGGAAACAAATTATACTATACGACCCTGCAGATACAGGGAGGGTATGACAATATTTACTATAATTCCTTCGGCTTTCTGTCAATTCTCAATGAATTGGATTTAAACAGTGGAAAGAGAAGAAAGATATTTAAGGATCATATCAGAGCTTATACCGTTTTAGATGAAGGGGATATTCTTTTTGCCAGGGATCGCCCGGATAGATTCGGTTCTATGCTGTGCCGCCTTATGAGGCATACTGAAGAGACCGAGCTCCTCTTTACCCTTGATGTTCAGGTGGGAGAAATCACAGCAGATGACCAGGGGTTCTATCTGTCTGCTCGAAGGGACTGGCAGAACTTCAGCCTCTACCGCCTGGATTTCCAGGGGAAGCTCACACCCTTAATCGAGACACCCTATCTGGAAAGAGGCATCCTCCTCTATGGGAACCGGCTCATTTTTCAAGCGAACTATGAAGGAGTATATTCAATTTACTGTTACGATCTTGAGCTAAAACAACTCTTCAGAGTTACCCATGGAGGATATGCTGCCTCTCCCGCCTATGACAGAGAAAGCGGTTTAATCTATTTCGTGGGCCTGAACGCAGAGGGCCGGGATATCTATTATGAAACAGCGGATTTCAGGGAGACTGAGTTTCCCGATTATATGCTTCCTACGGCGCCGCATCTTAGCCTTTCAGAGGGTAAAATCCGCCGGGGGGGGTATTGGGACAATATTAAGACCCTATTTCCCAAATTACTCTTTCCCATATTCACTGCGGATACAAGCCTTGAGAATATCGGTGCGGGCATGGGCGTTATGGGAATGACCGCTTTACAGGATTTTCAGTATGTCTTAAAGGGGTGGTATAATTTCGGCTATGAACAACCTGAAGTGGATCTTTTCTTAGAAACGCTTATTCTCTCCCCTTTAATTACCTCTTTTAACTTCTCTACGATTGAATGGAACTCTCTGGAGGCGATCCTGGAGATTCCTCTATACCAGAGCTTATCAAGTGGATTATCCTTGTTTTCTGTAGGCATATCGGGAGAAATTTTTAAAGATGACTTTTCCCGAAAAAAAATTGAGCCTTTCATGGGTTTAGCTTTCCGATACCCGCTGAGTCATGCTTCCCTATGGTTCGGTTTGCTCTTTGAGCGGAAAGAATTGGGTTCGTCCATGGACCGTACCGGGCTTATTGCGAATACCCTTTTTTCCCGGTATCTGTTTTTCGGAGAAGCTAAAGTTTTTATCCTTGGTCTTTACGACCTGGATAGGGCAAACTGGATACTGCCTCGTATACGGGGATATAGTGAAAGATTGGAAGCACAGGCAGGCGCGGTCTTAAGCTTTGATTATTCTATACCCCTGTTCAAGATACGCAAAGGGCTTTGGAATCCCGGAATATTTATCGAGGATCTGTTTTTAAATCCCTTTGTTGACTGTGCCTTCAATGACCGCATGGATTATCAGCTTTCCGGCGGTGTGGAGATTCATCTGGAGATTAAAGCTTTAGTTTTCATCTCTGGCCTCCCCCTGGATGCAGCATTTAGAATAGCGGTTAACAGGAGGGGTGAGCCGAGCATTGCATTTACACTGATGAGTCCGCTTTTGGATAAACTGCCTTACAGGAAATACGGAAAGGAGGTAATGGAGTGAATATAGAAACGGGATATACAGAGGCGGAAGACGGAAGGCGGATATTTATGCGCTTTCTGCTTCCTGAGACGCCTGAAGCCGTGGTGATCATTCTGCACGGATATGCAGAGCATTCCGGGCGGTATGAGCATGTCATGAATTTTCTGGGTAACAAGGGATATGCCGTCTATACTCCGGATCACCGGGGTCACGGCAGGAGCGCCGGAGTTTTAGCGGATATTGAGAGTATGGAGAAGATCCTTGAGGATATTCGTAAGCTGTATAAGAACGCTTCCAGGAAGTTCCCGGACCTGCCGCTTTTCCTTTTAGGCCACAGCATGGGCGGCCTGCTCGCCCTTCTGTACGCTCAGAGGTATCAGCAAGAGCTGAAGGGCATGATACTTACCGGTGTTTTGGCCAAATTGCCCGCGGACACCTCTCCCTTTCTGATAAGGATTTCAGGCCTGGCAGCCAGGCTTCTCCCCAGGCTTCCGGTAGAGAAATTCGACTATACTAAAGTAAGCCGGGACCCGAAAGTGATTCAACGCATGGAGGAGGATCCCCTCTACTATAAGGGAAAGGTAAGAACTAGAACGGGTTTTGAGATAATCCGGGGAATAGAGAAAGCCATAGACGGAGTGGAGGAACTTAAGCTGCCTCTATTGATCCTCCACGGTGGAGATGATGCAAACGTTGATCCTGAAGCTTCGGAACTGGTTTTCCGTAAAGCTGCAGGCCGGGATAAGACAAAAGAGATATTTCCCGGCTTACGGCATGAGATCCTGAATGAGCCGGAAAAGCAGGAGATTCTGGAACTGATTTGTGATTGGATAGAGCAGCGACTGTAATGCTGTCCCGGAAGGAAATACTTAGGCTTTTTAAAGAGCTCGGCTTCCATAAAGCGAGAATATGCAGCTCCGACAAGCTTCCTGAACAGCTGTCATCTCTCAGCAGTCTGGCTGACCTGGGAGAAGGCTCCTTTATCATGGCCGCTCTTTCATGCTACAGGCAGGAGTCGGATGACCTGTCCAGACCGGGAGAGCCCCACGGACTTATTGCTCCTTTTGCACGGCGAAACTACTATAAAGAGGCTGTTGTCAGACTAAAGAAAATCGTCCGTGAGATTGAAAGGAACACTAATCTGTCCAGGCGGAACCTTAGAATATTCTGCAATTCCAGAATGCCGGAGAAAGCGCTTTCAGTAGAGAGCGGATTGGGTTTTTACGGAAAAAACGGGCTTGTAATTACTCCCCGGCTGGGGTCAATGTTTGTTATTGCCGGACTCTTTCTGCCCGTTCCCTTAGAGCCCGATCTCCCCGATCCTTCATGGCTGGAACAAGAAAAAATGTGCGGTTCATGCAGAGCCTGCATCGAGGCCTGCCCGGTGGGCGCCATTTCCGATCCAGGGATTGTGGATGAGAAGCGCTGCCTCCAGGCACTGGCAGCCAAAGCCGTAATTTTTCCCTCACGCCTCTGCGAAGCCTGGTCAGTGCGTCTGTACGGCTGTCAGACCTGTCAGGATGTCTGCCCCTATAACCGGAAGCTGAGCCTGGAGACCCATACACGTTTCGGTGATCTGGGTCCCAGTATCCCCCTGGTTGAGCTGCTCTCGCTACGGGAAGGGCAGGTAAAGGAGTTTTTCCGGGGAACCCAGTTGGCCTTATCCTGGGTTGAGGCAGCGGCTATTCAGCGCAATGCCATCCTGGCGGCTGGAAATAGAAAAGATCCCATTGTTATACCCGAACTTGAAGCATGTGCGATCAGCGACGATGCTCTGCTCCGTGAATCCGCTCAATGGGCTCTGGGAAAATTAGGGCTTAGAATGTAATGATAGAAATGGATTGAACTGGGGGCTGTATGATGGAAACTCAATCAAACATCATAAAGTATATTTGCATTATCGGTGTAGGAGGTATCGGCGGCTATTTTGGCGGGAAATTGGCCCTATGCGGCGATTATCATGTGAGCTTCCTGGCCCGGGGCAGTCATCTGGAGGCCATTAAAAAGTGGGGACTAATTCTAAACACAGTTGAGCGTTCAGGCCTGGTTTGCAAGCCTGCCCTGGCCACAGACAGTTTTGAAGAGATACCTATTCCGGATCTCTGCCTGATCTGTGTAAAGGGGTATGACCTGGCCGGGGCAGCGGAATCATTTAAGAAAAGAATAAAACCTGGTACGCATCTCATTCCCCTTCTTAACGGTATAGATATTTATGAGCGCATGAGGAGAGTCTTGAGCACCGGTATCATTCATCCTGCATGCGTGTATATCGGCTCGCGTATAGAAAAACCAGGAGTTGTTGCCCAGACCGGCGGGAGCGGGATTATTCTGTTTGGCAAGGACCCAAAGCATCCCCAGGATACGGGGGAGAGTATATTCCCTGTGTTTGAAAAAGCTGGAATCAGGTATGAATGGCATAGGGATCCTAATCCTGTTATCTGGATCAAGTTCATTTTTATAGCTTCCTTCGGGCTGGTATCGGCCTATTCCGGAAAGACACTGGGAGAGATTCGTGAAGACAGAGAGCTCAATAATCTGGTACATTCAATGGCTCAAGAGATCACAGCGATTGCCGAGGCCAAGAAGGTCATTCTGCCTGATAATATTGTTGAGAGTACACTGAAAAAGGCTGATACTTTTCCTTATGATACAAAGAGCTCTTACCAGAGGGATGTGGAAAAAAAAGATAAGCCCAATGAGGGGGACCTGTTCGGCGGAGCTATTATCCGCCTGGGTGAGGAGCTGGGCATAGAAACTCCTTATACCGATACACTTTATGCGGCTATTCAGAAGAGGTCAGGGTGAAGATTCTAAAGGCTGAGACTGAAGAGCAATTGCAGCAAATCAGGACATTGTTCTTAGAATATGCCCAGTCACTGCATTTTGAACTTTGCTTTCAGAACTTTGATGAAGAGCTTAAGCACCTGCCCGGGGAGTACGTTCCACCCCATGGGCAACTAATCTTGGCCGTTGAGCAGGACCAGGCAGCCGGATGTGTGGTACTGTGCAGGATCGATGAGCGCACCTGTGAGATGAAAAGGCTCTATGTAAAACCGGCTTTCAGGCACAGGGGCATAGGCCGGGCACTGGCTGTTGAAATAATCAGTATGGCTCTTTCTTCCGGCTATGAGTGCATGAGACTGGATACAATCGATACCATGGGTTCTGCCCTGGCTCTATACCGTTCTTTGGGATTCAAGGAAATTGAGCCGTACCGCTTTAATCCTATAGACGGGGCTGTATTCATGGAGCTTGATTTACATGGGGAATAGTCGTTTAGGTGTGCTTCTCTTCTCCTTGACGAAATCAACAATACGTTTTACTTTGTTCTCATGACGGTTTTATCTCCAGATAGAGTCAAACCCCGTTATGAGGGATTACATGTAAGTCGTGAGGAGTATCTTGACTTAGAAGAAGATGGTTTCAAGTATGACATGATTGATGGAGTGCTGTATATGACCCCTAGTCCCGGTTTTGAACATGGTGAGTTGGAAGTAAATTTTTCGTATCTATTAAGGAATTTATTGTATAAAAAGAAATTGGGACGGGTAGTTGTAGAAACCGATGTTCTTTTACCTGATGGAGGGGATGTATTAAGACCTGATGTCAGTTTCATATTTAATGAGAATTTAAATATTGTTAAATGTCATATCCATGGGGCGCCCGATTTAGTGGGCGAAGTACTTTCTGACAGAACAGACAAACGTGATCTTGGTGAAAAAGCGCAGAGATATCTGGCTTGCGGTGTGAAAGAATATTGGCTGATTGATCCGAGAAATGAAACGATTCAATGCTGGGTGAATAAAAAGGATCACTGGGAGAAGATAAGAGGTGAGAACATCGAAAGCCGGCTAATACCAGGTCTGGTCATACAATCTCGTCGGTTATTTTAGTTAGGAGAGAACCTTAATATTTCCTCATAATGAAAAGCATAAATGAAACCTTATTTATCTGGGAAACTCATGGAATACATGTAGGAACCGGTTCAGACCATGTAAAACACGGAATCGATAATGTTGAGAGTGTTGTTGAGAAAGCTCTCGCTTTGGGCTTCCCCTCTATCGCTTTTATAATTCATTCGCCCCGTCTGACCTCTTTTCGTTATCAGACAGAAAGGGATACGGATATTAAGTTTATCCGCGGGGATTCCTCCTACTTCGGATATACTCGTGTGATGGAGGCTCTTAAAGAGAAATATAGGGGAAGGATTTCAGTGCGTTACGGTATTGAGCTGGAATGGCTGGGTTCCGGTCTGGGGCTGCAGTGGAACCGGTCAAAACTATTTCAAGCCCATGGTGTTGATTTTGTAATTGGCTCGGTGCACTTCTCATCCGAAGGAATACCCTATGACGGCTCAAAAGAGGATACGAAGAATCTCATCCGGAAGAGAGGTGGGACCGAAGCCTTCTGGGCCGCCTACCTGGATGAGATGATCGAAATGGTAGACGCTTCCTGGGATATGATCCAGGTTGTGGGCCATCTGGACCTGCCCAAAATCTATACCCCCCTGCCGGAAGCGATTAAGGATGTCGAGCATTCCTCTCATTACCTGGCGCGCAGGGTAAGCACCCTGCTGGAGATGATCAGCGATCTTAATCTGGCCCTGGACCTGAATATTTCCGGCATGAGGACGGGGTGTGGAATCTATCCGGATCTTCAGATATTAAAGCGGGCCTGCCGGCTGGGAATCCCGGTGGCGTTAGGCACAGATTCTCATGAATCAGACAACCTGGGAAGGGAGTACAGAACAGGAATCGATTATGCCCGCCGGGCAGGATATAAATACTACGTTTCCTTCTGCCGGGGAATATCAGAGAAAAGACCTCTGAATAAGGATGAAAGCAGCCATTTCAGAATCCTCAACTTAGGAATTGAGATGTTGAAACTGCGTTTTGAAGCTAAACAGCGCCGTAAAATACCGAGGTTCTCTTTTGGCGGATCGTTCAGGCATTTACAGGAGGAATTTCCCGATTCGGTTTCTTTAGGCGGGTTTAACGCCATAAGAGTCAGGCGGGATGATCGTTCCATAACCTTGAGCGATAACCCCCCTCCTTCTGAGAGTAATGGAGAAGAACTTACCTGCCTCTACTCCCACCATGCAGATACACCGGGTACTCTTTCAATACTCTTCAATACCTTCGCCTCAGAAGAAATTAATGTAGAAACCGCCTATCTGAACTCTCTTTCAGACGGCACAGCCACAGCCTACCTCACTTTAAGCGGACCGAAGGAAAGGATTAAAGAGGCGGTTGATTTTGTTATGGGCACGGCTTCCGATCGCTTCATCAAGATTGAGCCTGAAGTAAAAATCCATCTGCCCCCTTTTAAGAGAGCTCCCGTTTATCTTTTGGAAATTGACGGTGTTTTTCTTCCCATCCCTATCTCCAGGCATATGATTATTACCGTACACAACAACAGCCCCGGTGTTCTCTTAATTCTGCTCTCCGCCTTAGCCTCACGCGATGTTAATGTGGTGGATCTCCAGCTCGGGAGACGGGGGGACCGGGGATTTGCAGTCTTGGGCATAGAGGGGGATGAACGGGAGGTAGCTGATGTGATGTCACAGCTCGGACCCCAGTACTACGAAACCTCGCATATTGTCCTCAGAAGCTTTGATGATTTAAAAGTGTAATCTTTTCCCTTAAGTGCTCTGCTCTAATTTGTTATGTGTGCTTACAGCCCACAAGAAACCGAGCAGCGCAGTGAAGATAGTTCCTAAAACCATACCTATCCAGATTCCTTTGAGTCCCAGTGCTAAGGAAATAAGTAAGGAAAGTGGTATGGAGAAGATTATCATCTGGGCCAGGCTTAGAAACAGGGCTTTAAAGCCCATGCCCATGCCCTGAAAAAAACTGGAAATAACCAAACGCGCAGCCATGAAGGGAAAGCCTATGCTTAGTATGGCAAGCAGTGTTTTCCCAATCCGGATGATATCGGGATTATGTGAAAAGACCCTGGTAAATGTGCCCCTGCCGATAATAAAGGTGCAGGCAAAGACACCCATCAGGGCCATACTGAACAGAACAGCCTGCTTAATGATTAATTTTATTCTTTCGTAGTTTCGGGCTCCGAAGTTCTGGCCCGTCATGGTCAGGGTTGCACCGGCTATACCCAAAAGAGGCAGAAAGGCTATTTGCTGGTAGGTAAAGCCCATGGTAAAGGCGGCCTTGGCCATATCTCCGTAGGGGCGCAGCAGAATAAACAGCAGGCTTAAGCCCAGCGAATGAGACAGATGAGCAATGATCGTGGGTCCGCCGACCGAGAAGATGCCCCGGATGATAGCCGTATTGATCCTGATTTTTTGAATTTTCAGCTTGATGATATTCTTCTTGCTCAACAGAGCAGAGGCTAATACCGCACAGCTTGCCGCTCGCCCGGCAACCGATGCAATAGCGGCTCCTCTGACACCTAAGGTAGGGAAAGGACCGATTCCGAATATCAGCAGGGGATCCAGGCAGATATTAACAAGGGTGCCTAGCAGCATGACCCGCATGGGTGTAACCATGTTTCCTTCACCCCGTAAGATTCCATTGCCGATCATGGCGAAGAGCTGGAAAAAGGAACCGTAGAGGATGATATTAATATAGGAAAGAATATAGGGCAGCATCCGCTCTGAGGCTCCCAGAAGCAGAAAGAAGGACCTGGTAAGCAGCGGCCCTATTCCAGAAATTACCGCCGAGAGGACTAAGATGATAATGAGTGTTTGTTCAGCGGCTATGTTTGCATCTTTCAGTTTTTTGGCTCCAATAAAGCGGGCGATCAGGGAGCTGGCGCCTATCCCGACCCCCGATCCGATGTGCAGCACGATGCTCTGCACTGTAAAGGCCATGCCAAGCGCGCCGAATTCGAGCTCACCGAGGCGGGAAACAAAGAAGCGGTCGATGAAGTTGAATGTAGTGTGAAAAGCAAACGCGATGATTGTAGGTACAGCCAGACGGAAGAGTGTTTTTGCGATATTTCCTTCCAGTATTTGCTGTGGATCGATTTTGAGCGATTTCATTTTCTTAAAGTAATTCCTTTCCAGGCAAAAAACAAGTTATCGCATTAACTCATTAAAAATTGCTCCAATTATTAGGCTTTATAATTGCCAATAATAAGCGATATAGGCATTTTTTTAAGTGGGCTGATAAAGTATGAAAATATTTTTTTTCACCGATAATGGTCCTTCTGTCATCCAGCTGTATCCACTTTATTTTCTTCAATTCATAGCGCAGCCTGCGGCTGCATCCAAACGTTTCTTTTAAAGTGAAATCTTGCTAAAAAAACAAGATTTTAGGGCATCATAGTATAGATTATCTCTTGTGTTGTATAATCTTTGAAAAGATTTTGTTCACTCATCTTTTTACTTGTTCTCCTGCCAATTATTAACCGTTCGGCCTTTTTACTGATTCTTAGATAATTCCGCCAACCTTTGGTCTCTCTTTGCATATTCAACCATAATCTAAAGAAATCAATTCTATCTCGAGACGCCTCACCTATGTCCCTCAACAACTCACTAATCCTTTGGGAAGTCAAGCTGCCACACAATTGTTCATTGTAGGTTAGTTCCAACCAGGGATTACAGAGATAAAGAGGCTTAGCTTCCGAAATCTCAAAAAGAGCACATGTGATTATTTCTTGCCACAAATCTGGATAGGTTTCCTTTAAACACTCCTTCAATCCAACAAAATCGTCTTCATCGACAAACGTCTCCAATAGCAACAGTTTCCGACCATACACTTCCTCTCAATCGGCGACCAACAGCTTGATATTCCTGGACGACAGATACGAAAAGAGATACCTAACCCGCACCCATGGTAAAATCAGCATGTGGTTATTGTTCGCTATCCTCCCTATGTTGGCCTTCCGTTGCACAACCGTCCAGACAATAAAACAATCTCTCGTTTCAAGCTTCAGCGCAGCGGCTCTCCAGCCCACCAAGGCAATCACCCGCTCTGCAGAAAATACTAGATACTCCAGACGGCATCCAACCATCTTCTGATGTCCCAGATAGTGGTACTCCCTCACCAGCGCGTCCCACAGCAAGTCCTGTAAATGACCACGTACGCGCTCCATGCGCAGAGGTATTAGCTCCAGCAGATCCGCAGCACAGCGGCGCGACCTATCCATTCCTGCCAACAATTTATCAGCTATCTTAACTACCTCTGCTCCAATCAAATCTTGTTCCTCTAAGGGCAGACAACTCCCGTCTCGCCAGAAAGGCCTATTCTTGTCCGCTCCATCTGGACGAGAAACTGTGGGTCTATCCCGATTCCTCAGTGTCTGCTGGTGATTTGGCTTCTACGCAGCACAGTCTGGAAGATATAGCGATTTACAGAAGTCTTCCGAATATGACTATTTTAGTGCCCGCTGATGCAAATAAAACTCTACTACTTACCGCTGATATGGTGGATGAATATATGGGCCCAGTATTAGAGTCCGCAAGGGATGGGGATCTTAGCCTGATAAAGAACGTATAATATCTATTATTGCATTATCACCCACTTTCTTGTAGATTCAAGATATTATTTGGCTGGATGTTTTCGTAGAAAAAATATGGCGTAAACATCGATTACGGACTGAAGAGGTTGAAGAAGCGCTCTATAGTTCCCCTAAAATTCGCTTCATTGAGAAAGGAGATGTTAAAGGGGAAAATGTTTATGCCGCCATGGGAAGGAGCCAGGCCGGTAGATACCTTATTACTTTTTTTATCCAAAAGGCGGATAATAGTGTATTAGTCATTAGCGCAAGAGATATGACTGAGAAGGAGCAAAAATACTATGAAAAAAAATTATAAAGAGCCCATTCCTGAACACTTTAAATCCGCCAGGGAAGCAGGAGAGTTCTGGGATATACATGATTTAGTCGATTATTGGGATCAAACCGGGGAAACCGATTTAACATTTAACTTAAAGCGGAGGCATTATTTCATAGCTATAGATCCCAGGATTTCCCAAGAATTACAGCGTATTTCCGAGGCAGAAGGAATTTCTGCTGAAACTATGGTAAATTTGTGGCTCCAGGAGAAATTACAAGAAAAAGCTTAAATAATTGCCAGGGAATTCTGACTTATTAGTTTGCTCATCAAGATAGAACATCATTCATAGTAGCTACCAGATTGATGGTGATTCTCGATTTCGCCTGTTCGAAATAGATGTTCGAGATTAATATTACGGACCTTTCTTTAGGGGTACCAGTTTAGCCACTGGAACTTCCCCTCGCATAATCTGAATTTCTTCACCGCGCTCAACCCGCTTAAGTAATGCAGAAAGATGGGTTTTCGCTTCATGAGTCGTTACACGGTCATAATACGATTCTGATGATCCGGCCGTGGGGTGGGATTTTTTTCTTAAAGTCCTGTATAATCAAATATAAAGAGAGATGGATTTTAACGATATACCGGATAAGGAGCGCAGAAAACTCTTTAAAGATTTCAGCCAGGCGGCTAAAGAGATACAGATTTCTCTCCCTGCCCCCGAAAAAGACCTGGAACAAGCCGTATTAGAGGTGGCCAAAAGGGAAGACCTGCTGTTTGAAGATAAGCGTAAACCTAAAAGACCGTCCTACCGGGTCCGGGTAAAAATAGACAGCTATGCCTATACTGAAGGCTATGAGATTTGCGGATTGAAGCAGTATTTGACCAGTCTTCTTTCATTTCTGTGGCCGAACAGGGATTACATCCATAATCGGTTTGCCAAAGCCATAGTGAGGGATAGTCCGTACAGAGCCGATCCTTCAGGGTACAGTCTTTCCAGAGCGCTTTTAGAGATAAAACAGAGTGCCGAATTTCTTCTAAAAGGAGGCAAATTCTTGAAGAGGTCGACCGATCCTCATCAGAATGTCGGTCTGGATCTTAAAAAGGATCTTATTGCATGGGAACCCTTCGGGTATCAACTGCTTAAAATATTCAGTCACCCGGAGCATGATATATTAGGCGCTATTGAGTATATTAAGCACAAGTACGATTCTCACCTGAATATTGATTCCTTTGAACTGATTGATATTGTGAAATCCTTATACAGGCTGGCTCTGCGCACAGATGCATCTTTTCCCGTCGTAAAAGAACATCTGGAGAATGTGGAGGAGCTTATCGTGTCCCTCTATAAGCGGATCTATACAAATGAACAGAAGGTTCATCAGGTAGTTAAGAAAATTGATTCTACAGTGTGTGAGTTCTTAAGCGCCTATATGCGCTTAAAATGGTTTGTCCGAGAGCTGTATCCCGCCATATTAAAGCATCTGAATCTATTTAAAGAAGAGGAAAATGCTAATACAATCGCCCGGCAGATTTTTGATTTTATCAGACTGGATAGGAGTGAAATACTTAAAGCGGAAAGTATGCCGGCAAATAAAAAGGAAATTAAGGAGAGGGAAGAGAAGCTCCGGGAGGCTGTATCTTTTAAGAGAGAAGTAAATTTTAAGGAAGAGTATAAAGGAATCCTTACCATACTTTCCTATGCTTTTCCCGGTTCACAGATTAAAAAGATCGGCGATGGGGATTTTTCCTCATTATCCTGGTTCCACCAGAAAATTTTTAACAGAGATGAGTACCGTAAGCCGATTATTTCACGCAGAGCCGATTTTTCACACCTGCTCTGGAAGATATCAAGAAAAGATCCCCTGGCGCCTGTGATTCTTCTCCATGATATTATTGAGCACATGCTTGATGCCCTGGAGCCTGACGCCATAAGCCGGATTGCAGATCCCATGTCGAGAAGTTCTTCTCTTATAAAAAATCATTTTTTTGAGATCAAGCACCAATGGACCCTTGCCAGGACCAAGTTGTTGAATCGTTATCTGCAGGAGATTGATTATTTTGAAACAGAGACATCCTTATCAGAGGAAGTAGGCCGCAAGAAATTTATAGAAACAGCGGCAGGTAGAAAAACTGTGGAAACTATCAACCAGATTCGCAATTACATTATTCGCGATTACGGGCATGTAGCGCTGAACATGAATAGAAAAGATTACTTTAGCTGCCGTCCCTTCTACGGTGTAACTCAGGACCTGTTAAAGCTCATGGATCTGTTGATTACGGACCGCAGTCAGCTTGTAATTAAGAATCCCATAATTCTTAGCCGCCTGGAGCAAAATACTATAATTCAATTGTATCCAAGTCCAATTCTTAAGCAGATTAAGAGCTATATCGACGCTGTGCCCAGGGAGAAGCGTCTCCTCAAGAATACAGAGGCAGAATCCCAGAGGCTGTTTTTAGAGATTCTTTTCGGATTAGTGGATCTTTTAAACTTCCTGCTTAACAGCAGGGAAAGTGTGCTTAAAAGTTACGGCGGGGAAGTGGTGCCTGCGGATAAAGAGGATAAAGCGATCCGAGAAGCGTTTGAAAGAGATAAAACACCTTTAAGGGTAGAGCTGAAGAGGGATTTTGATGATATAGATCAGCTTACCGGGCTCTGGTCAAAGAATGAGTACATAAGGAATATATCCGGGCTGTTTAAGGGGATAAAAGAGAAAAAGGAGTGTTTGTCTTTCCTGATTATAGATCTGGATCATTTTAAGGCTGTCAATGATTCCCAGGGACATGAATTCGGAGATCAATTCCTGCATTCAATTGCCGAAGCAATACGTTCCTCTATGCGTGACGACGATATGGCGGTTCGCTTCGGAGGCGAAGAAATACTGGTCATACTTAGGGGGGATTATCCCGCAGGATTTCACCAGGCTGAACGCATCAGGAGGAGATGCGGTGAGATGATCTCGCTGCAATACTCCCATGTCCTGGATGAGATTCCTGAAATTATAGCCAACAGAGAGCTTAAAGAAGAGAGGGAAAGCTCACGGTCTGCCGGGGGAGAAGGCAGGCTTAAAGAACTGATCGATAAGTGGCAGAACACCCAGATAGGCACACTCTCTATAGGAGTTGCTCAAGGTCTGGGTGAAAATTTCTCCGATCAATGCGCAGATGAGAAGGAACTTTTTATCAGGGCCGATAAACTGCTGTACCTTGCCAAGGAGTCCGGGCGGAACAGAGTTGTAGCTATGGTGGATGAGCTTAAAACGCCTCTACTGTACTCTGAATTTATGGAGTATCAGGAATTTCTGGGTGTGGGTTCAGATGTGGATCCCCTGGATTTTATCAAGCTCCGGTCTACTGAAAATAGGCCTTTAACCTTCAGAGACTATCCCTACTGGGAATACCTGCGAGGTGTATGAGATATCTTCAAATTCCCCTCTTAAGTCTTTATGGTTACTGACTATACCCGCAGGGCGTCTGATCTATGTGCAATACTCATTCTCCGGAAAGATTCAGAAATAATCTTGATTTTTCACTGCAGACGATAAAGAATAGCGCTATGGCCTATATTTTTTTAGTTGAGGATAATGAGAATTTAAGGGAGGCTCTTGCCTCCTATCTGAAATTAGATGACCATGAGCTGTATGAATTTGATCGAATCCGCGGGGTAATGGATGCTATTAAGGTAAAACGGCCGGATTTAATTGTTTTAGATGTCATGCTTCCGGACGGCAGCGGTTTTCAGCTTGCCAGGATTATTAAAAGGGAGGAGGATATCCCTATCCTCTTTCTGACTGCAAAAAGCTCTGAATCGGACAGGATTGCAGGGTTTGAGGTGGGGGGTGATGATTATGTGGTTAAGCCCTTCTCCCCAAAGGAAGTTTCTTTAAGGGTTAAGGCCATCCTTAAGAGGAGCCGGAAAGATATTCCCTTAAAAAGAGGGAGTGAAGAATGGGAATTGGATGATCATAACCTGTATATAGACAGCCCCGCCCATCAGGCCAGTGTAGACGGCAGAAAGATCGATTTGACCGCTGCGGAATGGAATATATTACTGTATCTTTCCGATAATCCCGGCAGGGTTGTGGAGAGGGAGCGTCTTTTGGGAGAATGCCTTGATTACATGGTGGAGGGTTCCGAACGAACCATAGATACTCATATTAAAAATCTAAGGGCCAAGCTGGGGAATGCAGCATGGATTGAAACGGTCCGGGGTTTCGGATACCGTTTTGCCGGCAAAGTGAAATGAAGAATCTTTTCGCCAGTACCCTTTTATTTGCTTCAGTCAGCCCCGAAAGCCTCCATCCTGGCCCGTATAGTCCTGGTGGTTACATCCTCAACCACATCCTCAATATCCTTCAGCCTGGTGGAGCCGGGCAGGGTATCCGGCAGTCCAAGGTATTCCAGCAGGAAGGGAACCTCCAGGGAAAATCCGACAGCCAGCTCATCGATTGTCAGGCTGCTTCTGATCTCTTCAATTTTCATCCGGCCTTCACTGATGACAGGTTTATTGCTTGTTTTATAAAGACCGGTCTGCTGAGCGATTATAACAGGCGCTGCGAAGATAACAAGAACGAGAGCGGCTGTTATAAATCTGTTTTTAAGAGAAAATTTTATTTTCCCAAGGGAATGATCCAAAGCGCCTGCTGCAGGGCACACAGCAAGACATTCTCCACAGCGATTACAGCGCGTATCAAGCACTGCTTTCTTTTTGTCTACAGGGATTCTCATCGGACAGGCTTTGCTGCATAGACCGCAGGAGATACAGCTCTTTTCATCACGCCGGATTTTCCAGGGGGATATAAGCTGTACCAGACCCTGAACAGCACCGAACGGGCAGAGCCACCTGCACCAGGGCCGCTCCATGAACAGGGAAGCAGTTACCACCAGACCTAGAACAATCACTGCGCTCAAGAGGGCCTCGCCTGTCCAGAAATGAAAGAGCGCATAGTAAGGGTCCACCCGGACAAAGACAAGGGTTAAAAGCCGGGTAGTCTGTACCACTATAATAATAAGAACAATATAGCGAAGATAGCCGAGCAGGTGATCCAGCCTTGGCGGAATAATGCGGTTGTAGCGCTTTTTAAATATTTTCTTGCCGAATTTCCCAATCCAGTACTGAAGCGAGCCCAGGGGGCAGAGCCATCCGCAGAACACAGCGCCGATCAGAGCGGCCGAGGCTATGGAGGCCAGGAAGATCCAAAGATTGGAGGAATTGGTTTTAGGGATGAATTTTGCCTGTGTAATCAGGCGGCCCACTGTTTCTACCGCACCGAAGGGACAGATGGCGTGGAAGTTGGCTGTGGACAGGGGAAGGGAGATCCCCCTCTCCTTTAGGGTGTGGGAAAGTACCAGAAGAAGTACAAAGAGGAAAAAGCCGATCTGGATTACACGTTTAACCCAGCTCTGTTTCTTTACCTGATTCTTTTTTACCGACCGGATAGTCATAATTTCTCCTCTTTCCCGTTAATTGACAAGAAAGTGGAGGATCTCATCGTAGCCCCCCTTATCACATTCCCTTAAAACCTCCAGGTCCCATGTTCCGGGCCGGACTGCTAAAAAGGAGAGTTCGGCAGTATGGGTCCGTGAGCCGGAATCCTGCCAAACTATGTTCTTTAAAAGTGTAAGAGGAAGATGGTCTTTACTCGTCTTCCATTTTTCCTCATCGAGGAGAAAATCAGTGTCCTCAGGGGGCAGCTTACAATTTCCGTGATCCTCTGTGTAGCTCACCTCTAAGGTGTAGTTTTCATTCAGTACAAGATCCACCCTCTCTCCGGGCAAAATGGCTCGGACAGAACCCTCTGCATCCACAAGATTAAAGGTGAAATTGCAGCCGTATCCAACCACTGCAGACAGGATGAGAACGGCGGATACAATAAAGGCTTTTCTCAATTTAGTATCTTTCATCACAAACCTCCTGTTTAAGTTTTTCTGATTATAAGAGTACAAACTCTCTATGAAGATGTAATGAAAGCAATGCGAAGGTTATGTGAAGACTGATATTGACAATTAAAGCTGGTATAAGTATGCTTATTATTATAAAATGGTATACCGTGATTGGAGGCAATAAATGTCTAAAGTAACAGCAAAATATCAGATCACAATACCCCAAAGGGTTAGAAAAGAATTAGGTATCGTTCCCGGAGCTGAAGTGGACATAGCTAAAGAGGGAAAAAAATATGTTTTAGTGATTGATCCTATCAGGGCTTTACACAGGAAGTGGCGCGGAAAGTTTAAAAATGGATCCACGACAATGGAGTATATGAATAGAGTCAGGGGCGAAGTGAATTGAGAATCTGTGTTGATACAACGATACTAATAGATATACTAAAGGATGAATTCAGAGACTGTCAAGAAAAGTTATACACTGCTTTAACTAAAGGGGATGATCTGGTTGCCCCATCGGTGGTGTTCGGAGAGCTTATGCCCCAATTTAAGGGAAACACAAAGCTATTGGAAGTATTTTTGCGGGAACATAAAATTACCATACTGCCGCTTGATAAGGATTCTGTCATTACTGCAGCAAATGCGTGGATTAAATATTTAAAGAGAAAAGCTAAGGCTAAATGCCCCCAGTGTGGTTATAAGCTGATTCTGAAAGAGCATTTTCTTTCGGATTTTTATATTGGAGGTTTCGCTTTAGTAAAGTGCAATGCCATCCTTACCAGAGATCGAGGCATATATGCAAAGTATTTCCCAGAATTGCACGGGTATGAAAATTGTTTATAAGCATCTTACTTTTTCTCGTACGAATAGATCAAGGCTCGTCTCCGGCTGTACCGCTCCACTGCCAGATCGATCAAGCGGCCCAACAGCTCAGGGTAAGAAAGACCTGATGTCTCACACATCTTGGGATACATGCTGATATTAGTGAAGCCGGGGATGGTATTGATCTCATTCAGGTAGACCCGATCTGATTTATCCTCCCAAAAGAAATCAACCCGTGCCATTCCTGAGCATTCCGCACAGCGAAAGGCTTCTACTGCCAGATTCATGATTCTATGCCGTATATCATCAGGAATATCAGCAGGATATTTAAGCTGTGCTCCTTCAGGATCAATATACTTAGCCTCATAGCTGTAGAATTCATGAACAGGAATAATCTCACCCGGCAAAAAAGCCTCAGGAAGGGCATTACCCAGCACCGCGCATTCTATCTCCCGGCCGGTGATGGATGGCTCAACTAAAACTTTAATGTCAAACCGAAACGCATCTTTAAGGGCGGGCAAAAGCTCCTTAGCGGAGTGGACCTTGGTTATACCTACGGAGGAGCCGGCTGCAGCGGGCTTGACGAAAACAGGAAAGGGAAATGCCTCCTTGATCCGCTTTAAGCTGCTGCGGGAAGTATCCCTGATAACTATGAAATTAACCACAGGAAGGCACGCTTCTATCCATATCTTCTTGGTTTTTTCCTTATCCATGGCAAGGGAGCTTCCTAAAACCCCTGCTCCCACATAGGGCAGGCCGGCTATTTCTAATAAACCCTGCACGGTTCCGTCCTCACCATAGGTTCCGTGGAGAACGGGAAATACAACATCGATGTCCAGTCTCTGATTGTTCTGATGAATTCCATCACCAGGCACCACAGAGACAGGTTTATCAAGCTCTTCTATAGCCAGGGCCTCTCCCTGTCCGGGGATTTGAGTAAAATGGCCTTCGTTTTGCAGGTACCACTTTCCCCCTTTTTCAATTCCGATTAGAATGATCCCATACTTAACCCTGTCCAGATGTTTCGCTACCGAGGCGGCTGATTTAAGGGAAACTTCATGCTCACCGGATTTACCACCGAAGAGTATGCAGACCATTCTCTTCTTCATAAAAATGAGTATATGGCAATATACGCTTTGCGGATAGAGTCATTTTTCCGTCAGATGCGGCTGAAGGCCGCGCCATAATCATCGGAGTTTGGAAGTAAACGGATTTTTGAATGCTTCTATGGATAAAACTGATCTGCACGGATAGTCTGAGCCTGAGATCCTCCTCTGTATTTATAAGATCGTTCTCCTGCAGGAAGATAGGAATGAGAGCCTCCTCACCCGCTTCCAGCCTGTCCGGATTTGAAAGCGGTGAACACCAACTCAGACCAGCCAGGCGGGCCGTTATCCGGATATCTTCTACTTCCTCCATAAAGCGGTTCTTAAGTATCAGCCTAAAACCTTTAAGCTGTGAGAAATTCAAGGAAGGTACGGAAATATCCAGAATCCGTTCTTCAAACAGAATACCTCTAATGGCACTTCGTTTCCGGGTCAATCCTCTTATAACGGCAGGATAAAGGGGATCCACGGGATCGCGGCTGCGAAGGCTTCGGTAAAGGGCAAGGCTTTTGCCGTACATTCTCTCCGCCTCGGGCAGGAGAAGTTCTCTCTTTAGCTTTTGAGCAAGAACAGCAAGGCAGAGCGCTCTCTTTTCTTCGGCCCGTACAGGTATGCTCTGGTTCGTCCCATGAAATTTTGGAGAAATAAGATATTGATGGGCGCCAAGTTCGCTCTCTGTTTCAGAAGAGGACTCCCTGAATTTTAAAATACGCATAGATTGGGGGTCAAGCATAAAAAAGGAACGGCCGTCCTTAGACAAACATATGCGGAAAAAAGCAGGAAGCGCTTCTCCATGAAGAGCTTCTATGGCGGTAAGGCGCCATAGGGGAAGTCCCTGGGCACTGAATCGCCACAGCTCGCCGGAACTTCCTAATAGAAAGCTTCCGTCCGGATAGATCTTGAGCAATTGGGGCAAGATGAGGACGGCGGGCTCTATTACAGGTTTAATAGAGAGGATATCTTCTCCGTCACGGTTTAAGATCCTTACACGCCTCTCTTTAAGATCGAATATCCAGAGCCTGCTATCAGGATCAGAAGCCAGGCCTGAATATATTCCGGGCGGCAGTACTGCCGTTTCACTTCTAAGCTCATTCCCTTTCCTGTAAAAACGCAGTATATGACTGTCCTTAAGCAGGGCAAATCCTCCTCCGGGCAGTCCTGTAAAATGCTCGGCAAGGGTAAGGCCCGTTTGAAACAACTCTGTCTCCCCTGTATACGCATCAAAATAAGCGGCCGTACCATTGTTGGCATTGAACAGTACAGGCTGATCCAGGGGGTTCAAGCAGATATCGGTGATAATAAAATCTTCAGGCAGTTTGATGCGTGAATTGATGTCCCACATAGTATAAGTGCTTATTTCCAGGAGAGGGCCAAGATGGAGGAATCTCCTGGAAAAGGCTATGACCGGTCCTGAGATTCCGCCGGCGCAGCCTGTGGGCTCAAGCTTCTCTACCTCAATATCAAAAAGGGATAAGGACTCCAATAGGAGCATACCGGTCAGTTGAGGCGGTGATGGGGGCGTTGGATGTGAAGGCAACAAAAAATTCTTAAGTGAAGCCCAGAGATAGAAGATACTGCCGGCAGCTACTGAAGGTAGACTTTTCTCCCCCTTCTCAGAAAGGGTAGATATGAGTGTTTTTGGGGCATAACCGGGCGCTGTTAGGGTTACCCGAACTCTTGTAAGCTTCCCCTTATTCTCTATATTGATAGAAACCATGGGCATGGCGGGTGTAATCTGCTCATATACTAAAGCCACCCGGCTGCTGTAGTCTTTTTCCCAAACCTGGAGCAGATTATCTAAAATCACACGGGCATCCGGAAGATCTCCAGCCAGGGGGTTCACGATAGAGATGGAGGCGATTCCCACCTGCTCTTCAGGTTGAGGGCGTTTGCTTTTAGCTTTATCTGCAGAAAGTAATGGGCAGGTAAGGAGTAGGCAGATGCAGGTGAGGGTGTAGATGCGGGTGCAGGTGAGGGTGCAAGTGCAAGGCACAAATGGAAAAACTCTCAACTTCCGAAACCCATCTCTTTCAGGATGCTGCGGGCAGCTTCCGCTTCATCCCAGGGCACAGGACCCTGGGCATGGATAATGCTCTGTTCATGGCCTTTACCCAGGAGAAGCAGGGTATCCCCCTTCCGGGCTTCAGATATAGCCAGGCGTATGGCCTTTTTGCGGTCCGGTTCTAAGAACAGATCCCTTCCTTCTTTCATACCTGCACAGCCTGCGGCGATTTCTTTAAGAATAGCCATGCTTTTCTCTTCCCTGGGATCCTCATCGGTCAGCACTAAAAAATCACAGAATTCTGCGGCCAGGCGGCCCTGAAGGGGGCGCTTTTTGCGGTCCCTTTCACCGGCTGACCCGAATACCGCTAAAAGGGATCCGGGGGTATATTTCTTTACTAGTGGAAAGAGTTTTTCAAAGGATTCGGGGGTATGTGCATAATCCACCATGAGACGAAAGGGCTGTCCAAGGTCTATGCACTCCATGCGTCCCTTAACACCTTTAAGAGAAGGAAAGAGGGGACAGATATCATTCAAGCCGATATCCAGAAGCTTCAAAACCGTAAGAGAAGCGGCTAAAAGATTTTCCACATTAAACAAGCCCGGGAGATTCAAGTGAGCCCTTTCCTTTTCATCATGCAGATGAATGGTAAAGCCGGTGCCCTGTATATCCGGTTCGAAATTACCTGCAAAAAGATCCGCTTCTTTAGTTTTCATGCTGTAGGTATATGTCTGAGCATCAGTCTGGTTTAAGAAGAATCTGTAATTAGTATCATCTAAGTTGACCACACCGAAGTCAGATGCGCCCGTTTGGCTCTTTGAGGGGCCCGTGCCGGATAGCTTTCGAAATAAATTGGCCTTATCAGAGCGGTACTGCTTGAGGGTGCCGTGAAATTCTAAATGTTCGTGGGAGATGTTTGTTAAAACGGCCGCATTAAACTGTACATCCTTAAGCCTGCATGTTCTCTCGGACAGACCGTGCGAGGTGGCTTCGATCACAGCGTATTTCTTGCCCGAATCCACCATCAGTCTGAGCATGCACTGGACTTCCGGTGCCTCCGGTGTGGACTGGCGTAAGGGATTCTTTTCTACTTCCTCACCTGTTTTAAGATTAACCGTAGATATGAAGCCGGAAGAAGCACCGAGTGCTTCTAAAAGCTGATAGATGAACCAGACGGTGCTGCTTTTTCCGTCTGTGCCCGTAACCCCGATCACGGTAAGCTCCTCTGAGGGATGATCATGAAAGGCCGCCGATACGGAGGAGAGTGCCCGGCGAGAGTCATCAATCCGAATATAATCGATATTCTTCCGATAGGAGGATAGTTTCCCGGAGTGAAGAACAGCGGAAGCACCTGCATCTATGGCTTGTTCAATAAACAAGTGGCCGTCGGTATGAAAGCCCTCTAAGGCTGTGAAGAGATCCCCCGGCTGAACTCTCCTTGAGTCGTACGTTACTCCCAGGATCTCCGGATTATTACTCCCCCGTGTTTCGACTATATCCAGATTCAATATTAAAGAGGAGAGTTGTTTGCCGGTCATGGTTTGTTGATGTTAAACTCTGTTGAGTTCTTTTTCAAGGCTCCCTTAAATAGTGTTCTTGTGCTTCTTCAGGATGGTTATTTTTCTGTATTTCTGCTTTTGATTCGTTAATTTCCTTGACATTTTACCTCACAGCTAATATAACATTTACAGTTAGACGCTTGGATCGTGCGCGACCGAGACGTCAGTATCTATATTATTTTACCTGGATACTTTTCTGCTTTGCCTCGCCGGTCGCGCCGGGAGGTTTTTTGTCTTTTATACTGATTGAAAGCCTGAACCATACATATCTGCCTAAGGGGTATAATTCTGTCCCTGCATTAAAGGATATCAATCTTTCTATCGATTCCGGAGAATATGTCGCTGTAGTCGGAGCCAATGGTTCCGGCAAGACAACCCTGGCTCTGCACCTTAACGGTATTCTGCTTCCTTCTTCAGGCAGGATCCTTATAAACGGACGGGATCCAACCGTTCCGGAGGAGTTGAAGGCTATAAGAATGGGTGTGGGTATGGTCTTCCAGTCTCCTGAAGACCAGATCGTTGCTACCGTTGTGGAGGAGGACGTTGCCTTCGGACCTGAAAATCTTGGCATGCCTGAAGATGAACTCCCTTCTTTAGTTCGAGAAGCCCTTAAGAAGGTTTGTATGTGGGAGGAGCGTGAGCGTTCACCCCATCTCCTGTCAACGGGACAGCAGCAGAGGGTAGCTATCGCCGGAGCACTGGCTGCAAAGCCCCACTGTCTCGTGCTTGATGAGGCCACGGCTATGCTCGATCCTGCAGGGCGGCAGGACATCCTTGGGATTCTGGATGAGCTTAACAGGGAAGGAATGACCATTATAACTGTTACGCACAGGATGGAAGAAGCTGTCCGGACGCAGCGGATCATCGTGCTGCAGGATGGCCGGATTGTAAGGGATGCTGCGCCTGAGGAAATATTCTCCTCAACTGAATTAAGCTCCTGGGGTTTATTGCTTCCTCCTGCAGCCGAACTATCCTTGCGGCTGAGCCGTTACCTTCCGGCACTGCCTCAAGGCATCCTTACAACCGACGAGCTGGCCGATGCTCTAATGAGGACAGTGACGTGAGAGAGCTTTTAATCGAAGTGCGCGGACTGCATCATACATACATGGAGGGAACGCCGCAGGCCAGTGAATCTCTCCGCGGTGTGGATTTTGATGTACACCGGGGGGAAGTTGTAGCTCTGATTGGTCCTACAGGATCAGGCAAGTCTACCCTTATGCAGCATTTAAATGGAATAATAAGGCCTCAGTCCGGCACGGTCATGGTAATGGGAAAGGATCTAAGTGACTCCCGCATCGATCCACGCCCGCTTCGACGCAGCATCGGCTTAGTTTTCCAGCGCCCGGAGGACCAGCTCTTTGAGCAGTACACAGGGGATGATGTCGCTTATGGACCGCGCCTTATGGGAATAAGCGGAAAATCTTTGAGCCAGAGAGTCCGATGGGCAATGGAGATAGTGGGTCTGAGCTTTGAAGAGTTCAAGGACAGGCCGGTTTTTATGCTCAGCGGAGGCGAGCGGCGTAAGGCAGGACTGGCAGGGGTTATCGCACTACGGCCGGAAGTGCTGTTGTTGGATGAGCCGACCTCAGGCCTGGATCCGGTTGCCCGTACAGAGTTTTTAATGCGACTAAAGACTCTGAATAAAGAAGGAATGACTTTAGTTATAGCAACTCACAGTATGGACGATGTAGCGATTTTAGCTGAAGGGGTTTATATACTGGATAATGGCCGTATCGCTATGTCGGGATCAACGGGGAAGATTTTCAGTAAATTTGAAAAGCTGAGATCTCTTGGACTTGACGTACCGGCATCTGTATCGCTAATGGCCGCCTTAAAGTCGCGAGGGTGGCCTGTCCCCCTGGACGTGCTTACTGTCGATGAAGCTGTGAAAGAGATCCTGGGCGCGATTTCTCATCTTTCCAGGGGAGGTATAAGTGCGAGGGTTTGAGTTTTTACAGAATATTACCGTTGGACAGTACCTGCCAACCGGATCGATACTGCACAGGCTTCATCCGGTCAGCAAACTCATTATACTGTTCCTTCTTATAACTGCCGCCGTTATCTGCAGCAGCCTTACCGGGCTTTTACTTGGACTTGCCGCTGCTTTAGCAGGTCTGGCGCTTGCCCGGGTACCTCTCCGGTATGCCTTCAAAGGGCTGAGGCCGGCGCTGCCCTTTTTAATTTTTTTGGCCCTGCTTCAGATCGTTGCTATTCCGGGAAACGATGTGGGAAATGTTCTGGGAAGATGGTGGATTATAACGATAACAACAAAGGATTTTCTAGCGGCGGCCGTTACAATGATACGTTTTGTGGCGCTCATCCTCTTAATCAGCCTCTTTACCTTCACAGCAAGTACAAGGGAGCTGACTCACGGTACGGAGTATCTGTTCAAACCGCTTCAGAAGATCGGTTTTCCGGCTCATGAATTCGCACTTATTATAACCCTGGCTATGCGTTTTATACCCCTGCTGGCCCTGGAGGCTGAGCGGATTGTCAGGGCCCAGGCTTCCCGGGGCGCAGATTTCGGCCGGGGCCGGATGAGTCTTATCAGACGAGTTCGGCGTATGATGCCTGTTTTAATTCCATTCTTTCTGGCAGCACTTCGCAGATCTGAGACCATGGTTCTGGCAATGGAGGCGCGCTGCTATACCGGCGGTAAGGATCGTACAAAGCTGATCCAATTCAAGGCTCACATGTCAGATCCCATTGCGGTTGCTATAGTCTGTATTCTATGCGCCGGTATTCTTGCTGCCGGCAGGATGGGCCTGGATATGCGTCTATGGCACCTTATAGGTGGATAGAAAAATAAATTTTAAAAGGAGAAGACTATGGATAAAAAACTTATTCGCAAAATCGTTATTGGAGGAGTGATGAGCGCTATTGCTATATTCCTCGGCGCCACTCACCTGGGGTTCATTCCCTGGTTTGCCGGGGCATCCCTGACAATAATGGCTGTGCCGGTTATTATAGGTGCAGTGTTGGAGGGTCCCATTGTCGGACTGGTTATCGGCTTCTTATTCGGCCTTTTCAGTTTGATCCAGGGTGCTATTGCCCCTACCGGACCGGCAGATGTATGGTTTGTCAACCCCTTAATCTCCATTCTCCCCAGGCTGTTTATCGGACCTGCTGCCTGGCTGGTGTACCGTTCTCTGAAAGGGCATGTTAGAGTGCCGGCACTGATCCTCTCCGGTATTGCAGGAAGCCTGACCAATACCGTCCTGGTGCTGGCAATGATAGGATTTTTAGGGCATTTGCCCTGGCTCATGATCGGTACAATCGCAGTTGTAAACGGATTACCGGAAGCCGCAGCCTGTGCAATTATAACCCTTGCAGTAGTAGCTGCCTGGCAGAAAATCGAGTACGGGCGCCGGAGATCGGATCTGGAGTAGGGAGAGCAAAGAAAGTGTTGTTAGCTATCGATGTGGGTAACTCAAATATTAAGTTCGGTCTATATAGCAATAATAGCTGGATAAATCGCTTTAGTATCCGCACGGTGCCGGACAAAACAGCGGATGAGTATGCTGTGCTCTTTCGCGATCTTCTGGGAGCTGCAGAAGTACAACTAAAATATATCAACAGGTGTGTTTTAAGCAGTGTAGTACCTCCGGTGACAGGAACCATGACGGATATGGTCTTTAATTTCATCGGGAAAGATCCTTTAGTGGTTGGCCCGGGCATCCGTACGGGTATACGAATCCGAACCGATAACCCTGTGGAACTGGGCTCGGATCTTGTCGCCCAGGCGGCAGCAGCTTACGAACGCTATCATACAGACTGTATTATTGTTGCTTTTGGCACTGCCCTTACCTTTACGGCTGTAGCGGAACCGGGGGATCTTTTAGGGGTTGCTATTGCACCGGGACTTCAATATGCGGCAGAGGCGCTTTCCCAACACGCTGCACAGCTTCGCCTGGTAGAGTTGAAAGCTCCGGAAGCCGCTATTGGACGCAACACCGTCCACTCCATCCAGTCGGGGATAATATTCGGATATGTCGGCATAGTTGAAGCGCTGATAGATCGTATGCAGAATGAGCTTTCAGGTAAAGCTAAGATCATTGCTACAGGAGGGCAGTCAAGTATCATCGCTCCCCTTACAAGTAAATTTACGGAGATCGAACCGTGGCTTACACTGGAAGGCTTGCGAATTATCGCGGAACGAAACATATAATTCCGGTTGGGGGACTGCTCCTTGAAGCTGGTTTTAATTTTCATGTGAATGCTTGCCCAGCGCAGCTTAAATAGAATAAATGTCCCAGGTATATTTTGAATTTGATTTACAGCATCCCTACTTAAAAAAGCATCTAATAGCCTTTATAGGCAATAAGCGCGCCCTGCAGGGATTTCTCTGCGATGCCTTTACCAGGCTCTCTGCGAGCTTTTGGAGGCTGTGGATTCACGCTTTATCCTGCTTAGTTATAATAACGCGGGTATTATTCCCTTCGAAGATCTGGTTGATGTCCTATCCCGGCAGGGGGAATTAAAACTGTTCACCAATGAGTATATTAAATATAGGGGTGGAAAGCAGAGTATTGCGCGGCCAGTTCATGCAGACACTCTCCCACCTGTAAAGTCATTCCAGACAATATGCTGACCATATATTATTCTGCAATTATCATTAGCCAAATAGATTATTTGAAGGCACCTTTGAAATTCCCGAGAGTAGTCTTTCCATCAATATACTTGAAGAGTCTCCTGATTTTTACAAAAACGGTTATTCCTTACCGTAGCCCGCCATCATTCCAGAGATAAAATATTCAGAAAGGAATATAAAGATCGCCAGAGGAAATAGAGACACGATAACAGCTCCGGCCATCTGAATATTCCACTGGGCTATCTGCGACCCTTTAAGCTCAGCCAGTATAGGCATAACCGGTTTGATTTTAGGACCGCGGGTCAAAGAGATGGCCAGCAGAAATTCATTGTAGATCTGTACAAAAACAAGGATTGCTGCTGAAATGAGTCCCGGGATTGAAACGGGTACCAAAATTTTTATATAAAAGGTAAAGGGTTTACACCCGTCCAGGGCTGCTGCTTCCTGAAGAGCCACAGGCATCTTCATAAAGAAGGTAGCTGTGATCAGCGTACTTATGGGTATATTTAGAATGACATAGATAAGAATCAAACCCGCATAGGTATTGAGAAGTCTTAATGAGCTTATAAGCTGTGTAATCGGAATCAAGACTATCTGATAGGGTAGAAATGAGGCCACTACAATCCAGAAGAAGATTAATTGGGATGGTTTAAACTCAAACATGGTGAGAAAATACCCGGCCATGGAACCGAGAAAAACACAGAGAAAAGTAGCCGGAATAGTGATAACCGCGCTGTTTATCAACCCGGTTTTAAGCGCTTTGAAGGCTTTCAAGTAATTCTGAATGGCAAATTTCCGTGGAAATCTCAGGTATTCCTGGTTCGCCACCTCTTCCTGAGTTTTAATGGACGTATTCAGCATAGCATACACGGGCATGAGCCAAAGCGCGGCTAGAATGACAAGTATGGCAATAGAACTTATCTTGAATCGTGTGTCTTTCATTCTCTAACCCATTTCTTTAAGGCCCATAGAGAATAGGGAATGACCATGGCTGCGGCTAAAATCAGGATTACAATACTTGTAGATGCCCCCATACCGATATTATGCTGACTGTAGGTAATTCGATACATCATATAGGGCAGGACTTCTGTTTTTATGCCCGGTCCTCCTCCGGTCATAATCCAGACCAGGTCAAAGACCTTCATGGTAGTAATGGCAAGCATGGTAGTACAGATGAGCGTCCCATGTCCTACATTGGGAAAGATAATTTGGAAGAGTATACGGATATGTCCTGCCCCGTCAATGTTGGCAGCCTCAATCATGGAGTAGGATAAACCTCGAATAGCCCCCAGGTAAATTACCAGGGAAAAGCCTACATACTGCCAGAAGGCACTAAAAATCATACAGAATATGGCGCCGTTCGGATTTGCAATCCATCCTAACCTTGTCGTATCGAACCCAACAGCTCTAAGCAAAGAATTGATTAGTCCGGAACTGGGATCGTACATCCATGACCAGAGGGTGCCGGTCACAATAAAGGCTAAAGCCATTGGATATAAAAAAAATTGTCTGAATACCTTTTCTATTCTTCCCAAATTGGTAAAGAGATAGGCAAGTATAAACCCAAGCAGGGTCGTGGGTATAATAAAGAAGAAGAGCCAGAGAAAGTTATTCTTTACATTCACCCAGAATCGCCTGAGAGAAATTAAATCGAAGTAGTTTTGCAATCCCGCAAATTGCCAGGTGGCTTTCATCCCTTGCCATTGGGTAAGCGATGCCACCAGATTCCAGAATATCATCATATAGATGATTCCAACCGCCAGCACGACAGGAGTTAAAAAAATAAAGCCGTATGCCTTATTATATTTCATCTGCTTTTTCGATATTGTACCGTGAATGATATTGATACAGAATCACACTAAAGTTGCTTACAGTCAACCCATATTCAACTTTGACTAGAATAAAAAAGTGAGGGGAGAGAACCTCCCCTCACTAGAAGGTTTATTTCCAGAACCAACTGCACGCCTCTTTGAGCTTGTTTCTTTCGGCTGAAGCGGCAATTTCTTTGATAGCAGAGTCAACATCGCTATCGGTGAGGAATTGGGTGAGAATATCCATGAGGTCGTCTCCAAAGGCGGGCGTCATCATTCCGCCGTGATAACCGTCAATGACGGCTCTTAAGCTGGCCAGATCCTTGGCACTTCTCTGTCTGTAAGGATCAGGATACACGCTGGGAGGAACATCATTTATAATGGTAACCGATCCCTTCTTGAGGTTGAAATTTTTTGCTCCTTCAGTAGTTGTGCAGATCTCAAGCCAATCTTTTGCCAACTGGGGATGGGGAGCGCCTTTAGCCAGTGGGAAGGTATCTGCATGACCCATCCAGATATCTTTTGGCATTGCCGATACACTGAAATCTTTCTCCGGTTCCATGCCTATGGCAAGATAGTAACCCAGTATCCAGTCTCCCATCCAGTACATGGCCGCTTCTCCGGTTTTTATCAGTGCCCCCGCCTCATCCCAGCTCTTGGTTGCATGGAAGGGATAGATATAGGGAATCAATGCAGCGTATCTATCCATAGCCTTGCGGAAGGTCGGGTCAGTTTTGAAATTGATACGCCCTGTATTGGCCTTCTCATAAAAATCCGCTCCACCTGTGGTCAGAAGACACATATCGTATAGATAAGTGGACCATACCTTTTCCCTTGTTCCCAGAGCCAGGGGCCAGATATCGGGTTTGGCGGCCTTAATCTTTTTACAGGCAGCCAGCAGCTCATCATAGCTCTCCGGCGGTCTTACTCCAGCATCTTTGAGGATCTCTATATTGTGCCACAACCAGTTGGTTCTGTGGGCGTTAATGGGCACGGAATAGACTTTTCCATCGAACTTCAGAGTTTTTACCCATACTGGATTAATTCTGGCTTCAAAATTGGTTTTTTCCCACAGATCATTGACAGATTCAAGATAGCCGGCATCAATAAACGCCTTCTGCTGATTTCCCTGGTGATCCTGAAATGTATCAGGGGGATTGCCGGACTCAAGATTGCCCATAAGAACGGCCAGCATAAGGGCACCGCCGCCGCCGGCTACCGGGTTTTCCAGTATCTCAACATCGGGGTGATTGGCTTTAAAGATCTTGAACAGCTCATCAATCGCTTCTTTTTCTCCACCTGCTGTCCAGTAGTGAAAAATGATAAACTCCTTGGCTTCTTTTTCAGCCTCTTTTGCGCCGCCGCCAAATACAAGGGTTACACCTGCCAGCAGCATCATCAGTATGATGCTGATCATAAGAAATCGCTTCATAAAATCCTCCTTATAAATTATTTCTTTTACTGCATTAACAATGCAGTTAATAGCCGTTTGAACCGACTATAAACTTAACAATTCCATATACCCTAAACCAATCTAAGAGAATGCTCGCTTAAAAACAAATCTTTCTTGGCAGATCGATTCATTATTTCCCCGACAGCCATAGGAGTGCGTTGTGCCAGAAATCCCCGTACCCTTTCCACGAAATAAAATCAGTCCCCCAGTGTTTAGCCAGGTCTGAGGTAAAAGCCATGGTTTTCCCCTTACCGTATTCACCGACCACGATAAAAGGGTCATTCCCGACTCTGGCCAGCAGGTCTGCACGGCTTTTTGTCTTAACCCTGTTATAGCCCATGAAAACAGGCCATTGTTCCGGCAGATTTTTTAACAGAGGATGATCTTTTTTCAGGATTTCAGGGGTTATTCCCTGGGGCTTTTCCACCCGATCGTCTGATGACTGTATCTCCACGGGTAAAATTTCTTCAATGACCGTGTCGTGATATCCTGGAATGCCACGTATTCCCTGGAAGGAGTTCCAGCCTCCGGCCATGACAAAGGATTTACCCTTTTCCACATACTCTTTGATCAGATCCAGGCGGTCCGGGCCCATAGGCACGGTGAACATTTCTGGATACAAGGAAATCGTATTCTTGCCGCAGTCACTGAATATGATCACATCATATTTGTTTATGTCCTTCAGAGTAGAAGGGAATGAGGTTAAGGCGATATGGTTAGGCATATGCTCAGCTTCAATGTCTTCGAATTTGGACATGGCTTCCATAAACCAGACACCAAAGTTCTCGTAGCCCCCAAGGGGAACCATATCAAAACCCTTTATATGCATTTTCAATACAAACCAGGTTTCGCCAACCAGTAAAACATTTGTCTTCTGACTCATTCTGCTATTCCTATCTTTGCACTGGATCGTTAAACATGTACTGAATACAATTTTGTGTAAAATGTTTGCGTAAACATGAATATTTCTATTATACACTCATCTGCGCTGATGTCAATCTTTTTTTAAATTATTTTTCTACAGGATGAACGCACGATCAGTTCGGGATCAAGTATCACTTTTTCCTTATTTTTCAATTTTCCAGTTAAAGAGTCTATGATAATATCGGCAGCTCTCTTTCCCACCATCTCTATCGGCTGCCTCATGGTTGTTAGGCTGGGTGTGGTAAAAGAGGCTAAATGGATATCATCAAAGCCTACTATGGAGATATCATCGGGTATCTTTAGATGATGATTGTTGGCAGCCTTGATAACCCCCATGGCGATTAGATCATTGGAACAAAAAATTGCCGTTGGGGGAGGATCCAGGGTAAGGAAATGTGAAAGAGCCTGATAGCCACTATCTGCAGACCAATTACCTTCATATATCAACTTTTCATCTAAATCAATATGGTGATATTTAAGGGCTTTCTTATACCCCTGGAGCCTGTGTCGCCCATTGATCACATTTAATTTACCGCTTATAAAGCCTATTCTTCTGTGGCCCAGTTCCACAAGGTAGCTGATTACCTCTTCTGCACCTTTGATGTTGTTTACATCAACGAAATCTATGTCGGATTTCCCATGCCTCCCATTAACAAGAACAAAGGGAACATTTTCATCGATAAGTTTTTCTATGAATATATCGCCTATGAGCGGGGCGATGATAATCAATCCATCCACTTTTCTTTCTTTGTAGAGAATTGCGTAATCTCTCAGTTCCGATTTCGCTGTAGATATATTGAAAATGAGATTATAGTTCCTGCTTTTCACCCGTTTCTCAATACTGAAGAGGAGCTCCACGAAGTAATGAGAGGAGAAGAAGTAATCGTCGTGTGGAACGATAATGCCTAAAACATTGGTGCGGTTCATATTCAATGCACGGGCGGCTGCATTGGGGTAATAGGAAAGCTCTTCAATCGCCTTAATGACTTTTTCTCTGGTTTCCTTTTTAACATTGTCGTGACCATTGATGACCCGGGAGACGGTCATAAAAGAGACCCCTGCTTTTCTGGCTACATCCATCTGGGATTTCATATACCCAATCTTAGACAATAATTTGAATTTTTAAAAGATATTGGACATATATTATTAAGAATATTCGAAAGGCTATTGACTTTCAAATGAAAGTAAATTAGGATTTAGTTGAATTAGTACATAACCCTGGCGAAATAATATGATTTTTAACATACAGAGATTTTCAACTCATGACGGCCCTGGGATCAGAACCATTATCTTTTTTAAGGGCTGCACTTTAAAGTGTCGATGGTGTGAGAATCCTGAAAGCCAGTCTTTTGATTACGAGTTAAGCTACGACAGAGGGAAATGCATCCACTGCCTTGAATGCGCGAATATCAGCACCAATGGTGAAATCACTTTGGACAATGGCAAATTAAGGATAAACAGGGATTTAATTGATGATCCTTTGAGATATAGAAATATATGCCCGACAGGCGCTCTTACCGTCATGGGTGAAGATAGAAGTATAGAGGAGCTCATTCAAGAAGTAAAAAAGGATCTGCCCTTTTTTAAAAAGAGCTATGGAGGAGTGACTCTGTCTGGAGGAGAGCCTTATGCTCAGCCTCCATTTCTATTCGATCTATTGGCAGCGCTGAAAGCAATTAATATTAATGTATCCATGGAGACATCCCTGTATGCGGACTGGAAGCATATTCATAAAAGCATCAACTATGTAGATACCTTTTTGGCTGATTTAAAACATACGGATCGGGCTAAATTTAAGGCCTATACTGCGGGTAACCTGAATAGAATAATAGAGAATTTCAAGAATCTTGAAAAAGAAAATGCACCGGTAATTGTACGGGTGCCTGTTATTCCCCATTTTAACAATACAAAAGAAGAGATGGCACATATAATTGATTTTGCATCATCTCTGAAAAATGTGCATGAAATTCATTTTCTTCCTTTCCATGCTCTGGGGATGGGTAAGTACGGTATGGTAGGAAAAGGATATGATTTTACTGAAAAGTTTTTCAGAGATGATAAGGAACTTAATGACTATGTGGCCATGGCCCTGAAGAAAGGCTTAAAGGCAAATATTGGAGGCTAGTGTGATTGCAGCCAGAATCGAGGAAGAATTATCCCAGAGAATCAGGAACCTCAAAGAGAAGCATCTGCAAACCAGGCCGACAATCTGCATGGATAGGGCAAAAATATATACAGCCGTGTATAAGAATAATGAAGCCAGGCCGGTGATCATAAAGCGGGCCGTGGCGCTGGAAGAAACATTAAAGAATATGAGTATCTTCATTGAAGAGGGTGAACTCATCGTTGGAAATCACTCCTCAAAGTTGAGAGCTGCGCCCATATTTCCTGAGTATGCGGTTTCCTGGATTCTGAAAGAACTTGATGAGTTCGATAAGAGGCCGGGGGACGCCTTTTATCTCACAGAAGCTGATAAGCAGGAGCTTAAAGAAATCTGTTTCTACTGGAAGGGAAAGACTCTGCTGGAAAAGGGATATGAAATGATGCCTGATTTGATGAGAGAGATCCATGACTCCGGCATAATAAGAGCAGAGGGGAATCTTACATCCGGGGACGCACACATCGCCGTACACTTTGAGAAAATACTGAAGCTGGGCCTGAATGCATATCTGTACCAGGTGAAAGCACAGCGGGAGCGTCTGGATTTAACGGATTGGCAGGATTTAAAGAAAGAGCAGTTTTATAAAGCAGTAGAAATCGTGCTTAAGGCTGTGGAGGCTTTCATCGGGCGATTTGAGAATCTCTCCGTTATTATGAGTGAAGTAGAAAAGGATCCGCAAAGAAATAAGGAACTTTTAGCCATCAATCATAATTGCAAAATCATTTCTAAAGACCCTCCGCAGAACTTCTATCAAGCGCTGCAGCTTGTTTATTTTGTTCAGCTCATCCTCCAGATTGAAAGTAACGGGCATTCGGTTTCTTTAGGGCGGATGGATCAATACCTGTATTCCTTTTATAAGCATGATATTGATAACCACAGAATCAGCGATGACTTTGTCATGGAACTACTGGAAAGCACCTGGTTGAAGCTTCTTTCAATCAACAAAATACGCCCCTGGTCACACACACGCTATTCTGCGGGCAGTCCCCTATACCAGAATGTGACCATCGGCGGACAAACTCTTGAAGGCAAAGATTCGGTGAATGATTTGAGTGCATTGATACTGGAATCCGTGGGCAGGCTGAGGCTCACACAGCCGAATCTCTCTGTAAGGTATCATAGGGGAATGAGCGAAGATTTCATGATGAAATGCATGAAGGTCATTGAGAAAGGCTTCGGTATGCCAGCCTTCAATAATGATGAGATTGTGATTCCCTCATTAGTAAATTTAGGTATAGAAGAAGAGGATGCCTATAATTACTCTGCGATTGGCTGTATAGAAATTGCAGTGCCCGGGAAATGGGGTTACCGATGTACCGGGATGAGCTTCCTAAACTTTATGCGTGTCTTTCTGGCAGCCTTAAATGACGGTTATGACCGGGGATCCGGAAAAACCTTCTGTAAGGGAAATGGGAGGTTTGAGGAGTTCGCAAGCTTTGAAGAGGTTATGGAGGCCTGGAAAAAACAGGTGGAGTTTTATACAAAAGCCACAGTAATGATTGATACGGCCGTGGATACGGTGCTGGAGGAGAATGTTCCCGATGTCCTCTGTTCGGCCTTAGTTGATGATTGTATCTTGAGAGGGAAGACACTCAAGGAAGGCGGCGCAAAATACGACTTTATCTCCGGTTTACAGGTAGGTATTGCAAATCTGGGAAACTCACTGGCAGCCATAAATAAGCTTGTATTTGAAGAGGAAAGAATAACACCGGCTGAACTTATGAAGGTGCTCGCAAACAATTATAAAGATTTAGAGGGAGAGAAAATACGACAGTTATTGTTAAATCATGTGCCCAAATATGGAAATGACGATGATTATGTGGATCTCCTGTTAAAAGAAGCTTATACAGTCTTTATCGATGAACTTAAAAAATATCACAACACACGTTTCGGCAGAGGGCCGATCGGGGGCACCTACTATGCCGGGACCTCAAGCATATCGGCTAATGTCCCCTCAGGAGCTGTTGTAAGTGCCACACCGGATGGCAGAAAAGCCCATAAGCCCCTGGCTGAAGGGAGTTCACCCTCATCCGGCACGGATAGACTGGGGCCAACAGCAGTATTCAAATCGGTTTCCAAATTGCCCACGCATAGAATCCTCGGAGGCGTGCTGCTGAATCAAAAATTATCTCCTTCTTCTATTGAACAGAATAGGGATAAAGAGAAGTTAATCTCCATATTAAGGACATTCTTTGATGATCTGAAGGGATGGCATGTGCAGTATAATATTGTATCATGTGAGACCTTGATCGAGGCAAAGAAGAATCCGGAAAACTACGGAGACCTGGTAGTCAGAGTCGCCGGGTATTCAGCCTTTTTTACGACCCTTTCACCGGATACTCAGGATGATATCATTGACAGAACTGAACATTCTCTATGAAAGGAATCACCGGGCATGGAAAAGCTGCTTTGTGGAGTAGATCTGGGAGGCACCAAACTATCTGTGGGCCTTGTTAAAACAGATGGAGTTCTGATCGATAGGATCGTTGTTTATGATCATATATCAAAGGGTGAGGAGGATATGATCGGGCAGATAAGCGATCTTATCAATGAACTCCTGTTACGAAACAAAATCAAAGATGATAATCTGTTAGGCATCGGCGTGGGTTTTGCCGGGCATTTGAGGATTAAGCAAGGAATTGTAATTACCACCTCAAATTTTAAAGGCTTTAAGCTTAAAAACTTTCCCATCAGAGATGCCATTAAAGAGCATTTTAAATCTAAAATGGAAGTCATAGTGGATAATGATGCCAATGCCCAGGCCTATTCGGAATACAGATTCGGATCCGGCGTGGGTTACGATTCCATGATTTTTTTAACCATCAGTACCGGCATAGGAGCGGGAATTATTCTGGACGGAAGAATATATCACGGTATGACGGGTACAGCCGGAGAGTTCGGACATACCATAGTAGATCCCCATTCTGATATACAGTGCGGCTGCGGAAACTACGGCTGCCTCATGTCCTGTGCCGGCGGTCTCTCTCTGCCGCAGATTGTAAAGAAAAAATTAAAAAAGGGCATGAAAACAAAGCTACAAATCGACAGAAGCTCGAACCTGGAGGCTGTTGATGGAAAAATGATTAAACAGGGTTTGGATTTGGATGATGAATTATGTAAAGAGGTGGTGCTGGAATGTGCTGATTATATCGGCATCGGCATTTATAATCTGTTTCAGATCTTTAATCCCCCTGCCATCACCCTTGGGGGTGGATTAATGTACTGGGGTGATCTCTATTTTAAGCGGATTAAAGAAAAGTTTTACACCCTGGCTCGAGATATGCTGTACGATAAGATAGATATATCCCTCACAAAACTGGGAGGCGATGCAGGCCTCATAGGTGCTGCGGCACTCCTTTTAGAGAAAAGATGAATAAAAGACAGAGAAATATATTAAACATTTTAACCAACGATAATAAGACTTCGGTAAACCATTTGGTACAGATCATGGGAGTTTCCGCCGTAACCATCAGGCAGGATCTGAATCATCTGGAAGCGGAAGGATTTCTAAAGAGAGTACACGGGGGGGCGATCTTTAAAAGTACGGATGATATTTCAAACAGGCTGGGGATTAACTACGAGAAAAAATTAAGAATTGCCCTTAAAGCGGCCGCCTTTGTTCATGAAGGCGATACCATTCTGATTGAATCAGGATCCGCTAATGCCATCCTCGCAAGAGAGCTTTCCAAGAAAGATGGCATAAACATCGTGACAAGCAATGTTTTTATTGCCAGAGAGCTGAAGAAAAGTAAGCATACCAAAGTGATATTACTGGGTGGCCTGTACCAGCATGAAAGTGAGAGCCTTGTTGGCAAACTGACCAAATTAGGAATGGAGAATATAAACTTCAGCAAGTCTTTTATTGGGGTTGACGGATTTACTATTGAATCAGGCTTCACCAGCACAGATATGATGAGAGCTGAAATCGCTTTATCTATCGTTAAAAAAAGTAAAGAGGTTTTTATCATAACAGATTCGAGCAAATTCGGAAGGATCGAATTAACCAATTTATTTGATGTGAATGATATAAATTATGTAATAACGGATGATGGTATTCCTGAAAAGGATAAACTGTTTCTGGAAAAAAATGGTGCCAAAGTAATCATCGCATGATTTTTCGAAGGAGAAATGTGCGCTGCACAAGGTCCGAAATATCGGTAAAAGATGAAAGGTTATGTGAGCCCAGGGCGTTGACCTGCCAGGCTCTGTCCGGATCAGCTTCACAGGCTTCTAAGTCAACAAAGGCCGCTGAGTTTAGTATTAACTGGGGTTGTAAATTTTTAAGCCTTTTATAGGTATTTACCCGATCGCTGATATCTATATCCTCAATATCTCAAGCGGTGACTTTACATGTAGAGTCGAGAATACTGAACAATTCACTGCTCAGCATACACTTGGCGCCGATGATTGCAATTTTAACAGGATTCTACAAATCTTACATTAATTCCCGACTATTGTCGCCAGACAGTCTGCTTCAAACTTTTCAACATTTTCCGAATTTAAGCCGCAATCTTCAATGAGCTTTAACTTATTTTCCAATTCCCGCTCAACCAGCATTTGGTGCACTGATAAAATACATAATCATAAAGAAGCCCGGTACCCTCTGTGGCAAGAAATCTTGTTAAAAAAGCGAGAATTTGAACTGTAATAGTATATACCGCATCTCAGCAAATAATGTGAATTTTAAAAGATAAGGGGACATATTTTGCTTTAGATCATTTTGGAGTGGCTGCAAAATTAAGGGGCTATCAATAAGAAAAAACAGACGAGAGTTCAATTTTCAGACCGGTAAGGAGAGGTGATTCAAGGTTATCATTTATCGAGAATCTGGAAGAGAGATTGAACTCTTTACCTTCTAAAGAATATATCTCAACGCTCTTTTCTCCGGGATCAACAATCCAATATTCTCGTACTCCAAATTTTGCATAGAGCTTTTTCTTTTTTATAAGATCATTATACGCTGTTGCTTCTGAAAGTATTTCCACTACAAGGTCAGGTGCGCCTTGAACGTTCTTTTCACCTATAATACTCAGCCTTTCTTTTGAGATAAACATAATGTCAGGCTGAAAGACATTCTCATTATCGAGGTGGACATCGCACGGGGCATAAAATACTTTACCAGTTTTTTTTACCCTGATGACGCTTTCCAATTCATATAAAATATTCTTAGATATCCATTGATGGTAGGTTACCGGAGATGGTGTCATTATCAATTCTCCTTCTATGAGCTCGTATCTTTTATCATCAGGTGTTTTCAGATAATCGTCATAGGTAAACCTATGCTTCTGTACTACGGGAGTTATCACAGTAATCCTCTCCAGTCATGCTTATCTAATTTATTTTAATATATTACAGATAAATTTCAAGTGAAGTTCGAAAAAGCCAAAATCCAGGGGAAATGAGCTGTACCTTCACGTCCTGAGCCACCTTATTCTCAGGATAAGATTTAAATGATAAATTAAAGTTATGGTTTTGGTTATCGGACAGAACAGCACCTGGCAGAATACCTATAATATCGTCCATCTTAAACAGGGTGAAGTAAATCGTATTCATAATTTCTTTTTTTCGGCTGCAGGCAAGGGGGCAAATGTCGTTAGGAGTCTAAAGGTTTTAGAGAAAAGAGCGCATTTGCTTGCCTATGCCGGAGGCGTCATTGGCGATAAGTTTAAAAGAGCATGCAGAGAAGACGGTTTGGAGTGTTCTTTTATTCAGATTCAGAATGAAACACGGATGTGTACAACAATAATAGAATCCACGGGTAAGGTTACTGAACTGGTAGAACCCGCTCCGAAGATTTCTTCAAGAGATAGAGATGTCTTTTTAAAACTTTTTACAGAAAAAATAAAAGCTGCTGACTTTTTGGTTATAACAGGCACTGCAATAAACGGGGAGTTAAGTGATTGTTATAAAAATTATATTATTGAAGCAAAGAAACTCAACATTCCTGTATTACTTGATTCCTACAGGCGGCATGGAGAAATAGCTTTAGAAGCATCCCCTGAAATACTGAAAATCAACAAACAGGAAATAGAAGAGCTTACTGGTAGAAGATCTGAAAGCCTAAAAGACAGGATCTCAGTTTATAGGGAAATTGCGGATAAATATGGAATCAGTTGGATAGTCATAACAAAAGGAGCAGGAGGTGCTGAAGGATGGGATGGAAAAGAAATAATCCAGGCATGTTCACACCCTATTGAGTTGATTAATTCGATTGGCAGTGGAGATGCCTTCTCAGCGGGTTTTATATCGAGCATACTTGATGATATGAAAGAAACGGGAGTAATAGATTCTTTTCCTGCTAATTATTCTTTAGAAAGAGCTGTGATATCCGGTACAGCTATGGGAACGGCCAATTGTATGAATATAAAACCAGGATATGTTGAAAACCCGGTTTTTAAAAAAATTTGTACAGAAATAGATGTAAAAAAGTTTTCGATATAATTCGC
>JAUWZD010000052.1 GCA_030615505.1 Spirochaetales bacterium | reverse complement strand
CTTTCTGGCTATCTCAAGCATTTCAGTAGAAATGTCAACTCCAATAATTTTTGCTTTTGGCAATATCTTATTGAGCTCAAAGCAGAGAATACCGGATCCGGTGCCTAAATCAACTATTGTTGAATCGCCATTTAAAGTAGTTATATTTCCTGCAATTTGCCTTGCAAAAGGCCTGTAAATTAACCATGAAGCCATTCTTGCCCAACCGGCATGACGCCCAGCCTTTTCTTTATCCCACATTTCTTGCTGCTCAGTCATTTTTCCTTACCTCTGTTCTTTCCAAATAAATATGAAATTAATTCTTGTGGCTTTTACAATCACAATATCAATGACGAAGAGGCTCGATTTTTATTGGAACCTCCAGGCACTTTTTTACGACTACAGGTACTTATGCTATGCTCTGAGTGTAACAACTACGAAAAAGCAATCATACCTGTTGATCCGGAATTGATCATTTGTATAATCCACAGCCTATCCGTTATTCATTCAAGTTTACGGTAGTAAATCCGATTTGCCAGGGCGTAGACAAAGCTGCCGTCATCTGCAATAGATAAGCCCGTGTGGGTGAATTATTCCATCCGGCAGTCGAGTCGCTCTATTGCGCAGCTATTTTATCTGGGTATTGATTATTACCTGTAAGAATTTCCTGCTTTCTTTTTAGGTGTAATCCCGGGGAACCATGAAGCCAATCTTTTAATCAGGAATTCTTGTTCACTCTTTCAATACCAAGTATTGTAAAGCCCAATGGAGTAGAAATGTTTGGATTCATATTATGCATCATAAGAATATCCCTGTTACCACTCTCATTAACTAAAAAGGAACTTATGGCGAGGATATTGTTATTGCAAAAAGAAAATACCATTCTTAAACGTTCTTTAGAAGTGAAGAGAAAGAGACCCAGGTTCAATTTTGAGGATAGAATGTTTTATTCGATTTTTAGCAGAATAACAAATAAAATGAGGTGTCATTTTACTCTGGTAAAACCTGAAACAGTTCTAAAATGGATCAGGAGCTTTATCAAAGGATACTGGCGCTTTCCACAGAAAAAGAAGAAAAGAGGAAGGCCCGAAACGCCTTATGACATAAAACAACTGGTATTGAATATGAAGAATGAGAATATCTGCTGGGGGAATGGAAAGATACAGGGGGAGTTAGAAAAGTTAGGGATCAAGCTGGATAAAAGGACAATTGCCAGGATCATAGAATATTTCAGAAGGAAGGGCAAGGTTAGAAAGGGATTCGCATGGTCGAAATTTATACACTGTCATTCATCAAGCCTTTATGGAATGGATTTTTTCACACTTGATACGATATTGGGAAAATGCTTTTACATCTTCTTCATCATACACTTAAAGACCCGGCAAATTGTCCGGTATGCTGTTACCACCAACCCGACAAGACAGCTTGTAAGGCAGCAATTAATAGAATTTACCTGGGATTTTAACGGTGAACAGGTCTATTTAATACATGACGGCTCTGGTGAGTTCTGTAATATCAATTATGATGATTTTGGTATAGAGGAGATTAAAATATCAGCGAACGCTCCCAACATGAACGCATTCGCTGAGAGGTTTATCGGCTCTGTAAGAAGGGAAGCTTTTGACTGGTTTATTCTTTTTAATGGAATACAGATCGGGAATATCTTGGTTGAATATATCGGGTACTATAATGAGAAACGTCCACATCAGGGAATTGCTCAAAAAGTACCAGGTGGATACACTCCACAAAAACAAGGAAAGGTAATCACTTACCCAATACTGTCTGGGCTGCACCACCATTACGAAAGGGCTTCCGCTTAAGCTCTACATATTCGATCCTCCCTTATTTTTTCATTTCAATAGCCAATTAGATTTTTGGAAATATTCAGATTTACCGGTGTTAGTAGCCTGAATCCCTTATTTCTGAGGTTTACACTTTATATCTTGTCAGAAACATTCCAGATTTATGGCGATTCTACTGCCGGATGGATTTTTTCACCCACACGGGCTTATTTCCTCCCCGAAAACTCCGATACCAAGATTATTTGAAGCTAATGAGGATCTCAATGAATTAAGTATATGACCTCCTCAGGCGGAAATAAGCATGGCAGTCACACTCGCTTTAGAAGCTGCACTTGACTCCTTATCTGTCCAATGATAACTTTGAATGTCATATGAATATCAGAGGAAAGATACTATTACCTACAGTTATATTATTGATACTGTCAATTACGATTATTGCAAGCGTTAATATAATCAGCACGATTATTAATGGAAAAAGAGCAATAATTAATTTCCGTGAAGAGGTTTATAGATCTAAGAAAGAAAAATTAAGAAATGTAGTGGAAGTAGCCTATGCTCAGTTAATATGGCATCACGAAAAATACAAGAATGGTTATCTCAACCTGATTGAATCGCAGGAAGAAGCTCTTAACGGTGTAAAGAATCTGAAATACAACGTAAATGATTATTTCTGGATAAATGACAGAGAGCCTAAAATGATTATGCATCCAAATTATTCAGAAGAGCAAAAACCTGAATGGTATGCAGAGAATGGATTGGCTAATTACACCGATCCTGACGGTAAAAAGCTGTATGTTGAGTTTGTAAAAGTATGCGAAGAAAATGGGCAGGGGTTTGTCGATTATTATTGGACCGAACCCGGAAAAGAAGATGAGAAACCGGTGCCGAGACTAACTTATGTAAAACTGTTTGAACCCTGGGGGTGGATCATTGGATCGGGAATATATATTGATGATATAGATTTAATGGTTGAACAAAAGCATATCCAGAAATTAGAGCTTATTAAGAAAGATATTATTCTCTCCGGAGGAGCATTGATAATTATTCTCTTAATTGCTGTAATGTTGTTGATTCTAATATCCGATTCATTAGTCAAACCGATAAAAAGAATGGTTGTTATAACAAATGGAGTGGCTAAAGGGGACTTCACGCAGAATGTGAATATTCGATCAAAAGATGAAATTGGCAAATTAGCAAGTAATTTAAATACAGCCATAGATAACTTGAAAGGAATAATAAGCAGTGTAAAATCTTCCTCTTCTGCAACTCATGAAATGAGTGAATCTCTTTCGGCAAATACCGAACAAACATCTTCTGCTGTTACTGAAATCGCGGCAAATATTGAATCAATTAAAAAACAATTTTCACTTTTAGATAGTAATATCTCTACTTCTTCAACTGCAGTGGAACAGATCCTGTCCAATATAACAAATCTTTTTAACCAGATAAGCAACCAGGCATCTGCAGTTGAGCAGACCTCTTCCTCAATTGAAGAAATGTCTGCCTCAATCGGCAGTGTCGATAAGATTGCCGGTGATAAGAAGAACTTAATGGATAATCTTGTGAGTATAACTCAATCGGGCGGTGAAAAGGTTAATACAACAAACGAAGCCATTAATGAGGTCTCTAAAAACTTTGATGATATGCTGGAAATAATTAAAGTAATCAATAATATAGCCTCCCAGACCAATCTGCTTTCCATGAATGCATCTATTGAAGCAGCCCATGCCGGAGAGTATGGAAAAGGCTTTGCAGTAGTTGCAGATGAGATCAGAAAATTAGCTGAATCCACAGGGATAAATGCTAAAAATGTCACCAGCTTATTAAATAGCCTTGTGGACAAAATAAATGTGGTTTTAACATCGAGTAGTGAAAGCGGCGAAGCCTTCGCAAGGATAAGTAAAGAGGTAAATACAGTATCCGACGCATTTGCTGAGATATCAGGCAGTACAGCGGAGTTAGCTAATGGAAGCGATGAGATAGTTAAAGCCGCATCCACTTTATTGAATATCACTGAAGAAATTAAAGAAGGCTCTTCTGAGATGAAAATTGGAGCTGAAGAGATCAATAAATCATTACTAACCGTTAAGGATATTTCATCTCAATCCCTAAATGGTATAAATGAAATAAGTATAGGGGTAAATGAAATCAATTCTGCTGTAGCTCAGATCTCTGATTTGAGCGCAAAAAACAAACAAAATACTGATAATCTAAACCAGGAAATAAAAAAGTTTAAAACTGAATAGAGGCAGCAGTCAATCCTGCTGCCTGTCAATTTCGATCTCCACCCTGCGGTTCAGGTGCTGCATTGCGGGATTCATAGTAATTGGATAGCTTCCACCTTGAGATAAAACTTTCAGTTCTGACCGGGGATTCCATCCACTGGCTAAGAGATAATCCCTGACCCCAAAGGCCCGGTTCATTGAAAGCCGGATCCTCAACTGCTCCGTACCGAACAGAGCGCAGTGCCCGGAGATTGTGACAGTTACATCGGGGTTTTCTCCCAGGAAGGAGAGGAGAGCATCCAATTTTTCCTGGGCGGAAGAAGTGAGCACAGAACTGTCGGCATGAAAATACACAGTCTCCTTTTCCATGACCGTTGGTCCCGGAGGGCCTATCTGTTTGGAGGTATCGCGCTTAGGCCCTGCTATTTCCTCCTGCTGTATCGTCTCCACTTGCCGGCTTTTAGATTCATCAACTGCCGGCTCATGTGTATCAGTTATATCTTCTGCGGATTCTTCGGCCCCGGTAGTTTCTGTCTCACTTTCCCTTACCGGCAGCTTTTCTGTATGCTCTTCGGTTTTATATATTTTAGCCCAAAGTTCAGAAATATTAAGCGAGACGCCAGAGATGATTTTTCCAGGGATTCTCCAATTGAAATCGACCCTATCTTTAAAGAAAAACACTAAAAATACCAGCAGTAAGATTGGAATGGCAAGGAGAAGCCATCCTTTCCTTCTTCTCTTTATAAATCTCTTTAGATCAATTTTCTTCCTGGTATAGGATGCGCCGTTGAGTATAACATTGAGAAAGAGATTTCTCCTGCCGTCATACTCACCGAGTAAGCTGATTTCCGGCTGCCCTGCTTCTTGGGGGGGTATATTGCTTACATCAATCTCATGTATTGGAAAAGGCTTGTCTCGCTTAAAGAGTAACACCTTTATAATGGCACGGGTCTGCAGGTCGCAGATAGTTGTAAGGTTGAGCTCTTCGCTTGAGGCTTTATCGAGCGAAAGCAGCTTTACATAATCATTCTGATCAATCTCAACACAAATTTCAGGAATCATAATATGAATATTAATCTTAAATGGACTAAAAAATCAATAAATTTTCTTTTTTGGTGCATTTGTCGCCAGATATGCCAGGTGTGAGCGCTATAATCGGTGAGTATCCTTCTATTTCAGGATATACACCGTACTCTTTCCAGTTCCGCTTTTAATAATTAAGTCTTTCTCCAGTAAGGCTTTAATCTCCCTTAAAGCTGTATCATCACTCACCTTAAGCCAAAGAGAAGCTTCTCTCTTCGTTATTCTGCCCTTACCTTTTATAAACTGGAATAGATGGTTTTGCCTGGGTGTCAGATGGAGTGATTCCTCTTTATCAACACGTGGATATAATTTTACAACAAAGAAGTTAGTTGCCGTTATCTCCATCGGCGGATTATTATTTAATTCTAAAGCCCTTCTCATTCTCTGAATACCACTTCCGATACGTTCTATATATTTTGCTCTAAATAATAAATCTGCAATGGTCCTATTTCTACGCACACTTCTGTTGCCGAGATCTTCTATTTTAAGGCCGTGAAGCAATCCACCTGGATTTTCTATTTCAAGCCTGTCAGCAAAAACATGAATATATATATGAGAGGCGTCATAATAGTAATCGCGGTGCATTACAGCATTAGTAACAGCCTCTCTAACCGCTATTATTGGATACTCATATATTTCCCGGCGCTGTGCTTTTTCATCGAATGAGTACTTAACCTTTATATTTCGTTTTATAAACTTAAGAGCATCCTCGATCAATACTATAAGATCTCCATATATCTCCTGCCTATCGATAATACCAAATCGTTCATAGCCCTGATAACGAATACAACTAATGTAACTCTCCTTAATAAACTGTTGTGGAATCTTTGCGAAAAAAAGAACACCAGCCTGGTTTAAATATAATTTTCCCTTTATTTTTTCTGCGACATTCATACTGCACAGAATATCTTCAGATATACCATTGAATCGAATGTCGGCAAGATTTATATAATCATTCAGTCTCTTCCTATCAAAATCCTGTGGGAATTGAAAATGTTTATTGAGCACTTCATCGAAGTGAAATCTTCCCTCAGCAATAATAATATCACGAATCTCATCTCTCTTTAGCTTTTGTGTGTTTGGCCCAACCCTAAGAAAAAAACCTTCTTTACACCGATATGGTTTATCGACACCTTCTTGCACAATTATTTCAAATACATTTTCATTATATTTTAACGTCTCTATATTGATAGAAGGATCACAATTCCTGGCTATATTATATATTTCGCTTATATCTTTATTTGAAATCTGATTTCCTTTAATTTTACCCTTATCATCAATGCCAACAAATATGGAGCCCCCGGCAGCATTAGCAAATGCAACAAATTCTCTATTTAAGCGACTGAGTTTTTCTTTAAACTCTATCCTTTGTCCTTCTCCTTCTGAGACTATAAGCATAAGATTCTTTTTCTTAAACGTATTCATAAGTATATCTATACTGAAATTCTGGATATTTGTCAATACATTTTGCGTCGCATTTTCAGTGCAATTGCGTCGCAAATACATAAGGTGTATGCCATTTACATGGAAAACAGCTTAAGAAATCCATTGGCAAAACGTAGAAGTATTCTATATAATGATTAAAGGAGGAAAAATGATCATCTATTACAGTCATACTGGCCAGATGTTTAATGCAATTAAAGACGCAACTGAAATAGAAATTCGCGCGGTTAAAACAAAGGAGGAACTGGCCTCTTCCATTTTAGAGGGAATTCATCCTGTCAGTGTCCTGATTAATCTGGATGAGCTAAACGATGAGTGGGAGGCTTTTTTAAGCTCCCTCAAAAAGACTTTTCCTTTCCTGCCTGTTTATTTAATCCTGCCACAGGTCTCAATGGGTAAAGCGAGAGAAAAAGGGTATAATGCAATATCCTTAAATGAGCAGGCTCTTACTGAAGCCCTGCGCACTGAAATCGCGCCCCTTCATGATATGAATAGAAGGAAGCATCACCGCTTTGATTGGCCTTTAATGGGAAGGTTAGAGATCCCCGGCGAACTTAAACGTTCATTCAAGGTGCGGATGATCAGTTCCACAGGCGCATTCTTAGAGAGTGATACTATTTTCCCTGAGCCGGAGAAAAGGGGAACCATCAACATTAAATTACATGATTTTTACCTGCTTTCCGGATTCAAGATTGTAGGCAAGAGAGATAAATCAGGAGAACTTCCTGCAGGCTTTGGTATCGAATTTACAGATCTTACCCCTACCTCCAGGTCAATCATCGAGGAAATTGTAGAGGATGAGCTTATGCACAGTTTGCTTATACCGGATGAACCGTCCAGACCGCCTTCGATTGCCCGCTGACAGGCGCATGCAGGTTGTTATTGAAAAAGATTTCTTTCTTAACTTAATCAGCCTAAATAAAAAGACGAAATAATAGTAACGAGAAAATTCTATAAGGGGTGTTGCGTTCTAATTATGGATAATAACTTTAAAATTGGAATAATCAGCGGTAGATTAGGCGATGTGGATGGTGTTTCATTAGAGGTTAATAAATGGATTCATATTCTTTCAAACCTGGGGCACACCATAATTACTATCGCCGGGAAATATGCCAATAAACTTGAGAATACTCCCCTGCAGAATCAATTCACATTAGATAAGATACGATTTGATTCACCTGAGCAGAGGCATTATGAAAAGCTTTTATTCCCTCATTTGTCTAAAAATCCGCCTCATCTGAACGGCGGAATGAAACAAAGAATAATTGATGAATTATCTACAGCGGGAAATGAAGTAGCTAACAAGCTTTTCGAATATATTCAAGATAATAATATTGATGTAATAATCGCCCAGAACACTAATGCCATGCCCATGACCCTGATCGGAGCTCTGGCAGTATATGAACTGGCTACTGAAAGGCGGGTTGCAACTATTTTCCATCATCATGATTTCTGGTGGGAGAGAAGTCGATTCAGTCAGAACCATATAGAATCTCTTCTAACAAGGATAATGCCTCCTGCAGATTTAGGAACAGAACACATAGTTTTATCTTCTTATGCAGCGCATATACTGCGCTCATTAAAACGAGTTCATCCTGAAGTCATACCGAATTGTGAAGATTTTGAAAATCTAACCGTGTTGGATGATTATAATCGTGAGTTTAGAAATGATTTTGGACTTAAAGAAGATGACATACTTATCGTACAGCCGACAAGAATTATCAGGAGAAAACGGATTGAGGATTCACTTGAGCTTGTTGGGAAATTGATGCAGAAATATCCGGATTTAGGTCGGAAAGTGCACTATATTGTCTCTCTATATCAGGGAGATGAATCGGATGTGAATTACATTGAAGAAATAAAAAATCTGGCAAGGAAAAAAGATATTCCCCTGCATCTCATATCTAAAAGGGTATCTTCTGTTCGGAGGGTGAATAATAATGGTGAAAGAATATATACTAATAGGGATGTTTTGGCAAATGCAGATATTGTAACATATCTTCCCGTGTGGGAAGGATTTGGAAATGCTCTGCTTGAAACTATTTCAGCAAAAAAACCACTGGTTACAACAACATATCTGGTATATAAAACGGATATCAAGGTGACAGGTCTTAAGAATGTTGAAATTCGCGATTTATATGATAAAGATGGGAAATTGCTCATACCCGATCAAGCTGTAGATGAGATTTATTACCTTCTTACTCACCCTAAGGAGAAAGAAGAAATCACAAATAAGAATTTCATTATTGCCCAAAAAGAATTCAGTTTTGATACATTACGGACCAGTCTAAAAAATGTTCTATCTGACTATGCTGATGAAATACGAGCCTCACGAAAGAGGATAATAAAGAGTAAAATACCATATTCTGTGTAGTGAATGGCGAGGTACTCGATCTTGATAGAGTGGAGTACTTAAGAATGCATCTTGAAATGCTTTCCCAGGCTATTGCAGATGGAGGCAGGGTAAGGTGCCCGGTCGATAAAATCAATCTACGGGGCGATCCGCCAGGTACTTAAAGTAGGCGTACTTGTCTTTGGCATCTTTACGCGCCTGTACGAGGAAAAACTCCGCTTTTTGAGGATTCTTTTGTTTCAAGGACCGGAAACGGGTCTCATTGTACATGTAATCGCCTATATCAGCAGTCGGCTCCTTGGAATCCAGGATGAGTGGGTTCTTTCCTTCCTTTTTAAGAGCCGGATTATAACGGTAGAGTATCCAGGCTCCCGAATCTACTGCCAGCTTCATCTGGCGTATCCCGTACCTTAAATTAAATCCATGAGCGATACAGGTTGAATAGGCAATAATAAGAGATGGACCGGGGTACATTTCCGCTTCGTTTAAGGCCCGGATTGTCTGTATCTGGTTGGCGCCAATGGCAATGTTCGCTATATAAACGGTGCCATAGGTCATAGCCATCAGGCCGAGATCCTTTTTTGCCACAGGCTTTCCCCCTGCGGCGAACTTTGCCACGGCTCCAAGGGGTGTGGCCTTGGACATCTGGCCGCCCGTATTTGAATAAACACCGGTGTCTAAAACCAGAATGTTTACATTCCTTCCGGATGCAATCACATGATCCAGACCGCCGTAGCCTATATCGTAGGCCCAGCCGTCTCCTCCAAAAGACCAGACAGATTTCTTAACCAGGTAATCTGCTACAGAGAGAAGCTGCACGGCTTTTTCGGACTTTATCCTGGACAGAGATTCTTTCAGCCTGGCAACCCTTGCCCTCTGATTTTCAATTTCCTCTTGATCTAACTGGTCCGAACTCCGGATCTCCTCAAGTAGAGCTTTATCTAAGTCTCCTGATTTCAGGAAAGAATCCAGGAGCTCATGCGCAAACTCGGTCATCTTATCCGCAGTCAAACGCATTCCAAATCCAAGTTCTGCGGAATCTTCAAACAGTGAATTATTCCAGACCGGTCCTCTCCCGTCTTTCCGTGTTGTGTAAGGTGTATTGGGCAGATTGCCGCCGTAAATTGAAGAACAGCCTGTTGCATTGGCAATCATTGCCCTGTCGCCGAAGAGCTGGCTTATTAATTTTACGTAGGGTGTTTCTCCGCATCCGGAACAGGCCCCGGAGAACTCAAACAGGGGCGGAAGGAACTGTGAGCCTTTAATAGTATTCCTCTTAATGAGCTTTTCATCCAGCTCAGGCAGATCCAGGAAGAAACTGAAGTTTTCCGCTTCCTGCCCTCTTAAAGGAAGCTGTGGAGCCATATTGATCGCTTTTCTGCCTGTTTTTTCTCCGTCTTTTTTCTCAAATGCAGGGCAGATCTCTACACAGAGCCCGCAGCCCGTGCAGTCCTCGGGTGCGTTCTGCACTGTAAATTTTAAGCCAGCCAGCTCCTTGCCCCTTGCATCCGTGGATTTAAAAGACGCAGGCGCCTTATCGAGATGAGAGGAATCATAAGCCTTCATGCGGATGGCTGCATGCGGGCAAATAAGTGAGCATGAACCGCATTGAATACAAACATCAGGCTTCCATACTGGAATTTCTTCTGCAACATTTCTCTTTTCATATTTGGTGGTTCCTGTAGGATAGGTACCGTCATTGGGAAGCCTGGAAACAGGTATTTTATCACCCCGTCCTGCTATAATCTCACCAATTATTTCCTGGACAAACTCAGGCGCATCCTCCGGAGCCGGAGGCATCATATGCAGATTTCCCCGGGTCTCCTTTGGATAATCCACAGCCTCGATATGCCGGTGAGTAGCCTCTACACCTTTCATGTTCATATCCACTATCTCCTGGCCCTTATTCCCATAGCTGTCTATAACGGCCTGTTTAATGAGCTTTAAAGCCTCTTCTTCAGGCAATACATCGGATATCTGGAAAAATGCGGTCTGCATAATGGTATTGATCCTTGTTCCCAGTCCCGTATCTTCAGCAATCTTTACCGCATCAATAACGTAGAACTTAAGCTTCTTATCGATTATCTGTTTCTGAACCTCCACAGGTATATGATCCCATACTTCATCCTTGCCGTAGGGCGAAGCAAGCAGAAAGGTTGCTCCCTCCTCGGCTTCGGAGAGCATGTCGAACTTCTCTAAGAATGTGAACTTATGACAGGCCACAAAGCTCGCCTTCTGGATAAGGTATGTGCTTTTAATCGGTTTTTTGCCAAATCGTAGATGAGATATGGTTTTCGCCCCCGATTTTTTGGAATCATAAACAAAGTAGCCCTGAGCGTAATTATCAGTGGCTTTGCCGATAATCTTGATAGAGTTCTTATTTGCGCCGACCGTACCATCCGCGCCCAGACCAAAGAATAGAGCCCGGTGAACCCCCTCGCTCTCTGTAGAGAATTCCTCATCCCAGGGCAGGCTGGTATTGGTCAGATCATCGTGGATGCCCACGGTAAAATGATTTTTAGGCTCTTTAAGCTTCAGATTGTCCAATACTGATTTTGCCATTCCAGGGTTGAATTCGTTGGAGCCTAAGCCGTAGCGGCCGCCTACAATAATGGGACAATCTTTGACTTTAAGTCTGCCGTCTCCCATAGCCTCACCGATAGCTGTTCGAATATCCTCATACATGGGCTCGCCCAGGGAACCCGGTTCCTTGGTGCGATCCAAAACTGCAATGGCTTTAATACTTCCAGGGATTGACTTTATCAGGTGGTCCACACTGAAGGGTCTGAAAAGCCTCACCTTGATCAGGCCGACCTTTTCGCCCTTACCGGCTAAATAATTGACGGTTTCATCCATGGTTTCAGCACCTGATCCCATCATGACCACCACCCTCTCCGCATCCGGAGCGCCCACAAAATCAAAGAGACGGTAGTGCCGTCCTGTTATGCCGGCAAACTTATCCATAGCCTTCTGCACGATGTCCGGAGCTGCCAGGTAGTATTTATTCACCGTCTCCCGGGCTGCGAAGAATACATCCGGGTTCTGAGAAGTACCTCTTAAAGCGGGATTATCCGGACTTAAAGCTCTTGCGCGATGAGCACGTATAAATTCCTCATCGATCATTGCCCGCATATCATCGTAGGTAAGCTCTTCAACCTTTTGAATTTCATGAGAGGACCTGAATCCGTCGAAGAAGTGAAGGAAAGGTATCCGCGTTTCTAAAGCGGAGGCCTGGGCAATCAGGGCAAAGTCCATTACCTCCTGAATCGAATTAGAGGAAAGAAGCCCCCAGCCTGTTGAGCGTACAGCCATAACATCGCTGTGATCGCCGAATATTGACAGGGCCTGACAGGCAACTGCCCGGGCTGCTATGTGAAAAACCGTAGGGGTGAGCTCACCCGCGATCTTGAACATATTGGGAATCATGAGCAGAAGACCTTGAGAAGCTGTGAAGGTCGTGGTGAGGGCTCCTGTAGATAAGGCTCCGTGAACAGCACCGGAGGCACCGCTCTCAGACTGCATCTCTACGACAACCGGAACAGTTCCCCAGATATTTTTTCTGCCCTCGGCTGAATACTGGTCGGCCAATTCCCCCATTGAAGAGGATGGAGTGATCGGATAAATCGCAATCACTTCATTGGTGGCATGTGCAACATGAGCAACAGCCGTATTCCCATCGATAGTAACCATTTTATGTGCCATTATACGATCCTTTTAAAGTGGTATTTTGCCTGCTATTATACTCACAATCAAAGCCCATGGCAACACCACGACAGGAGAAGGGATCTGCACGCAGTATTTCTACATGTGCTGGTTTGTGAAATAGTAGTTAATCAACAAAATAAAAAATAAGTATTGACAACTATTTCGGAATTCCATATAATATTAGATGATGCTAAAATGATTAAGAACCTTTTACTCAAAAAAGTGAAATGTCTGTTAAAAGATTACTGAGCGCTAGTATGCAAGACTACGTGGAGGCGATATATCATATCGTGCAGGAAAAGCATGTTGCAAGGGTAAAGGATATTTCTCAAAGACTGAGAGTGAAAAACTCCTCAGTCACCGGCGCACTGCATTCACTTTCAGCCAAGCAGCTCATCAACTATACTCCATACGAAAGAACTACCTTAACGCCTGAGAGTGAAAAAATTATTAAAGATATAGTCCGGCGCCATGAGATGCTTCAAAGAGCATGGTGAATCGATCGATCATCGCGAAGGCTGTCTTACCCAAGGGCCTGGAATAAGTAATAGAGAAAAAGAGCAGACAGGTGAGAGCTTTAAATGAGATTTTCTGCACCTAAGGAAGGTAAGGGAATGCCTCTTTTGATGGTAAAAAGGGGGATGAAGATGCGGATAAAATCAGTTATCGGAGGTCATGGGCTTAAGGCAAAATTGGCGGCCATGGGACTGGCTAATGGCATGGAGATCGAAGTGGTCAGCAACAACCATCGAGGACCACTCATTGTGAAAGTATTGGAAAGCCGGATCATGCTTGGAAAAGGAATGGCCCATAAAATACTGGTTGAATAATTTTTATACACATAATGTTTTGTCCGGCTAATATATTAAGGTTATGCGCCTCTAGATGGGGCTGTAAATATCTGGGTTAATAGGAGGTAAAAAATGTCAGGTAAAATCAGGGACCTGCAGATAGGCGAGAGCGCTGAAATTGTAGGTTACGATTCAAAGGATCAGGGCTACAGAAGCAAGCTTCTTGCAATGGGTCTTACCAAAGGCACGGTAATAAAAATTCTGAAACTGGCCCCATTGGGAGACCCGGTGGAAATTGAAGTCAGGGGCTTCAACCTTTCTTTGAGGAAAGCTGAAGCCGATGTGCAAAAGATATCCAAGACAGTACAAAAGGCTGAAACTTAAGAATTAAGAGGAAGATATGAGTACTGCAGTAGACGCAAGACCTACAACGATTGCAGTTGCAGGCAACCCGAACAGCGGAAAGACAACCCTGTTTAACGGGCTCACGGGCGGAAAACAGCGAATTGGAAACTGGCCGGGAGTCACTGTTGAGAAAAAAGAAGGGTCGGCTAAATATAACGGGCAGATGATAAACTTCGTTGATCTGCCGGGAATCTATTCGCTTTCGGCTTTTTCAGAGGACGAGAAGGTCGCCCGTGATTATGTATTAAGCGGTGAGCCGGACCTGGTTGTAAATATCGTGGATGCGACCAACCTTGAACGAAACCTTTTCCTTACGACTCATCTTATTGAGATGAAGGTTCCGATTCTTGTTGTTCTGAATATGATGGATCTGGCGGAGAAAAGAAATATAAGAATCGATGTTGATATTCTTTCAAAAATTCTTGATCTTCCGGTTGTGGAAATCAGCGCGATTAATAAGGGGGATATTGAACGCGTTAAAAGGGCTGTCTCTGAAGCGCTTACTGAGAAGAAAATCTCTAAGACTCTAGTTAAATATCCAAATGAAGTTGAAGATGTTATTTCAGAGTGGTCTCCGAGGCTCACAGAAGTGTCGCGCCAGATAGGCGCTGATGAACGCTGGACAGCGATCAAACTGCTTGAACAGGACGACTGGATTACACAAAAAGTTACAAGCTCAGGACAGTTCGATCATATTGGAATAGGGAAGGCGCTTCAAGATATAGAGAAAACACTCAAAGAATCTGCGGATATTGTCCTGGCCGACTATAAGTATGGATTTGTTCATGGAGTATCCCAACAGGTTGTAAAAAAGCGTAAGATCAGAGAATCGGCAACGGATAAAGCTGATAAGGTTGTTATGAATAGAATTCTAGGAATACCGATTTTTCTGGCTGTCATGTACTTTTTATTCTGGGTTACGATCAATATCGGCGGAGCTTTCATCGATTTCTTTGATATTTTCTTTGGAACTATTTTTGTGGATGGACTCGGGTCTCTGCTTTCTTCAATCAATACACCGAGTTGGCTTATCACAGTCATTGCAGGCGGTATCGGCGCCGGGATTCAGACTGTTGCAACATTTATCCCGATTATTTTTACCATGTTCTTAATGCTTTCTCTGCTTGAAGATTCTGGCTATATGGCAAGGGCGGCGTTTGTTATGGACAGATTCATGCGCTTGATCGGACTTCCGGGAAAATCATTTGTACCCATGCTTGTAGGTTTCGGCTGCACAATTCCAGCCGTTATGGCAACCCGTACACTGGAAAACAAAAAAGACAGGTATATGACGGTGTTTATGGCGCCCTTTATGTCATGCGGAGCCCGTCTCCCGGTGTATGCTCTATTTGGAGCAGCCTTCTTTCCGGCAGCAGCAGGAAACATCGTGTTCTCACTCTACCTGGCAGGTATTGTTTTAGCTATACTTACAGGTCTTCTTATGAAAAATACTCTTTTCAAGGGTGAAGCGGCTCATTTCATCATGGAGCTGCCTCCGTATCATGCTCCCAGGTTTAAACATATCATGATCCATACATGGAACAGACTGAAAGTGTTTATGCTTCGTGCAGGTTTAGTAATTGTTATTGTTGTCACTGTGTTGAGTTTCTTTAACTCTTTAGGTGTTGACGGAAGCTTTGGAAACGAGGATACGACTAATTCCGTTCTTTCCAGAGTGGGAACTACCATTACACCTGTTTTTGAGCCAATGGGTATAGAGGAAGAAAACTGGCCTGCAACTGTTGCTATATTTACAGGTCTTTTTGCAAAAGAAGCGGTTGTAGGGACTCTAAACAGTCTGTACAGTCAAATCGATGCCGCAACAGAAGAAGGTGAAGAAGAGGAGGAAGCATTTAGTTTCTGGGCAGGTATTGGGGAATCATTCGTATCGATACCCGAAGGATTGGCCGGCATATTCGGCACACTGGCAGATCCCTTGGGCGCAGGAATGATAAGCGGTGACCAGGAGGCTGTAGCAGAGGAAGTGGAAGCTGATGAGCATGTTTTTTTAGCCATGCGCAGGCATTTCTCATATGGAGCCCCACAGGCCTATGCCTACCTGATTTTTATCCTGATCTATTTCCCATGCATTGCCGCATTGGGTGCGATTGTCAGGGAAATCGGCAAGGGATTTGGCTGGCTGTCGATGGCATATCTTACCGTTTTAGCCTGGATTGTTTCCACTCTGTATTATCAGATCACAGTGGGGCATCAATTTATTTGGATTCTTATACCGATCCTCATGATTGTAGTAATTTATGCTTCATTTTCCGTGATTGGAAGAAGAGCTGGATATAAGGTAGTAGAAGAATCATAATAATCCTTAAGCGTATAAAATGCTGAATCGTATATTAACGCTGTTCTTCGATTTCTTGGTGAATTAATCAAGAGAGACTGGTTTAACTTGCCTTTCCTTCTATAAACCTTTTCCATTCTTGCCGATCAATTTTTCCTGACGCCATCATTTTATCTTCGAAGGAATCTATGAGTCTTTTCATTCTGGCTTCAGTATCCGAGTCAAGTGCATGCTCCATCTTACATGCCATATCCTGAGCTCTTTCATTTGGAATGAGCAGTATGGTCTTTAAAAAACGCGCTAAGGTTTTGTGTTTGGTAGTAACTTTGTTGGCGATTTTAAGACCCTTTTTAGTCAAGCTTATAAAAGAGTTTTTTTCATAGTTTATGAGTCCTTTTCCTCTTAAAACCTTTAAAGCTCCAGTTACCGACGGCATTTTAACTTTGAGATCATCAGCGATGTCTTTTACCCGGGAGACTCTGTTTACTTTTTCCAGATTCCCGATGGATTCAAGATAATCTTCCATACTTGGGGTTAATTTGCTTGCAGTTGAAGTTTTCATGATAATAGTTTAACTCTATATATTAATTAAATCAACTAATTTTATAAGTAAATACTAGTTTTTATTAAGAAATAATGCATGTCGGGATTCTATATTCCTTCACCGTGGCCGGCAAGATCGGCAATCTCTGCGATCCGGGCATCGAGTTCGGGACTCAAACCTTCAATGTCCAAATCAAGGAATCCGCGGATTAAAAGCGAGATTGCCTCGCGTTCTGACATGCCACGTGATTGCAGGTAGGCTACCTGTTCAGGCGCAATCCTGCCGATGCTGGCTTCATGGCTCATCCTGGCGTCGGGGTGCAGTGCTTTTAAGCCGGGAACAGCTTCGATAAAACCGTCCTCTCCGGCGTCTAACACCATCCCCGCACAGTCTATGTGAGCACGACAGCCCGGGGTATTGCCTGTAAGCAGACCCCGCTGGTAGATGCGTCCACCTGTACACACAGCCCGGTGGGCCAGTTCAGCACTGGAGTTTTTGCCGTTTAAGTAAACATCTCCGCCCGTGTCAATGGTCGAGCCCCCGAAGCCCAGTATAATAGTCAGATACTTAAGCGAAGCTCCTTCCCCATTGAGCCATGTCCTCGGGTTTGTCTGGATGCTCTTTGACGGACGCAGAGAGATGTAATTACTGATGAACGTCCCACCGGCATCCACAATCGTCCCTGAGCGGGAGCGAACCTCAACATCAGGATTCCAACTATGGATCATCGTGTTTGTAAATCTGGCCTTTGGACCAATAAAATGCTCGCTTATCCCAAGGTGGGCAGCACTGCCTACACCGGTTCTCGAAGCACAGCCTGTAATTAATTGAAGCTCTGAATCCTCTTCCAGGATAACGATGTTGTGGATCGTCTGGGCTATGCCGCTCTGTGCTATGTACAGGCAGGCCTGAACAGGAAAGGGCACTTTAACTCCCTTCTTCACGTGAACAAAGTATCCCTGTGGGTCCGCCGCTGATGCGCACTGGAGGGTGTATTTGTCCAGATCGGCATTTACTGCTTTAAAGCAGTACTTTTTACGCAGCCAATCGTACTTTTTTAAAGCAACAGCGATGGGCAATAATTCCAGTCCTTTAGTCTGGACCGGCACACATAGCGGATTAAAGTCCTGCAGAATATAGGTACCTGAACGATCCTCATTTTCAACATGTACTCCCACACCGGCCATAACCTCTGCATCGCCCGGCTCCAGCTGGTCGGGGGAGACCAACACGCCTCGATGAGTATCCGGGACTGTTGTAAACTGATTAAGGTCAATATCTGCAGCCTGCCGCAAATCGGTCGAATTCTCCATTATTACCTACACCTCCAGAGTTCGCATCGGGCACATTCCCCATAGCCATGTTCTCGAATCTGGTCGAGCAAGATGTGAGGATTCCCTGTATAGCCTATATATCCGTCCAATATGAGGTGCGCTTTGTCGGCATGGATGTAATCCAGAATATTCCCGGTATGTGTAATGATCAATCCTGTCCTTCTCTCCTTTGTCCGGATGGTGTGATGTCGGGCAAAAATCTCGTTCATCATCTGCCCGACAATGTTTATAGCTTCAAGGTCAACTCCGGAGTCAGGCTCATCCATCATAACGAACCTGGGACGGGCAATTAGAAGCTGGAACAACTCGGAGCTTTTGATCTCGCCTCCGGAGAGGCCGGCATTGATGTCGCGATCTAGAAACGGCTCTATTTTATAAGCCCTGGCCAGCTCATTAATATCCGGTACAGGCTGCCTGGCATTGGCGATTATGAAATCGAGGACCTGCTTTAGTTTAACCCCGGAGATAGTCGGCGGGCGCTGCTGAGAGATACCGATACCCAGCCTGGCCCTCTCGGTAATGTCAAGTGTAGTGATGTCCTTCCCGTCGAACAAGATTTGTCCGTTAGTCACTCTGTACTCCGGATAACCGATGATGGTCATCATCAGCGTGGTTTTACCGCTTCCATTCGGTCCAAGAAGCGTGTGTACCTCCCCGTTCGGGATGGTCAAGTCAAGGTCATGAAGTATATCCTGCCCGTCCACATTTACACAGAGAGCCTTAATTTCCAACAGGTTTGTCATAGTGTATTCCCTGGAAGCCTTCTTAGCCAATAAACAGAGCCGGCACTACCGAATCCGGCGGCAAGGGAGATAACCATATTCATCAAAGTCCATTTCCATCCGATCTCCTTTACCATGACCGCCACTGTCGACAGACAGGGGGCGTACAGTGTCAGGAAAACAAGGCAAGATAGTGCCTGGAGTGGCGTCCATACGCTGCCCATAAAGCCGGTTACAGCTTCTTTACCAACACCGTACAATAAGCCCAGATAAAGCAGAGATAGTTCCTTGGCCGGGTAGGCAAAGAAAAAACCGGTAATGTCCCGGCCATCTCTACAGCTTCGGAATTTCCGACGTTTTTTAAGTATCTGCTTGACCACAGCGTCCCCTTTAAGAAGTTTAATTGCCAGCCAGCGGGAAGGGTAGTTACTATCTACAACCATTGGCTCTAATTCAGTTATGCTCTGCTCTATTGATTCTTCAAACATGACACTGACAGGATTGATGGTGCATTTTCCTTTACGGATTTCCATAAGCGCATCGATGAGCTGATGGATTCCCTCTTTCTTCAGCACAACTGTCGGCACAACGGGTATATCGAGTTGCTCCGACAGGGCCTGCACATCAATTTTCATTCCCTTGCTCTCGATTTGATCCATCATATTAAGAGCAAGCACTAAGTTATCAGTCAATTCCAAAATTTGGATCACCAGATAGAGATTTCGTTCCAGATTTGCAGCATCAACAATTGCGATTGCAGCCGCATAAGGCTCGACACCAGGCTTGAAATATCTACGCTGACACCAGGCTCGAGTCCCAGCGTAACCAGTTGTGTTAACAACTCTGCCGTTTCATCGTCAAGTCTGACAATACGGAGCCCGCTTCCCGGGACTACTGCCTTCAGCAGGGATTGTCCTGCCGGAAAGAGCAGACTTGAGCCCGGGGCTGGGATAGTATGCCCATGAGGATCCCCGGCAGGATACTTCAATTCTGAATACAGTTTTTCCACTTCCTTGGGGGTCAGCTCATGTTTCCGGAGGTCAGCTTCGGTGTGTACAGCATCCAGAGGCACACCTTCCCGATCAACCAGGTAGCGCTCCCATAGACGGTGTGCTCTAATCAGCTCAATTGCCCGGGCTATATTCCCGGCCAGAGTATCGGGAAAACCAAGTGACCGGGCCAGCTCCACACGCTGCCAGAGCTTCCCCGCATTCCGGAGAGTATATGCTATTTTCAGTGCATTCTCTATTTCCATTTGTGTTCCTCTTCCACTTTTCTCCTCGCATATGCGATGTTTAAGGCAATAACTATTAGCAAATTATAATTTAATTAGAATATTCTAATTATTACAACCATAGTCAAGCCCTTTGTCCTTGACAAAAGATTATACAGGATGGCAAGGCGGCCAGCTAAAAATGGATGTAATACTTTAGCAGTATTCATTTTACCAGCAGCTTCACTTAGCGCTATTACAGGTCAGGAAATCTTAAGAAAAATGAATGCGAACAGAAGCTTTACTTCCATAGCCTTTACCGCAAGAATGGAAATTCATTCACGCGGAAAGGTGCGTACAAAAAGAATGAAAATAAAATCCTTAAGTGATGAGAAATCCATTGCAGAGTTTATTAATGCAGAAGATGCCGGTGTGAAATATCTGAAACTTGGCAAGGAGCTTTGGATCTATTCTCCTGAAGAAGAGGAAACCATAAAAATATCGGGCCACATGCACAAAGAGGGAATGAATAGAAGAAAATGAACATGATTTTGCTTACGCCGAAAGCACCACCGCTTCGATAAACATTAAAAATACGAACATACAGCTTGCCAAAGTAGAAGCAGATGCGGATGTCTATACTTCATGGAGAGTACAGAGATGCATTCCTTGAAACACATAGCCATGTTATTGATGAGGATCTTGCTGTTTTAATTAATCTGCAAAAGTTGTATCTGGCTCTGTATCCTGATTTTTTGGTCTTGCCTTTAAAGGGGATTTAGGGGTTGGAATTTATGGTGAGTTTGTGGGACATATTATGGGAAAAAATAATGAGCACTACCTCGAGGCCATGGGCGGAATGGACTATTCCTTTTTTAGCAGACGCGTTGTACTAGGACTTGAGTATTATTATAATGGAGACCTCATCAATCATCTCTGCCCGGGCTATCTGGAATATCTTTCAGAATGCCAACCTTCTTTTTTCTGTGCAGTATTTAGCCGGACAGATAAACGGAATAGAATTCTTAGAAACATACAGACTGGCCTATATGCTAGGCCTGGAGGTGCTTTATTAAAGACATAATTTTTCATCTTGAATTACAACCCCTATGATAGCAAAAAACACTGAACTTGCCGGATGCTGAAAAAACCCTGACATATCATCGAATCCCCAGCCAAACAGAATCAGCCCGCCCTGTAAGGCCGCAAAAAATAAAAATCCAATAATTTTTTTAGTATCTGCATTTTTATTTCTCAACTTCCCACCACATTACTACTGCCTTATTCTCTCCGATGAAAAGACCATTTTTTAATTCCCTATTTTCTTTTACTAAATATAGCCTTATTTTTTCTTCCACTGCCTGATTAACTTCCACAAATTTCCCTATAAAACCTGCAGCATAACTTATCTCTTCTTCCAGATTACGACTGTATTCATAAGTAAAATAGCTTACACTGACTAATCTGCCCCATTGCCTGAGAATGACATAAGCAAAGTAGTCCGCATCCGGTTCAAACTGACCGGTATATTCTTTGTCTGTAATTCTTTCGAATATAATTTTTGCAAAATTATCTCTCCCGCAGGGCTGTATTAACGTACAATACTTTTTTGATGCATCTTCCATTCTCCTTAAGAGTTCTTCTATATCATCCATTTGCCATAGAAAATGCGAACAAACAACAAGATCAAAGCTGTCTTTAAACTTACCATAATCAACATCATTCCAATTAGCCTTGACGATCTTCACATTTTTTATATTGTTTTCCTTTAAGTTTGATTCTAAATGCTTGATATTTATTTCTGAAAGTTCATATCCGGTGATCTCTTTAACCTTCCGGGAAAGCGGTACAGTTAGGGTTCCGGGGCCGGTTCCGATCTCTAAGACTCTAAAATTATTATCCAATACATCGTTTAGAATTTCAGCTGCCTTTCTGCCAAACTCGTAATCACTCAGCTTTATAACCTTTGAGAAATCCTCAGCGGTCTTTTTGAAAAAGCAATTGTCAAAAGTGACTCCTGGTTTTACCATCCTTTCCTCTCTCATCTTGTTCCATGCATCTCTCCAGTTAATACGATACTTAAGGTTTCTAACTTTCAATTGAGTCCTCCTTAGGAGTTTATTCCCTCAATAAACCAGTCCCATCCTTTCCAGAAAATATTGAGGTTGTTTTCTTTCACTTCATTCGGAAGGCTAACATCAGGGTTTACAGGGATCATCATCCCGGTTTCAGAAATAAAACGCTGAACATCATCTGACAGAAGGTATTCGCTGATTTTGAGGGTTTGCTTAAGGCTGCCTTTCTTATGAATTAAAACCTGGGGCAAACAGACTGCGCCCTCTTTAGGCCAGCGCATAGTGACATTTTTATTTCTCGAAGCCCTGGTAAAGGGCAGGGGCACGATTGCCGTACAGAGCGCTTCCTCATCAACCTTTAGATTCTGATCTACAGGCATGCCGTCAAACACCACATTGGAGATAAGGCTCTCCGCTTCCTTGCCAAGAAGAGCTTTTACAAAAAACCTGAGAAGCTTTCTTAAAATCTCCGGCGAGGATGCGCCTATCCTGCCTTTCCACCTCTGGTCTGTAAGGTCCTGCCAGGAAAGGGGAGGATTATCAATTAAACGATTATAGATTATAACAACCGGAACCAAACAGATTGGTGTAAAATAGCCTGTAGGCTCATCAAATCCTATTTCTTTCAGATCGGGCCTCATTTCGGGAAGCAATTTTCCCGGGGCTTTGTAGTGCCCGGAAGAAATCATAGAGTCCCTGTTTTTCATAACAGAAAGCTGGTGAGTAATGATTAAATCGGGAATATCTTCTTGTTTTACGGGAAGGGGGTTCTGCTCTTCCTCCTGTATCCTTCTTACATCTATTTCCATACCCTCTGCAATTTCTTGAATCTTTGGTGTAAGCACGCGAGCAACGGATAACGGCAGACCGATATCTATTTTCATCATACACATACCCTTGCTGCATTCCCTGACCTGAGAGTATCCCTTAAAGCCGATATCCTATTATCAAGGGCGGTTAGATCGCGGAGAAGCTCCTTCTCTTTTTCATCGGTTTCTAAGATTCTGCACATTCCTCCATCTTTCATAACGACTCTTCTGTCCGCTATGAGTATGATTAACGGATCATGGCTGGCAATAATGATGATCTTGCCCTTCAGGGAAAGCATCTCCAGCGCTTTTAATTTATTGATGCCTCCGCTCTCGATTTCATCTATCAGCACTATGGGAGAATTGCTTATTAAAGCTACATCTGCTATCATGAGTGACCTGGATTGTCCCCCGCTTAAGGTAGTAATATTATCAAGCATATTAATCGGTTCGCCTGCAAGGCTGTTTGCAAGGTTTATAACTTCACTTACAACAGCGGTCTCCTCAATCCCCCTGCTTGATGCATGCATTTTAAGGAAATCCCCTACCGTCATATCTATAATAAAATTCATTGTCTGGGATAGCTGTGCTATGATGCCTTCTTTTGATCCGTTATTCCCGCTTATAAATACCCTTCTCCTTGATGGCGTATCACTTTCAGCTTCCTGTTCTATGTCTGAAAGGAGCATGCTCTTGCCCGATCCTGTCGGGCCTACTAAGGCAATTATATCGCCTCCTTTTATTTCGAGCCTTCTGATCGGCTCTTCTTCGCCAATCTTATTGCGCCCGCCCATTACTGTGATTGTTGAAATATTATCATTCATATAGACTCCATTTTTACCACATGCCCTAACTGAAAAGAGTTTCCTATCCTCGTTTCTCCGGTACAGTAGGAACATATGCATGCTGGCAAGGAACTGCGCAGGTCTTTATTAGCAAGCGTGTCTACATTCGAAGCCCCTGCAATAATATTTTTAAGCCGTATTGAACCCTTGCCTGTTAAGCCGTTGACTTCCAGTATTTCAGCCTCCGGGTTTATAAGTCCTGTTTTTTCTCTAAAAACTTCCCTTTCCGCCTGGGAAACTATGTCGCCCTTGGTTATGACAACAACATCTGCGGTTGAAAGTACAGGTCCTATCTTTTTCGGCGTATCTATACCGCTCATATTATCTATTACAGCTATGGAGAGGCATCCTGCAACAGCCGGAGCGCATCGATGACAGAGACCTGCAGTTTCAACAATAGTTATGCTTGCATTGTTAGCTTTAGCGAGTGCGAGTATCTCCTCTAAGTTGGAGACATAGTAGTGATCCGGGCACAAATCTTCGCTCAATCCCACAATTACAGGTATACCCAGTTTCCTGTATCTGTCGCCGTCATCAGTTTCCAGGCAATCAATTTTACCTACAGTTACTTTTTGACCATCCTCAAGAAGATGCCTAATGGTGTGAATGAGCACTGCAGTTTTCCCTGACGATGGCGGGCCTGCTACGGTAACAAATTTCATTTTACAGCTGTTCCTCCTAACCGGCAGGGGTTCTTATGAAATCAGAAATAAAATTATGAATAACTGCCTCCCTGTCGTTTATATCCAGCTTCTCCATGTTGTGCCCCGGAAGCATCTTCAATATTCTGTCTGAAAGCCTTAAGGCTTCAAGCATATCGTGGGTAACGTAGACTACAGTTGTCCTGTATTCATCAAGAATGTCTTCCAACATAGATAAAAGAGATATCTTCAATTCCATATCCAGATGGCTGAATGGCTCGTCCATAAGCAAGATATCGGGTTCTACAGCCAGGGCTCTCCCTATGGATACCCTCTGCATCATGCCGCCGCTCAATTGAGCCGGATAATAGTTCTCAAAACCCTTGAGTCCGAGCCTTTCCATCCATTTTAATGCCGTATTGTAAGCCTTTTTTTTGTCCATACCCCCTGCTCGCAATCCAAGGGAGATGTTCTCATATGCAGTCCTCCACGGCAGGAGCCTGGGTTCCTGGAATATGTAGCCTATTTTTGACTCGGTAACTGTCACGCTTCCTGAATCCGGCTTTATGGAGCCTGTGATGAGCCTCAAGATTGTTGTTTTCCCTATGCCGGAGGGACCTAAGATGGTGATGAATTCCTTAGTTTTTATTTCAAAGGAGAGATTGCTCAATACGCTAAGGCCACCTAAGGACTTTGACACATTTGAAAACCGTATCATTCGCTCTGCACCTTCCAGCGCATAATGCGTGACCTGATAGGCAGAAGAATACCGAACTCTAAAATCCCCATTAGGGTGAGCGATATCAGAATCCATGCGAAAATCTCCGGGGTATCCAAATGTGTCCACGCAGTCGAGAATGCGGAGCCTATACCGTCCTGCGCTCCCATGAGCTCCGACAGCACCACAACCCGCACGCCCATGCCCACGGTTAATGTAAGCCCTGCCATAACCGAGGAACCTATGCCGGGTAGATAAATTTCGGTCAGAAACATCTTCTTAGATAGATTAAAGGCCCTGCCCATTTCAATCAGCTTTTCATCCAGGGCAAGAAGCCCTTCTACAGTATTGATATATGTAACGGGAGCTATAATGACCGTTACCACGAATATCACCTGAGCGTTTCCCATGCCCAGCCAGAGCATTGCTACAATGGCAATAACTATTGCAGGGATTGTAAGCGCAACCCACCTGAGAGGTTCAAGCATTAATTTTATCTTTTGATTTAATCCGGAAGCGATTCCGAGTCCCAACCCGATTACACTGCCGAACAAAAGACCGGCGATCAGGCGTTTAAAAGTTATAAGAATGTAGCTCCACGTGCTCTTCTCCGATGCAAGCAGTATCAGAGCATTTAATGTCGTTAAAGGCGAAGAGACTACCATCTGACCAAATATCATTGAGAGGCTTTGCCACACCAAAAGCAGGAAAGCTATTCCTGTAAGTCCATACAAGGCTTTATTATTCGTTCTCGGAGCTGCCTGCACTTTCCCGGTCGACCTCACTTTTTCTCTATTCGAGGTCAGCACCTTCATAGTAGAATCCGGAATCCGGCAGTTTTCCTCCGATTACCTTTGGGTTTAAGTCCATAAGAGTTTTAAAGAATTCCTCAATATCTTCCCTGCAGTCCTTGACCTGTGTAAAATCCCATTTGGTATTTTTAATGGACTCAGCTACAGGTTTTGCTTCAAAACCTAACCCTTCAATTTCTGATCCTAAAACCCCGGCTTGATCGGGATTTCTCTTCTGCCATTTAACTGCCTTCATATATTCTTCCATGAATCTTTTAATTGCTTTTGAGTTATCCCTGATAGAGGGGAGAGCCGCAGTGCCTGCTATTGGAATTCTCTCGCCCAAACCGGTTGCTTTACTCCATTCAACCTGAATGTCGATTGATCTATGGATGCTCATTCCCAACTTTTTAGACTTCATCAATACCTGGGTGGTCATGGGTTCGGTCAGAACAGCGCAGCTCTTCTTTCCGGAAAGCATCAACTGGGCAGCCTGCTGGGGAGTATTTGCATAATAGATAGTAATGTCCTTTGAGGTGTCAATGCCGTTTTTCCTGCATATGTAATTAAAAAGAAGGTCGGGCATGTTACCTTTAAAGGGCACAACGACTTCCTTTCCCTTTAAATCCTTTATTGTCTTAACTTGAGGGTCCGTGCTTATTACATAGAGTATGCCCCATACGGAAATGTCTAAGAACTTCAATCCAACTCCTTTATTGTAGAACATGGCAGCCGAGTTTGAAGGCATGGTTAAAAAGTGCCCCTTTTCTCCGCCGCCGATTATGGCACGAAGCTGGTCCGGGTTTCTCCACATTAAAAATTGAGTTTCCTCGGCAATGTCGGACAGTTTATTGTTCTTTGCAATATAAACAAGTGGTATTGCCATGGGCCCCGGCTGGCCTACGAGTACCAGCTTGGGGATCAGAGGCGCCGGTGGTTCCTCTTTTTTACCGCCTCCAAATACAATCACTGCCGCGAGCACCAGAATTGCTGAAGCGAGTAATGCAGTCTTGGTTTTTTTGCTTTTCATTTTATTCTTCTCCTTCCTTTAATTCCTATGCTTTTTTCTTCCATAAATCCTCAAAATCATGCACCCATTTAGCTACTTTAGCCTCACACGGCGCATCGTATTGAGTAATGTGAGGCTTAATATCAATTATTTCTGTGCCGTCAATTGCATCAAATCCCTCCAGAACAAGCACATTACCCTTACGCTCCAGAAGCTTTACGGTTGACAGGCCTAAAGGCTTGGGCCTTACCGGAGAACGGCAGGAAAAAACCCCTTTCAAAGGGAGTTCTTCCATTCCACATCAACTACAATTTCAGAAACTCTCATTTCCATTTCCTGCTTATGTGCAAGTTTCTCATCCATTTTGATATCCTGATTTTGAGGATCCAGGTGTAAGAATTTATTCCTGCGCATGCTTTTAACTGTTCAAACAGGCATTAAGGTAATATTTTATGATTTTTACATTAAATTAATTCCTCCTTGTAATATATTGTTAAACTTTTATTATTAGGATATTCTAGCTGCAATTATAGCATCTGTCAATAGAGAGATCTGAAAAGCTAAAAAATTTTATTTTCAGGATAGGCAATAGCAGTGGCTTTATCTAAAAACAAAACAGTTGAGTCTTTAAGAACCGCGCTCTAAACCTTCCTCTCTTAAGAAGTACTGCATTCTATCCAGAGGGGTTAAGAAAAAGCCTTTATTAAATCCATATACAGGGAATATTACCACTGCTTAAGGATTCCTCCAGGTTCTGATATGCAGTTTCTCTCTTAAAATCAACCCCCATCCCCATAGCCTTGTATGTCTTTCCATTATGGTAAATCCCTGTAAAAAACCTTATCCTGGGCTACATCATATCAACAAAATCTCAAGTCCCTATCTGGCCGATTATATCATTATAGGGAGTAATACCAAGTGCAAGCGAATTCAAATGTTCATTTTTATCATAATCCTTATTACGTATCCTTACCTCACCTGTTGTATAGGTCTGTATATTGTGTTGTAAATCATAACTGTACAAATTAAATTAATGCAAGTAGCAACTGTCCACTCTCAGGTGGAGAATTGCTTTTAGGTTGATAGGGTGCATTAAGCCAATCCATAAGATTTCGTACAACAAAAAGATTAGATGGAAGGATACTCATAAGGGTATACAAGGACCAACTGAACTTAGAAACATATTTTAAATAGCTAAGCATCAGATAAGCAATTAAGGCAATCCATATTTGGGACAGCAGAGCATTCTTAGAGGTACCTACAAAGCTCTTAACTTTGAGAACTTGCTTCAAAGTTTTGAAAAATATTTCAATTTGCCAACGGTCTTTATATATCGCTGCAATTGTTTTCGGTGACCAGTTCATTTGATTGGTGATTAGCACAATCTCTTTTCCAGTGTCAGGATCCTTTGAGCGTATTCGTCGTAATCGAAAAGGGTACTTCTTGCTTGCACTTACTCCTGTGAGTTCAATTATCTGGTCACATTTTATATTCTTTCTATTTTTCACTTTTCTTCTCTCAACTATTTTGAAAAGAACATTCTTCTTCAATCGGGTGATAAAATAAATCCCTTTGGCAGAAAGACTTGCAAGCCACTCAAAATCTGAGTATCCTCTGTCAAATACTACAACATCTCCATGTTCAAAGGGTATCTTGGGAGCAACTCGCTGCTCATTTACTTTCCCCTCAGTTAAAACAACAAAGGTTGGTCAGCAATTCTCGGTGAAAGTTAAAAACATTATTGGAATTTGAGAATAAAAGGGCTGAAAATTTTTCGTACTTCTTTTGAGCGCATCGCTAACTCCTTGCCATATAACAAGTTATAAAAAACTAGACATTTTCATGCAAATG
>JAUWZD010000127.1 GCA_030615505.1 Spirochaetales bacterium | reverse complement strand
ATTTTTTAAACAAAGCTTTGTTTCCCCTTTAGAAATCGCGCTTTCATACTGGCGGCATGTTTTAGCCATTTCAGCAATTTGTTTATCGGTGGCGAATTGGCATGCCAGTCTGGCAGCCAGAGCTTCAAGCATTTCCCTAATGTCGTAAAGTTCTCTGATATCAGTTTTAGATAGTTCCTTGACAAAGGTACCCTTTCTGGGGAAGCTTACAACCAGACCCTCCCGTTCTAATCTTTGTAATGCATCTCTCAATGGTGTCTGGCTTACAGCTAACTCTTTTGTCAATCGTTCGTACATCAGCCGTTCACCAGCTACAAACTTTCCGCTGATGATGTGATATTTGAGCTTGTTGTACGTTTTCTCGCTCCAAGAGGTATGTTGAACTTCATCAAGCATCAGACATTACTCCTATTCGACAGCTCCCTTTTGCATACTGTAGAGCTTTTCAATGTTGATTCTTATATTTGAACCTTTTGCCACCGAAATAATCGATTGCCCGATAATTGGGGCCTGTAACAGCCCAGTGGATTCTACTTGCTGGTATAACAATCTCATCACCCTTATTCAAAATCGTTGTCTTTCCTTCCAGCGTTTCTATGCAGCGCCCCTCAACCACCAGACAATATTCATCAAAATCATGCTTATGGGGTTTTACTTCTATTTTATTGTCACATTCCCAAAATACTATTTGACTGCCATTAGGCGCTTCAAACATATATCCCCTTAGCCCCTCGATATCGGAATTCACCTCAAGGGCCGGATCTCTTATAATCTCAGGAAATTGAACTCTTGTGCTTTTACTCATTATTTTGATTCCTTTAAGCTTTTTTGATTCTCGTAGATTAAAAATCCTGATTACTACATTTTCATCCCTGACAAGGTTACTCCCTTGATGAAGCGTTTTCGAAGGATCAAGAACACGATTAGCATGGGTAAAATTGAAATAATTGCTCCTGCAGCTATGGGACCGTGTTCCAGATAGAACTTTTTATGGAATACCATGAGTCCCAGTTCAATGGTGAACATACTCTTCGTAGTTATGACTATAAGGGGCCAGATAAAGAAAGCCCAGGCCTCGGAAAAGGCAAATATACCCAGAGCCATCAATGGAGTTACACTGAGCGGAATAATAACACGTACCAGAATCCAGAACTCAGATGCTCCATCAATTCTGGCGGCATCTAATAATTGGTTGGGGATTGATAGTGTATACTGACGTATGAAGAACACACCGAAACTCATGATTAAAATCGGAAAGATAATACCCAGGTAGGAGTCAAATAATTTTAATCTACCGACGGTAATGTACACTGAAACCATATACACTTCAAAGGGAACAATCGCGGTGGCCAAAATCAGGATGAAAAGGATGTTTTTGAGTGGAAATTTGAATTTGGCAAAGGCATAGCCTCCCAATATTGAGGTTAAAAGCACAGAGGTCATGGATAAAAATGAAATAATGAAGCTGTTTAAAATGAAGCGGGGGAACTGCTGAATGGTCAGAACGGCAATGAAATTATCTACAATAAATGTTTCCGGAATTATAGTGGGGGGTATCCTGAGAATCTCTTCACCGCTCTTTAAAGAGGTAAAAAGTATCCAGACGAAGGGCAGAAGTATGAATAGAGAACCGATTATTAGAACCGCGTGGATTAAAGCAATTGAGGCGTTAAATGGTTTTCTTCGTGTTCTACTCGACGTCATAGCGAACCATCTTAAACTGGATCAGTATTACTACCAAAATAAAGGCCAGTAGCACCATGGCCTCGGCACTGGCATATCCCATTTTGTAGAAGTAGAACCCGTTCCGGTATATCTCCCAAACCAGAACCTTGCACTCGTAGGAGGGTGAGCCCTGGGCATCGGATGAGATCACGTAGGCCACGGTGAAAATATTGAAGAACTGGATAATGGCCATAATCATGCCGAACAAGACGATGGGTTTTAAAAGAGGCAGGGTTATGTATCTGAACTGCTTTGGATAATTGGCCCCGTCAATCTTTGCTGCATCGTAGTAAATCTCGGGAATGTTCCTTAAACCCACGGAGAAGATGATTATATAGTAACCGAGGGTTTTCCAGATAGAGACCAGGATAATGGCGTAGATTACCTGATCCGGATTCTGCAGCCAGGATTGAGTAGGGAGTCTGAAAAGGGATAATAGCTGGTTTATCATGCCAAACATCGGATCGTAGAGCCAGCGCCAGATGACCGTAGCTGGCACCCAGGGTGTGACCACGGGTATGAAATAGATCATCTCATAAATAGAGGAATACTCTTCGACCCGGCGCAGGATAACCGCGAAAAAGAGGGCGAAAGAAAGGGTGATGATCACGCAGGCCAGGGTGATGATTATGGTATTGGTAAAGGCCAGCTTGAAGCTGGGATCCTGCAGCATCTTGGCATAATTCGCCAGGCCGACGAGTGCCGGTTTGGGAATAACCAGTGAGTAATTTGTAAAGGAATAATATGCTGTTCTAATGATGGGAATAATTCGAATAAATGTAAAAAGCGCAAATACGGGACCTAGGGTACAAAGTACAAACAGCAAATGATTCTTTTTGGCGTAACGAATAAATCGGTTCACTCTTCCTGCTTTTCTTCGAGAAAAAAATAGCCGGAAACGAAGAAATCGTTTCCGGCATACGTCTAGCGGCTATTCTCCATACTCGTTGCTGTCTTTCAAAATCTGGTTGGCCAGGTCGTGAGCCCTTTTCACCACTGCTCTACACCCGCTCAAATTGTCCAGCAGGCTGGCGTCCCGGTAGGCCTCTTGAATGACTTCGCCTACCCTGGTCCACAGCTCGGCATAACTGGAAGCGTCTGCCTCAAAATAGATTTCCGCACCCGCTGGTATCTCTATGAAGGGTTTGAAGCGTGGTTCTGCAGACACAACACCGCTAAAACTAATATCCCTTCGGGAAGGAATCCAGCCGGAATCCTTGTAGAGGACTTCCATGACCTCTTCTTTCTGCATAACTTTAGCAAACTCCCAGGCAACATCTTTCTGCTTGCCCGACTCAGGTACACAGGTGTTGACCAACCAGTCATAAATCCGCCAGTATTTGTCTCGCGGCTGGTAGGCGACATCGAAATTAATACCAGGTCCTTTTGTTTTAGTTTCCGGGATCACCCAGGATTCCCTCATAAACATGGCCACCGCCCCAGCGGCAAAACCCTCGGCGTCGTGCTTCAAGGCCCAGTCGTCACTCTTATCCGGACCGTGCAGGAGCTTTACGTGCCACAACAGGGCTTCGGCTGATTCCGCATTGTCCAGATTGGCATAGAAGGTGCCGGGGGCCTTCCCGTACTCAATAAAATCTCCGCCCAGCAGCTGGTTGGTAATAAAAGCCCATTTCTGGCTGCCACCGGCAGGTGCTGTGAGCCGGATGGAATAGCCGGCGCGGGTAAGGTTACCGCTGGCATCCTTCTTACGCAATTTTACCGCGTAGTCGTAGAGCTCATCGACTGTTGCCGGTGGCTTGCTCAGGCCGGCTTCCGCCAGGTAATCCGTGTTGTAGAACAGAGCAGGTCCGCCGCCAAAGAAGGGCAAACCCACCACCTTGCCTTTATGGGAGGCTTTTCCCGGCACGATCGCTAGATAGCGGCCCGGCGTATTTACCAGCTTGGCAACATCCGCAGGCGCCTCGGATAATATACCGGCCTTGGCATATCTGGCGGTAAGGGCACTGTCCAACGAAATAAGATCGGCTGCCTGTCCAACAGGAGCGCTAGCAGCGACCTTGGCCTCAAAATCCCTCAGGTCGAAGACCAAGGCTTCCACCTGGGCTTCTGGGTTTTCTTGCATAAACACTTCGACAGCCTTGTCGAGGGGTGCTTGAAGCTCAGCAAAGCATCCCCAGACTGTGATTTTAGCCTTGCCCACCTTCTCTCTCTGAGCTCCGGCAAAGAGAAGCGAGGTCATCATTACCAGTGCGAGTAACATAAATACTCTCTTATTCATAGGAATCTCCTTTTTAATAATTTTTGATGAAATATTTTACTTCATTGAAAAGTTTTTGTCAAATAAAAAATAAAAAATAAAATATTTATATAATCATACCATGATCCTCAATCCGATTGGAGAGATCATCACCTCCTTGAAGCCGTCAAAATTGGGAGTGGCCGTGGCCACGGTCGATGCCGAAGACCTGCTGGAAATGATCGAGCTGTACATCAGGGAGCACAGTGCCCGGCTACTGAATTTAGAGAAACCGGCTCAGCGTCCCACGCCTCAAGTAAACATCAGATAGCTTTCGAATTCCTTTGGATTGTGGTCGCAGCCAAAGATGTGTTATAAATAAAAAGAAAAATTGTTGAACGATAAAAGAATTGTTTTACTGGTTAGAGTTTTACTTTTAGCCTAAGAAATCAAGTAACGTTCCCGATGCAGCGAGGAAGAAGGTGAAAAAGAGTATTATCCTTGATCCACATCCCAGAACCAGAGAGTTGATCTTCCGGGAAGCTGATTTTCTTCGATTACAGTCCCTGGCCAAGATTCATGAATGCAGGAAGGAGAAAATGCCCGCTGACCAACTGGATGAGTTCCTTCCGGAAGCCTCCGCGGTGATCGGGCAAACGGAGCTTTCCCGAAAAAGACTGGAAAAAGCGGTCAATCTGAAAGCTATTGTGAATGTGGAAGGCAATTTCCTGCAAAATATCGATTACGCCTACTGCTTCGAAAGGTGTATTTATGTCCTGAATGCCGGTATTGCTTTCTCGCAGGCAGTGTCCGAGATGGCGCTCGGGTTCGCCCTTTGCCTTGCCAGAGGACTGGCGGAGGGTGATCGCCGGTTCCGCACAGGACAGGAGGTTTACGGTGCCAAATCTAATACGGAAAGTTTTCTGCTCAAAAAAAAGAAAGTTGGAATCATCGGCCTGGGCAATATCGGCCGCACCCTCATCAGGTTGCTGGAACCCTTTGAATGCCTGATACGGGTTTACGATCCCTGGCTCCCCGACAATTATATCAAAGATTTCAGTCTAATACCTGCTGACCTGGAGCAACTGCTGAAGTCCTCCCAAATCATCTTTGTCCTGGCCGGAGCCACAACGGAGAACCGGGCCATGCTGGGAGGGAAGGAATTGTCGCTGATAGGCAAAGAGGCCCTCTTTATCCTGGTCAGCAGGGCCTCGCTGGTCGATTTTAAGGCTCTCACGGATTTGTTGAGCAGGGGTAGGTTCCGGGCTGCTATAGATGTTTTTCCACAAGAGCCTTTCCCCGAGAACCATCCCTTGCGTCAATTGGACAACGTTCTCCTCTCCGCTCATCGGGCAGGGAGTGTACAGGAAGCCTATAAGCTGATGGGGGAAATGACTGTTGATGATCTATCGCTAATCTTTCAGGGACTTCCTCCCGTGCGCCTTCAGCGGGCCGATCGAGAAACTGTTACTCAAATGAGCAGCAAGCCAATTAAAGGTTAAGCAGCACCCTTTATCATAAACGGCTCGCTGCAGCAAATCGGAGTTAAATAAATAAAAGAAGGAGGAATATTCGCCATGCATCTAATTCGATACGACGATAAGGGTTTCAGAGAGAGGGTAAAGGGTGAGTACGACAGGACTGAAGATGTTCTGGTGGGGCCGGAGCTGACAGAAGCCTGTGTGGCGGCGACGGTGAGGATGAAACAGGGATTCGTAACTGAACTTCATGCTCACGACACCGAGGAACAGGTGTTTATTGTTTTAGAGGGCACAGGGGAGCTGACCATTGAAAATGAAAACAGAGAAATCAACCAGAGTATGGCGTTTTACATCCCCAGAAAGGCTAAGCACAAAATTGTGGCCACCAGCGAAGAATTGGTCTACATCTATATCTCAGTTTGGCCTGAAGGCAAGCCGCGAGAACTCAAATCCAGAGTATATAAGGAGGGCAGGATCCTGAACATTAAATACGAATGACCGAAGCGTACTACGGCGGATCTCCTTGTTTCGTCACCATTCTGGCCTTGATTGCTGCTGACCATTGCGCAGACCTCTCGGACACTCATTATTTTTCCCGTCCTTCAACCTCTATATCTATTATCCCAGAAATTCCTTCCTGGCACGAGAAACTATTCTTTCAATAACACTAATCTGTTCCGTATCGATGACCGGCTCCGGTTCCTCCTCCCACAGCGCACGGGCAAGCTCATAGGCTTTGTTCTCCATTCCTTTTACCTCCTGCGTATGAGCGTGGGACCAGGGCATTGTTTCAAACAAGTCGGAGAAGAACTGTTCGCTTCGAAAATTTTTGAGCGTATGCTCTTCAGCGAAATAGCTACCACCAATACCTACCCTGCGGATGACATCCAAGGCCAGTGTATCTTCGTTGACTTCCATAGGTTGAAGGGTCCGGCGCATATACCGGACAACCTCGTTATCAATCACCAACTGGTGGGGCGAAAACGTCACCGCGTTTTCCAGATGCCCAATGGTGCCGATACCGACGGCTCCTGCTAATACAGGGAACACGGTACTCATCGCTTTTTCAATTCCAGTTTGGACATTTACGAAGCAGCTGTCCGTCTTTCCACCGTGAACTCCGCTCGGACAACCGTAATACTCCGAAATCATTTGCACCCTGGCCACCAGCAAGGGCATACGATCTGCGCTGGCATAACGAAAGATACCGGTAGACATGTCGGCATAGGAGGGGATGATATCCACCCCGACCACAGCCGCATTATCCACTGCATAGGCCAGTACCAGGGCTCCCAGTGTTTCGGCCACGCCCACGGCGAGATTACCCGCCGCTGTTACCGGGACGGTGGCACCTCCGTTGGGCATTGTATCAAGGGTCTGGGGAAAACCGCGTTTAATGTATTCCATAAAGATCTCGACCATGTTACGATCCAGACAGAGGGGAGAGCGAGCCTCAGCGTATCCGACCAGGATAGGCTCCTTCTTTAAGGCTTCCTCGCTTCCCTTTACAACGGCCCCTATATCGATTAGGTAGGGGATATCTCCCTTTTTGAAGGTCTCAATGCCGCCAAACTTTGTCGTGTACTTGGCCAGCTCGCCCGCCATCGCTACGGGCCTGATTTCATAAGGTGTTTCCTGATCCGAAACGGGCAAGCCTGTATAATCGATTGCGGCCAAATTATTGACCATTTGGATCGACCGGCGCACATCATCTAGATTGGCCCTGCGCCGATTGCCCTCTATGTCGTATATAGAGGTGCAGAATCCTCCGGCACTGGCCGTGAAATCCGGATGGATTTTGTGTGATTCCTTACGGAAACGAATATGAGAGTAGCGCACGGCCATCCTTTCAGGAAGACGCTCCGGATTGTTGTAATCCTTCTTCATCTTATCGACACAGGACTGCACCAATTGGTTAGGCAGCTTAACCTGCACGGTCGCCCTGTCTACCTTGCCTCCCACCTTTTGCAGATAATCCAGGGCTGTTTCGCTGTCTATGCGCATGCCGACTTCATCCAGTATGACAAGTGCTGCCTGGTGAATCTTCTCCATCTCGTCCATATTTAAAACTTTAATCGGCTCATAAATCATTGATCCTCTCCTTTGAGCACAAAGCCCCAGAGCTTCGGACCTGGTGAGCAGAGATCCACTTATAATTCTTACTCAATAACACCTGTTTTTCTCAAACTCCTCAACCATTACCATGAAATTATCGTACTTTGTGCCCACCGCGATCGAGTGGGTGGATCCGAATATGTACCGCCCACCCGGTTTATAGGCTTCCAGGGACTGTCTGACTTCTTCCCGTACTTCCTCTCGTGTACCTGAAACGAGCAGCTCCACCGATACTCCACCCCAGGGTACAAGATGAACACCGTAATCTGCTTTAATCCGCGCCAGATCCATGTGTGCGGTGCGCTGTATCGACTGGTAGGCATCATATCCTGCCTCGACGAACATATCTATGAGCTTATTGTTGTTTCCGCAGGCATGTTTCATCACGGGAAGCCCAAACTGCTCATGGATATTCTTTACGCGAGACTTAATGGCCGGCAGAGCAAATTCCCGGAACATATCGGGCGAAATAAACGGACCCTGGGTACTGGCAAAATCCTGACCCCAGCCGACCGCATCCTGTCCCGGCCGGATGTAGTACTTGTCCTGGAGGTTGCTTTTCGCCACTTCCTTCCGGATGGCCGCCTTAACTGTTTCGGGGTTGTCGAAAAATTGCATCAGCCCATAGCTGAACCCGCCGCCGCCTTCCTCGAAGCTGCCGCCTAAGAGAAAAATACCAACTTCACTACCAGAGGGTCCCATAATAAAGCGGTTGCTGCTAAACTTTTCAATAAACGCATCAACAACTTCGAAACAGCTCTCATCCGGCGGTTCTACCTCAGGCTCGCCTTCAAAATCAGCCGGTGTGTACTGCTTCTCTCCTACATGCGGATCATAAATCTTGGTGACATCCGCAGTCACTTCAGAAAACTTGTAGACAGTGCCGTCTGGAAACTCCCAGGTGCTATCATCGAGCTTTTTGGGTTTTTCAAATTGAAAATTTCTGGGAGGAGCCATACTCGATGCCATAGCGGCGATGTTGATAATGTCGAAGTTGTCCATTTTTCGAAAAAAAGCAATGCCATCCTCTTTCCAGCTCTGCACCACCTCATCCCGACGTCCATCCCAAAAGGCCAGTGTAGACCTCGCCTTAGCCCGGTAGTAAGTTTGATGCCCGATTATTCTTTCAACCGTATCAAAGTCGATCGCCCATTCACCCCAGGGCACCTTGTCCGGCATCTTATGGGCCAGTACCGCCTGTACTCGTTCTTTTGAAGTCATACTCTCCCTTTCTTCAAAAATCTTGCTATACCCGTTCAGGCTCGTACAATTGATATTTTATTATGATTAAAGTCAAGGAGTAAATGGTTCCTTGATAAGTTATGCTTTGTAAAAAGCAGCAGGTGTACGGCTCAAAAAAATTGTCTTCTATGCTATTGTGCGACCTTTTAGTTTGGGAGAGATGCGAGGCAAGATAGTCATGCGCCTTAATGAGCAACAGCGGAAAGATTTGAGAGAATCACGGTATGATGAGATTTTCCTTTCCGAAGAGCCAAAGAAATTAGAGAAAGAGTTTGCCGATTTCTTGGGAGCAAAGTATGCTCTTGCCGCGGTTAATGTAACTGCTGCAATATACAGAGAAGAAGAGAAAGGAGTGCCAATAACAAGAGATATATTTAGCCGAGTTATCAATTTTCCTACATTTCCTGGAAATTATTGTATAAGACTGGTTGACCAGTATGTAAAGGCATTTAGAAAGGTGGTTACTACTTTTGAGCAGAAGTAAACACCTGTCTTTTCTTCGGCAGTAACGAAAAACAGGAGTGCTTGTAAGATAAGCATAACATATTTAATTATTATTAAGGAGTTAAATTATGGCGGCAGAAATGACCTCGATAGAACGCCTATTAGCGGCAGTTAAGCATGAAGAAGCCGATCGCGTTCCCATCGTTCCCCGGTACCATGCTTACTGTATTGAAAAATACAGCGATCACCTCGTTGAGAATCAATTAAAGATAAACAGTGAATATGGCTGGGATAATTATATCGCAGTACCCTCGCTCACCGATTCACTCTGGCCTAACTATTTCTGGAATATACGCATCGAAGACTTTTCACCGCTTGAAAAAGAAGATATGAAATTGGAGATTACAAGAAAAGAAGAAACAGATTACTGGCTACTGGACAGGACATTTTCCACTCCTGCCGGAAAACTTACTGACAAAGTCAAATTACCAAAACCAAATTGTGGATACGGAATCCGTCCAAATGCTTGTTACCTGGAATATCTGGTGAAGGAAAGCAGTGATCTTGAACGTATTAAGTACCTCCTTCTTAAACCTGATAAGTATTCGGATTTCGACACCTTACACTTGGCACAGGATCTTGTCGGTACCAGGGGCATTATCATGCCTTATGTCAATGCCGCCTTGGATGATAAGGCTGGATGCGTTTTTGGTAATGAGAACTTGATGATGACTTATTTTGATGATAAGGATTTCTGTAAGGAACTATTGGCGATTTTCCATGAGCACACCAAACGTGAAATAAAAGCTCTCCTTGAACGCGGTGTTGATGGGATTCATACCACATGGTACTGGTCCTCATTATCTGCCGGTTGGTCGCCCGCCATGATCGAAGAGCTCTTCCTGCCTATGGCAGAGGAACTAATCAAACTCGTTCACAGCTATGATAAGATATTCTATTACTATGACGATGGGAATCTAATGCCAATAGCGAGTAAGCTGAAAGAAATTGGCATAGATATTTTGGGAACATGTGCTCCTCCACCGGCGGCCGAAAACGACCTTGCTGAGCTCAAGAGAGAAATCGGTGAAGCGGTTTGTTTGCATGGGAATACAGATGTAATCGATTTGATGCTAAAAGGGTCACCCGATATGATTCGAGAAAATGTACTAGAAATTATCCGCATTGCCGGCCCTGACGGCGGGTTTATAATGGGAACGAGTGATTCTATCATGGATGGAACACCTGAAAAGAACGTCTGTGCCTGGAGTGAGGCTGCGCGAGAATTTGGGAAATATCCCATTTATGGATAGGAAATTATTGATATTGATAGGAATTTTTATAACTCGTGTTGGCGCAAATAGTCAAGAAGCAGGGGCAAATTCACAGAGCTGATGCTTGGGGAAGAGCGTTAAGGCCCGATAACATCGGTGAGATTCCGTCGTCATGGAGCAATATGCTCATTTCTTTTGTCTGAGCTCCGAGAAGTAGCGTACCTTAGCGTTATTCGTGCTACTGTGAATGTAGATTTCCTTAGGTAAAAGAGAAGATTAAGCGGTTAGTTCAAGGATGATGGATCAAGGCCTGCAGGAGGCTTGCCTATTTTTATGAGATGTTTTAGGATCTTTTTCACCTCATCAGGATCAGTAATGACAGCTATTATCTTCATGGGAGATGCGCATTTTGGGCAGACCATCGGGTCAATTTCATAGATTTTTGCGATCAACCTTGCCTACCCTGGCGGACACCTTCGGCAAGAGGCTCTGCTTTCTGAGGAAGAAACTCAGGCGGTCGGTCTCATGTTCAGCTTGGATATTTTCTGCTTCAGGAAAACAAGTGAGCTTTTCTTTCCAACCATCCGGAGCAAGCCTTACTACGTAGGGCTTTTCGATCCATTTGCCCCGG
>JAUWZD010000167.1 GCA_030615505.1 Spirochaetales bacterium | reverse complement strand
CCTTGAACAGGCCCCACTTCCGATACAGTTCCTTTCCAAGGGAGAGTGCTATGTCAAATTTGTCATCACCCGCGAAGGCGGCAATGACCGGGTCCATGGCCGCCAGATGGTAAATGTATGCGATATCGAAGAGGATTTTAGTCATGAGCTACACTTCATTGACCTGCTCCCCTTCAGGAATGGCAATCTGGTCATCCCATACCGGGATGCTATTAAGCTGGCCGCTCCATTTCGGTTTCTTTATAATAAGAAAACGGAACGCTAAAAAAGGATATACTGCAAATTCCTGAAAAACGTACAAATACTTGCCGAGTTTTTCTCCAAATATACCTACCCCAAAAGCATCCTGAATGTGCACGCGCTTATAAAAGAAGCGGGAGAGAGATAGAAAAGAGTAAAGAATGAAAAGCGGATACAGTCCATAAAAGCGGATGGGGTAATATTCTCTGAGGACCCAATGGTAGAACTGGAGACGGTGGGTCAAAAGTGAATGGAGTGGTATGCTCCGCCTTTGCGCTCCGCCGGCGATATTGAATCTTCTCAGCACCTTTGGCTCAGGATCAAACATGAGATATTCCCCAGGTCTTAACGTCTTTCGCATCTTCAAATACAGCGAGTGTTCCTCGTGGTCGGTAGCCACGTGGGGATACCATCCACCCAGCTCGATAATTGTGGACCTTCGAAGGGAGCAATTGTTGCCATGGAGCCACTGAACCGGCTTTTTCACTTCATCAATGCCCGTGTAGCCCCGGCCTACTAGAAAGAAGGTATAGGACAGACAACGTTTATAGGCTGTTTTGCGGGCCTTATAGCGATACCCTTCATTAAGCCGGTTGAGATGTTTGCCAGATACCCCAATGCACAGAGGGTCGGCGTAGTTTTTTGCATGGGCGGCAATCCAGTTACAGCCAACAGGCAGGTCATCGTCGTCTAGAAAAAGGACTACATCCCCCCTGCAGTGGGCTACACCCACATTCCGGGCGCCTGCGCAGCCAAGTGGTTTGGATCGAATCACCCTCACCCTGCTATCAAATGCATCAAAGGCATCTTTATGGTTTTCCCAATGGATTTCAGTACTCTGATCCAGCACGACGATCTCATAATTATCGTAGTCTTGACCTAGACAGATTTCGAGGGCTTCCAACACATGGGACAGTCGGTTGCACGAGCGGATGAGAACCGAGACGAAAGGATTGGATAAGGAGGGGTTTGCCATGACGAGAATCTGGTCCGGGATTTTACTAGGTAAGCAGGACCCTGCTCGTTAGTAAAGCCGAAAAAGTCATTCTACGCTTCCTGCCATCCTTTGCCGAATAAACACCACCCCTGCTGAACTAGCCTTCTTCGGGCATTGGAGGCTGGCCGTCCCATTTCGGTTTTTTCCCCAGAAGGTACCGGAGGGCCAGAAATGGGAATATTATAAATTCTTGGAGAATATACAGATATTCGCCATATTTTCGTCCAAGCCGTCGAATCCAAAAGACATCAGTAAAACTAGAACTGCTACGAAAGAAACGGACAGTAAAATGAAAACCGTAAAGTAAAAAAATGGGATACAATCCATAAAATCGGAGAGGGAAATATTCAGCGATGACCCAGTGGTAGTACTGCATACGGTTAATCAACAGCATATGAAGAGATATAGCACGCTGCCCAGCTCCGCCGGCAACATCAAGCCTTCTTAGAACTTTAGGCTGAGGATCATACATCAAGTATTCGTCGGCTTTTTTGGTCTTTTGGAGCTTGTAGTAAAGTGAATGTTCCTCGCCACGTCCTTTCAGATGAGGATACCACCCCCCCAGACCCATAATTGTCGATTTCCGAATGGAGCAGTTGTTACCATGGAGCCACTGGATGGGTTTTCTAACTCGGTCAATGCCGAAGTAAAGCCGGCCTCTTAAAAAGAAAGTAAGTGATAGACACAGCCTATAGGCCCGCTCCATGTCCCGGTAGTGAGGCTCTTCGTTAATTTGGTATACCTGTCTCCCGGATACCCCAATGCACAAGGGGTCGGCGTAGTTTTTGGCATGGGCGGCAACCCAATTGTCGCCAACAGGCAGGTCATCGTCATCAATAAAGAGGACCACATCCCCCCTGCAATAGGCCACTCCCACATTCCGCGCTTCCGGCGGTCTTAGGCGCTTGGACCGCACCACCCTGACCCGGCTGTCGAACTGCTCCAGAGCGGCCTGATGGCTTTCCCAATGGGCCGGAGGACTTTGCTCCACGACAATCACTTCAAAGTTATCGTAATCCTGGATCATACAGACCTCAAGGATTTCGAGCACGTGGGGCAGCCGGTTGTAGGACCGGATGAGAACCGACATGAAGGGATCGGGCAAAGAGGGATTCAGGTTTTCTTCAGTCCCAACAGAATTCGGTTGTGTGGTCTGCGCTTTACCGGTCATGCTTAAATCCAATCGGTAACCCTCTTTATATAGAAGGTTGTTCTTTTAACAATGTTTAAGGCCTCAGGTTCATCAATGTTGATCCAGAAACGATTCTTCACATCAGCCGCTCCTAATTCCCGGCGGCGTATGAGCAGGTCGCGGGTGTCGGCCAGGGTATATTCTCCTCGTTTTCCGGCCTTTTCCAGCACCTCGAAAAATTCATTTCGACACTTGAACACGCCCGAATAAATAGCGATGACGATGGGTTTTAAAATTCCTTGCTTGATAGTCTGGAAGCCGGCGATAAAGGTGCCGCCAACAGCTTCTGCCCCTGGGATAAGCACACCCAGTTTTCCGGTTGGCTTCTCTAACGTCCAGGGCTAATCCATTATAAAATCGCAGTGAATTTATACTTAGTAATACTCAGTAGTGTAGAGCTTTAAACGAGCGATATCGCTTAGGTCCTCCCCTAGCGGCTTTGGCTCGCTCTTTGTTGGATAAAGAAATGATATCCCGATTGAAAGTTAAATTTGATCAATGCCGGCTTAAGCTGGGGCTGCCACGGTACTAGTTTGAAATTGCAAATCGTACAGGTATCGGTACTGTCCTTGTTTAGCCAGCAGCTCTGTGTGGGAGCCGGATTCCACAACACGACCTCGGTCGAGGACCAGGATCCGGTCGGCGTTCTGGATGGTGGAGAGGCGGTGGGCGATGACGATGACAGTCCGGTCATGGATTAATTCATCGACCGCCCGCTGGACGTGCTGCTCGGATTCGGTATCCAGGGCGGAGGTGGCTTCGTCCAGGATGAGGATAGGGGGATTTTTCAGCAGGGCGCGGGCGAT
>JAUWZD010000116.1 GCA_030615505.1 Spirochaetales bacterium | reverse complement strand
CAGCCAGCCGATCTTCACCAGATGCCGCAGGATTTTCCCGAACCTCTTCGGGCTCGGAGATGACGGCAAGAATTCGCATCGGGGAACCACATCGACTGCAGGGGGGCGGATCGACCTCGTATAAATTGGCAATTAGTTTGGCCTACCCTAGCGGGCCGCCCTGCGGGCACCTGCGGTCTTCGATAAGTAGACTGGCTGTCATTGTCAGAAACAATTCTAGAAAACTGCACTTCATCGATTTTACATTGCTCCCAACACCCCCTGTGTGATATACTCCGTCATTTGAATGTGGAGACTATTCGAAAGGTATAGCAAGAATCAAATGTAACAATCCTGAATGTGGATATGAGTTTTTCCGTCCCTTTTATTGTAAAAGTTGGTATCTATATCCAAACTGTAACCAAAAGAAGATGAGGCAGAAAATGAGAAATTAAAACTCGGATTGCAGAAAATTGCGGTACTGTAAGAAGGGATGATCCAGGAATTGAAAGATGAAAACAACAGCCTGCGCCGGGACATTCAGGCCCAGCAGAAGCAAATCGAACAATTGCAGAGCCTCGTGACACAAGTGCTGGCAGCAAATCAACAATGATGTGCCGGGTGAGGGCGTTGTATTATGCAGGATATGACGGTACCCAAAATTATTAAAACGCTTGGTGTCGGATATTCATGCGGAAAATTAAGCACCCAAACCGATTTCTTCAAGGGTGACTTTCTTAAACGTGGCTTTATCACCAAAACGCTTGAGGCAATCAAGAATTTCGATACCGGCAAGTTTACCTTCGGCATCATAATCTGCGGCGATTCCATCATCAAGTTTTTTGGTCGTCACGGTTGCCTCCTCAAAACGAATATAAAGGGCATCTACTTCAGGGTCATAGGTAATATGCATCTGCTATCCTCCTTATCAAAAATAAAAAACATGGATTTAATTAGAGGGGTTATCGCTAATCTTGTTGGAAACGCGGTAAAATATACACCGGAAGGTACAGAAGTAAGAATTACTGTTGAGACTAACGAATCGCAGTCAAGAATCACCGTCTCTGAGTGAAGAGAAATTGGTTATTTGTCATATGTTTTCAAAAATCATACGGGTACCATGCTTTAAATAGTACTCACAGCGTTCTCTATAAATATTTAGCGCCTTATCCTTGTCCCCTGATTCCCAAATATCATTAAAAATTTTGTAAGCTTGTTCTATATTATTACTATGATACTCATAGACTCCCTTCTCAAATTTTTCTCGGCTTTTTCGCTTTCGCTCTATCTGATGTTGAGAATCACCTTCAAAGACTTCATATACTGAAACAGGTTCGTCCTTTCCCTTTACTTTAACTTTATCTAGAAACCTGTAATTATATTTTGTTGGATCCTTAAGACCAAATATTATATTATTACTAACGACCAAAGAAACCCCGTATAGTTTTGTTAGACTCTCTAAACGAGAAGCCAGATTTACGGCATCAGATATAACGGTACTTTGCATAAATATTTCATGCCCGATGGTACCAAGCATTACTGTGCCGGAATGTATTCCAATTCCAATTTTAATAGGGGTGTATCCGCAATTTCGGCGATGGGTATTATATATTGGGAGATACTTTATCATTTCAATTGCAGCAGACAAAGCAGATTCTTCACCACCAGGAAAAAGGGCCATAATTTCATCGCCTATGTATTTATCAATAAAACCATTATTATTCCAAATGAATGGATTCATCCTTTTTAGGTATGAGTTAAGGAAATTGAAATTCTCTCCTGGAGTCATTTTTTCTGAGAGTGATGTAAAAGAACGAATATCTGAAAATAAAATTGCCATTTCTTTTAATGCTTGATCTCCAAGCTTTACATCCGAGATATTCTGCTTGTTTAAGCATTTTAAAAACTCCCTTGGAACAAAACGGGAAAAAGAATTAAGAGCCGTACGAAGCTCTTCGGTTTTACCTGAAATCCTCTCTTGCAATACTTCCTGATAGCTTCTCATATAGTCATTGTAAGCTTTAACCTTAAGCAGGGATTTTATTCTCGACTCTAGTTCTTTTCTATTCACAGGTTTAGTTAAAAAGTCATCGGCTCCGGCTTCTAAGGCTTTCACTCGATTATAAACTTCTTTCAGACCTGAAAGCATAACGATGGGGATAATCATCGTACGCTGCTCTTCCTTCAATCTTCTTACCACCTGATAACCATCCATCTTCGGCATCATAATATCGAGCAAAATCAGATCGGGAGGTTTTCTTAGAGCTTTTTCAAGGGCTTCTTCTCCGTTTCTGGCCATGATTACACGGTATCCGATTGAGGTAAGAATAGCTTCTAAAAGAATCAAATTCTTCTCAAAATCATCAACAATCATAATAGTAGGTGTATCATTCATTAATAGGACCCTTTTCAGTGGCGTCAACGAACCGCAGAGTAATTTCGGTACCATGATCATTGGGATATATAGAAATATCCCGGGATGTGACCCTGATATCCCCGCCATAAGCCTTCATGAATCGCTCAATGAGCGGCATTCCATAGCCGGTTCCCTCTTCCCCTAGAGTACCCGGTAGGCTAGTCGCTTTATGGATGTCGAAAAGATCCTCCAAAAGTTTGGGAGGCATGCCTATACCGGAATCCTTGATGGAAACGTATACGCCCGCATCATTACGATACGCCCTGATCTCGATGGCAGTTCCCTCAAAGGAAAATTTTACTGCATTGGTTAAAATATTGTTCAGAACAGAGTTGATCAGTGAGGTTTTTTCAGTTCGAACGTAGATATCGGGATCGATATGTGTTTCAGTTTTGAGATCTTTTGCTTTGAATTTCTGAGCTAAGATGGACAGAGATTCATTCGCCGCATTAAGCAAATTGACGCGTTTCAGCAAAAGAGGCTTCTCTTCCATGGCGTGCATTTCCCGTACCAGGTTTATCACCTCCATCCCGTTTCTTGCTGCACTCCTAAGAAGATCCCCATATTCAGAGAAATATTCAGGGCTATTCTGAAGAAGTTCCAGGACACCGATTATACTCGAGAACGGATTGGCCAGATCGTGACAGAGTATGTGGAAGAGCTCTCTCTGTTCGGCTACTTTCTGTTTTATGACATCCCGGCTGTTCTTGATCTCAAGATGAGCTTTCACTCTGGCCATAAGCTCCGCTGTGTTGAACGGCTTAGAGATGTAGTCCTCAGCCCCGATTTCAAAGGCCCTAACAATATCCTCTGCAGCGGTACGGGCCGTTAGAAAGATGATTGGTATGTCGGCGAGCTCCTTATTTCTTTTTAGGATAGTGCAAACCTCGTACCCGTTCATTTCCGGCATCATGATGTCCAGGAGGATCAAATCCGGTTTCGTTGTTTCCAGGATCTCAAAGGCGCTATGGCCATCCCGGGCAGTACTCACATCATATGCATCACCAAGGATTGTAGCCAGAAGGTCAAGGTTTGTTTGAGTGTCATCCACAACCAAAATGGAGTAGACCTTAGCGTCTTTCATGTTCTTCTCGTGTAGCTCTTTGACATTAGATTGTTCTTCCAGTGCAGCCGGTTTTTTTTTGTCTAAGCCGCCGGATTCTTTTCGATTATCTACCTAGAAATCCTTCGAGAGATCTCTCACTGTTCTGCTAAAGAACATTGAGTTTCGCTGATCAAGAAAGTGCGGAAGGCAAAAGTCTGGTTATTCTTTTAACTGTAAACCCCTAACTATTTTGAGTTTCTCAAGCAGTAGCTTTCTCACTATCGGTTTTATAATGTAATCTTTGCCGCCGGCTTTCAGTATTTGGATTACTGTCTCCTTATCCTTCTCATTGGTCAGCATGATAACCTTTGCATTCTCATCGATTTCAAGGATTTTTTCAAGGGTTGTGAAACCGTTCATTATAGGCATTCTTAAATCAAGAATAACAATGTCCGGTTTGACGATCTTGTACAGGCCTATGGCCATTTGTCCGTTGTTTGCTTCACCAACAATTTCATAACCCACGGATTTCAGCACCTGGGCCACAAGTTTCCTCACGAGACCTTCATCGTCGACAACAAGAACTTTACAGTGGCGACCTCGATGGTCCATGCCCTCCAGGTATCTTCGTCTTCCGATGCCAGTTATATCTCTTCTCTTCAGCTTCATAGGCTTATTGATAGTAAGACTTATATCACAGGATGAACGGGAAATCAAGAAAATGAGAAAAAAATCAGTGGGGAGTGGAAAAAGATATGAGCAATCATCCTGCAATAGGAAAAAAACTATAAAGGGTCTGATTTACAAGGGAAATTTTCATCAAAACTGATAAAACAGGGTCTCAAGGGAAGCAAAAAAACATACCTCAACCTTGATCCGGCACCATGAGGGAAAGAAAGTTTAGTTTAAACTTGCAGTATTTATCCCAGGAGGGGATCTCCCGATTTTCTGAAAGATCTGCAATATTTTGCGGATTTCTTCAGGATCCATGATAACTGCAATAATGCTCATCTCGGATTGGCATTTTGGACAGACAAAAGGACGAACTTCATAGATCTTTGCCAGGAGCCTTGCTCTACCCTGGCGGGCCGCCCTACGGGCACCTACAGCCTTCGGCATGCAGAGCGTCTCTCCTTTTCGGATAGAGACATATCAGGATCTTCTTTCTCAGTTTCGACTTTGGTATCCACATTATCAAGATGTTCATTCTTCCAACCTTGAGGGGCACGTGCAATAACCTCCGGCATCGAATTCCAAATTCCTCGTGTTCGGGAAGCATATAATCCATAACGTCTGTCGGCTCTCGACATCTCCGACTCGGCTGCGCCTCACTGGACTAAGAAGCATGTCTTCGCCGACATTAGCGCATCTCCGGCTCGGAAGCCGGACTAAGAAGCATGCGCGTCTGATATACTGCACGTTCTTTGGCGGAATGTGCAACGTCAAATTAGCTATGAAATCTTCTGCATCGAATATTTTCACGTTCTCTTTCCGGAAGGTCCCGACCGTGGGGATATTACAGATGCTGTTCTGATTTTTTTGCCTGCCGCTTCATTATAGAAAGACTGGATCATTTGAAAGATAAGCTTTGATACTTCGCCGAACAGCTTCCTGTCATGTTTGAAAAACACGCGCAGGCACTTGGGTATCGCAAATACGTATTGCCTGTGAGGAAGAATCAAGAGAACATCGTTCACCATATTCTCGGAGAAAAGAAGAGTGCGTTTTTGTGAGCAGGATGGGCATAAGTAAAAACCTTTGTAGGTCGTAGATCCACGTTAGTGGGAAAAGGGAACAAAATAGTCGAAACCGCAATTGAGGTTGTCTCGCAACCTCAATTGCGGCTGTCCCAAATCAATATGTTGTGGTATTATGTTCTATATAAGCACAAGATATAGTAGCTGCCCTTAATTCTAATGAGTTGCGGGACAGCCTAAATTAGGGTTTACACACCTTATACGCGCAATACCCTTTATACACACCAATGAGATAGGTCTTCTTATAGCTGGGGAAATCGACATATAAAATCCGTATGCTACCCCGTTTGCCACTGCTTTTCAGTCCCCATCTCAATTTCCGCAATCCCCCTGTACCTTTTATGACGTTACCATAATCTGGTTGGAGACAGAGGTATTCTTCTACCGCCCGCAGATCTTAGTCATCAAGTTGAAGACCTTTCCATAGTCTGTCAAACTGAGGAAGAATTATAAATTCTCTCGTAACAGCTTATCTAGCATACTTTAAGGTATACCCTATTGAGTAGGGTATCAATATTATTCTCATCTTTAAAAGCATTAATTTGACTGCGCAGATACTACGACTATTCCCCACAATTGGTGCGGATTGATGGAAAGGAGGCACACCGGGTACAACTGCTGGGTTATAAAGGCATCAGCAATTTTAAAATAGGTCTGCGGAATGGATCCCAACTGTTTGCCATCAACCTCTAAAACTTGAATAAAACCTATTGACAATAAAGCCAATGAATATTACAATATATTTACGTTCTAAATATTTATGTAATGAAAATTAAAGAGAGTGAACTGATTTTTGGCCTTATGGCCTCTCTTGGTAATCCGGAATATTCGGTCTCCCAACTAAAAGAACTACTTGCCCTCTTTAACGTAACGGAAAATACATTAAGGACCACTCTTTCCCGGCTAACAAAAAAGGGTTTACTCATTTCAAGAAAAGAAGGAAAGTCGGCTTTTTACCGCTTTAGCCCCAAAGGCACGATAATACGCTCGAATGTAGGAAGGAGCTTTTTTGAGTTGGATTGGAGCAACTGGGATGAATGGTGGTGGGGTGTGCTTTTTTCGGTACCGGAACGGAAAAGATCCGAGCGCTATCGAATTCATAAAAAATTATTCACCTATCGGTTTGCTCCATTTCACAGGGGATTCTGGATCAGACCCAGACACCCAAGCGAAGAAATCGAGAAACACCTCCAATCGCATTTCGAGCATGCTAATTTCCGGCTCATTAGCTTTATGCCTCATCGTGAGTTTACCGAAGCAGAGGTTCAGCGCCTATGGAATATTGAGAAGGTTGCTCACAAGATCGACCAGGCTTTGGATCTTCTGTTAAGGGAACTGGCAAAGATTGATACGATGTCTGCCCACGAGGCCCTGATTGCGGAAATGGAAATAGGAGGCATCGTGGTGAACACCCTATTTCAAGATCCACTGCTCCCGCACAGATACCTTCCTGCCGATTGGAAGGGCTCTGAATTACGAGCGCGTTTTTCCCTGTGAATGAAAAATATCCGTTCAGCTTCACAACCCGTTTTACATAAAATCTTTAAAACTAAGGAGAAGAAAGATGACTAAAATCAACATTAAAAAAGCCTTACTCGGAGGAGGCGGAAGTATGATGATTCCCCAGGAAACTAAAGACTGGCTTACCGGCTCGCCAATCCCTTATGTGCGCTACAATGCCTGCCTGCTATTCTGTCCGGAAAAAGCGCATCACAAGGAGCTTCTTTCCGATACCTTGATTCAGGAGCTCATTCAATCGCTCCGGGACTGGAAGGATGAGGTGCTGAAGCGTCACGACGCCGCTACTTTAGGTCTGCACCGGTTGGTCTTTTTAGCCGATCTGGGGATTAAGGCCCAAGATCCGGGAATGGAAAGGATCATTAACACGATTCTCAAGACCATTGACGAACAGGGGATTCCTCGAATTCAGATCGAAATTCCAACCGTGTTCGGGGGAAACGGCAAACCCACAATGGCATGGATGGCATGCGACTTTCCGACAATCCTCTATGCATTGCTGAAAATGGGAGTGCGCAGCGCAGTCACCTCGAAGGCGGTGCAGGCCCTGCAAGAGTTGGTGGACGAAGACGGGCTTCACTGCTGCGGTTCTATGCCGAAGTTCCGCGGGCCTGGAAAAAAGAGTGATATCTGCCCCTATGCCAACCTGATTTCAGCCAAGGCACTTAGCGAAGATAAAGGGGGGGCAGAGAGCGCAGCGGCCCAAAAAACTGTTGAAGCGCTGCTCCGCCACTGGCAAGAGAGAGGTAAAAAGAAATATTATCTCTTCGGCATAGGGACGGAATATAAAAAGCTGCAGCTTCCCTATGTCTGGTATAACTTACTGCACGTGATGGAAGTAGTAAGCCGATATGAGGCTTTTCACACCGATAAGCGTTTTAAGGAAATGATGGAAGTTCTCCTTTCCCAAACGGATTCCTCATTGCGCTTTAAACCGGAAAGCATGTATATGGCGTACAAAGGCAGGGATTTTGCCAATAAAAAGGAACACTCACCGACGATTACTCTTTTTACCTTGCGTATTCTAAAGCGGGCGGGTATTGATTCATTCTGAAATTAATCTTCTAACTCAAAGAGAGCCGTATGACGTAGAGGCTTTTTGAATCGTAGAAAAATCAGAGAGAGTAGGGCAATATTAACTATTGAGGCGGCTGCAAAGAGGTTCCACCTGGGATTCCCCGAGGCTATGCTTCCGACAAGGGAGTACAGCTTAATACTGATGGTATATTTTGAATCGTCATTTAACAAGAGAAGCGGAGCCAAAAAACCGTTCCAGGCATTTAAAAAGGCAACCATTACAGAGGTTGATATCACAGGCAGAGAGAGGGGAAAGAGCACCTTAAGCAGATAAGAGATGGGATGCATACCCTCAAGCAGCGCATTTTCTCTTAGGCTTTTAGGCATATGATCCAGGTAGGCTTTAATTGTGAAGAGTGAGAAGGGAACAGTATGAGACAAATAGATCAGAATAAGGGGAGAGTAGGAATCAAGCAGCCCCAGGCTCCTGAATATTGCATAGAGTGGAATCAGGGAATGCATACCGCCGGTGATGCCTATTATCTGCACAAATGTAAGAAAGCCGGTTGAGAAGGAAACACTCCGTTGAGTTAGGTAGGAGGCTGCCGGAAATGTCAAAAGGGGGATGAGAAGCCCTGTAAGTGCTGAGACTATCAGTGTATTGAGAAAATACTTGAATATCTGCTCCTCAAGCACAATCTTTTTAAAATTCAATAGAGTTAAAAAGCGAGGCACAAGGGAGTCCACATAAGCGGCGTTGACTTTAGACAGGCTGATCCAGATTACTAAATAGAGGAGAAGGAGTGACAAAGCTGCCATCACAGCCGGAGCTATGGGGCCGGCCCATTTCCACATAATTATAAGAATATTTTTATTTAAGCCCGGTTTAGATTTTTTAGGTTTAAGAAATGTACCTAATAGAAGCGTGGCGTCACCACACGCACCTTTAGGAAAGTTATTTAACCCGATGGTAATTAATCCTTCCTGATTAGCCATATCTAAGCATTCCCGGAATTTTTTCACGACCGCAAACAAAAAATCATATTTTTGCTGTGTATCTTGGAATACCATATAATTCGACTGCATCCCATGTAAATATTCTTATGAAAAATAACTTCTTACCGAATAATGAACGACTATACATCAACAAAGCTATACCGAGCATTATGCCTAACGTTCCGCGAATATGAGAAGTTGCCGTCGGGAGCTTGCGACCAGAGGCAATTTGGATGGAGCCGAAGGCAGAATCTCATATTCGCTGTTAGCGGGTTTGCCCCGCCCCCGCCTTCCGAATTCAAGCCGGAAACACGGACGTTCCCGGCGCTCTCTCCATAAAAACATTATAGCATAACTGATGTCTCTTTTCTTAAAAGCTCCCGGCTGTTCCAGTATTTTAAATGTTAAATAAGGCTCATCATACTGGAAGTGTATCTTTCATAATTGATTTTTCCGATTCCATATTCGTATTCTCTCAATTGTACTCTCTTTAAACTTCGTTTAATATTTTCACTTCTTACCCGGATTAGAGATGGAAATATCCGCACGCCTAAAAACGGCAGGCCATGAAGAGAGCTGTTTATCAAAGTAGTTTGGGGTTTTGTTCTTAATCCCAGTTTCGATAAAAGGAAATCCTCAATCACAGGGCGAATAGCTTTCAGATCATTTTTATCATTGGAGAACAGGCAAAAATCATCCATATAACGCAGATAGGGTTTTATTTTCGTATGATCTTTCACAAAATGATCAAAACAATCCAGATACACATTGGCCCAAAACTGACTGGTCAAATTACCAATAGGTAGACCGTGCTTACCGTCACCGCCTTTGGCCATGATTTTCCGGCACAATGAAAGGATGAATTCATCCTTTATTTTCCTCGAAAGTAGTTCATAAAGAACCCCATGGTCGATATTATCAAAATACCTGGCAATATCCATTTTCAAATACCACCGGTTCTTTCTTAAGTATACCTGAGCCTGTTTTATTGCCTTATGAGTGCCTTTGCTCTTCCGGGTCGCGTAGGAATGATAGATAAACCGCTTTTCATATATTGGCTCCAGAATATTTATCAGTGCATGGTGCACAATTCTGTCACGGAAAGGAGCAACGGATATTCGCCTTTCTTTAGGATCGGTTATGGTAAAATAACGATACTCTCCGGGGATATAAGCGCCACAATCCAGCTTTTCCTGTAATTCAAAAAGATTTTTCTCCAGATGAAAAGAATACTCATAGGCCTCGATGGTCTTTGTGGATTTAAATGCCTTTTTCCATGCTTTATATATATTTTCAAAAGAGAGAAACTGCTCTTTTAAATTGCCTATTCTCTGCATGACTTTATCCAGCCGCCGATCATCTTTCCGGCTTCATTAATTTCCCGTGATATATACTCATACTGGTTTATCGAGATGTATTTTTTATTGACACTTATTTGCATTAACGCCCTTAATTTCTCCATATATAGATTGGCATTTTGCAATATATCTGATTTCTGCTTTGTATATATGGCTTCAATAATCGCCTCTAAAACATCTAAAGAAAAAATTGTTATGCGATCGCATAAAGAAAAGCGGACATTTTTAGGATACTTGCCGCATATATCGATTAAATACTCCACGATATATAGCCATTTGTTGTATAGTGGATAGTCATTTCTCATGGGGACTTTGCTTTTCCTTGAAGAAGGCGGTAATAATTCCCGTAATCTCCTTGCCATATTTCTCTATTTTCTTCTTTCCAAAACCGTTAATATGCTTCAAGGCTTCCAGAGTAATAATTTCTTTGTTAATGATCTCCACAAAGTGGGAGTTTTTGGCGATAACAAAAGGCGGAATGCCTTCTTTCTCAGCCGTTTCTTTTCGCCAGCGGTGTAATTCTTCATAACAGACCCGTCCGGCTTCAGTTAATCCTGATGTTTCCCGGCCCGAAGGCTCTATATTTACTTCATATTCCAGGAATACAGACCAGAAAGCATTACTATCCTGCTGGAAGAACTCAATTTTACGCTCTGTTATTTTCTTGTTGGAACAGAATCTATTTAAATCTTCAGTGTTGAAGGTTTTACTGCCGGGGCTGAGAAGAATATTGATAATTTCATAGGCCATTGCTTCCTCTCCGGTTAGAAAAATCCCCCTCCGCCTTCCTGATGAGTACCAGAGGAGGGAGAAATTAAGATTATTTGCCACATAGTTTTACCTGTGCGGACAGGAAAGGTATCTGGACTTGCGCTAAACTGCCGGCTTCTCCGTAAACAAGCCGATACTCTCAGGCGCGCCAGTACTGCACAGGCGGAACCCCAGATTGTTGTTCTCGTTATCCGGGTTGTTGTTGTTCACGTTGCCAACTTGCAAGTTGTTCGCAGTGTTGTTCCAGCTACCGCCCCGTTTGATTCGGTTGGAGCCGCTTTTCGACACCTTCCCATCTTTTATTAAAAGGTAAAAAAGTAAAAATACAAAAAGTTACGCAAACTTAATCGTTTGCTGTCCTGCACAGGCGGAACCCCAGATCGTCGTACTCGTCATCCGGGTTGTCGCTGAGCACGTAGCCAACTCGCAAGTAGCTCGCAGAGTAGTACCAGCCACCGCCCCGTAGGATGCGGCTGGAGCCGCTCTCGGTAAAACACCATTCCCATACATTGCCGCTCATATCATAAAGTCCCAGACTATTGGCACTGCCTGCTCCCAAACTCTTTACCGCCGCTTCGTCTGTGGGTGCAGGGCTTGATCCGGAATAAACAGCCACAGCCTGACAGGCTGCCGCATTATTGTAGTCTGCAATAGCTCCGCTGGCTGAGTCTCCTTGTGTAAAATAGGGATCTGTATATCCGCTTACTGTATTGGTTGAGTCTGCCCCCCGATACCGTGCCGTGTACTCCCATTCATCACTTGAGGGTAGACGGTAACCGGTTTTTGTTACGGTTGCTGTTGTCTCATCATCCTCCCAGGTTGTGTCTATGCCTGTATATACCACATTATCGGTATTCCCGTCCCTCATTTCGGTTAACCAGTTGCAGAACATCACTGAGCCATACCAGGTTACATTGGTTACCGGATTATTCTTATAACCTGTTTCTGCCGAGAAAGTACCGGAACTATCATAGTCAACCTGGCAATCTATGTCATCAAGATCAAGAAGCTGCTGAGCGCCATGTTTTGCCGTTGTTGTATCCAGGCCGTTATGGTCACCTACTGTAGAACTGAACCTGCTGTTATCGTAGGCCCACTGGTATACTGCTGCCATGACGGCATTGGTTACTTCGGTTTCTCCCATAAAAAACTTTGTGGTCAAGGTCGCACTGCTTCCATCATCGGTTCCTGTTGGAAAGTTGATGCTGGCGGAATCGTTGGCATAGATCATGGTGAGGGTTTCTGAACCAATCGTTACTGTTTCAGTGTCTCCAATTGACAGGCTTACGCCTCCGCCTCCGTCTCCGTCTCCGCCTCCATTTGGATTTGGACATCCGGCAAATACAAGTATTACCAGGATTCCAAACACCACTTGTAAAATCTTTTTCATTTCTGTTTTCCCTCCTATAAGAAATATTTTTATTTATAGGCGGCCACGGATGGCCGCCATTATGAACTTAAATCCGTGCGGGACATTTCCTATAACTACAATTAATGGTAGGAAAATATCAAACCGCCTGCAGGTCCGGTATCACCAAGAGCATAGGTCACAGGATCTGTCGCAGGATCTGACCCTGTTCCCGGACAGCCTGTAAATATGAACGCTGTGAGTACTGCAAATAAGGGCGGCATTTTCCTCATTTTGCCGGGTCAGGGTTCCTTCAAAATCCAATTCCAGAAGGTATTTCCGGAAAGAAGCCCTCTCTTCCCTCTGGGCATTGAGGATGGCTTCATTCCACTCCTGATACTGCTTCCTGATCTGTTCCTGCTCTTCTAAGATTTTACTGATAAGGGCAGCATTTCCCTCATTTTGCCGGGTCAGGGATTCATCCGTCTCAGCTGTTACCATATCCGGATCATCGGCCACGTATTCCTCATTGTCCAGTTTGATAAGGATCATGGCGTACATGTCCTTGATCCGCTCGCTTTCAGGATTGATGGAATAAGCACGGGAAAAAAAGTGGCGTGCAGATTCTAAGTCATTCATGACATAGGCTTTTAACCCTGCCATATACATCGTCATGTCAAGGGTTTCTTCATTCTCCTGAGCCGATAGGCATGGAGAGATCAGAAATATAAGAAGGATGATCCTAATTGGTTTATTCATATAATTCTATCTACTCCCAAATATTTTCCAACTAAGTCTTTCAGATTTCATTTCTGTTTCAATTGTATTTTAGTATTTCTTCTGTTTTCAATTGGGGAATTCCTTGTTTTTTTTCTTCGAATTATCTTATCTAACATAAGGAAAATGGTAAGGAGGGATGTAATGGGTTCAAGCATTTGAATCAGTTTAATGATAACCAATCCTTAATGATTCAATGACCCATACTTTACATTTATATTACTGGAAT
>JAUWZD010000123.1 GCA_030615505.1 Spirochaetales bacterium | reverse complement strand
TGACCTGATTCCCGCTGCCTACTTAAAATACAGCTTAAGCATGGCGAATATTATTCCTGAAAGAACCCCGATTTGACCAATCCAGAATATAAACATCCATCTCAGTGTGTCTGCTTTGCTTGCCGCCACCTCAACTCTGATCTTTTCTATTTCAACTCTATTATTTGCTATTTCAGCCATCAGATCGACTCTATTTTTTCCTATTTCGATTCTATTCTTTCCTATTTCAGCCATCAGATCGACTCTATTTTTTCCTATTTCGGTCATGAGATCAGTTTTCAACTTTCCTGTTTCTTCTGCAAGCCTTCTCTCGAATCGTTCTTCTACTATTGTGATAGACTCTTTTCTTGCTTCAAGGTCTATCTCTTTGATAACCTCAGTAAAGGCTTCGACACCTTCATCTCCCAGCTTGTCCCTTAGAATTGACGGTATTGCAATTACTGCCACTGATTTTTTCCTCTTACACAGATAACGTTAGTCTTTATATAGTGGTGAGTCAAGTGCCGGCAGTTTTTATGTGGTTTCATCTTTTAAGAGGGCTTGTTTTTTAATGCAAGTTCATACGCCCTTTCAAGCTGGCCCTGCACCGACTTAGTCCTGGGAAGGAACTTAGGGATTCCCAATAACTTAATCAGGGCGAGGGGTACGTCGGGAGAACGCCTGAAGGTTTTTGTTTTTTCAAACTCTGCTCCGGCTTTCCAGAATCTCTTGGGCGTCAGATCCGGATGGATAACCTTCTGCTGTACTTCTTCCTCACTGCATGCATGAGGGATAAGCTTCTCTACATTGTTAATGAAATCTTCAAAAGATAGGCCGCGCATCTGAAAAAGCAGGAAGGGATTTTCATCCAGAGCCTCGCCTACGATGTAGACAGTAGCTGCAATGTGCTTGCAGGGGTTTGCCTGATCGGGACAACTGCAATCGGTTTTAATATCCCTTGTGGATTCAGGCAGGAGGGAGATTCCACCGGCCTTTAACAGCTCCTGGAAATCATCGGTAAATTTACGGGCTTTTAGAGCTGCATAATGAAGAGGGTTTTTCGCTACGATTCTGTATAGCCTTTCCCATGTCTTTTTCGGGAAGGACTTCAAAGAGATCCTGATTTTATAAGGTTTGGCCCTGGTCCCCTGAACTGAGGCGCTTACTTCCCCTTTATCTATGTTGAAATCTCTCACCTGTCCCATCCGCGCGTAGCGTTTTCCCCTGGCAAGCCGATTGGACCACGGCGTTCTCTCAAGCAGGGAAATCCACTGCTTGCCCACCGCTGTTTCGCCAAAGTCACCCTGCCTGCTCTTAGCCTTGATTCCGTCTTTAACATCTTTCGGCACAACCGGTGTATAGTGCTGCCATTCCCAGTAGGACATCAGAACCGCTCCTTCCGATAAGAAATAAGGTCTATTATCTCTTCGGTTGAGAGCTCGGTTAAGCCCTTTTCTCCTGATCTTATAATCCTGTCGGCCAGATCTCTTTTGGCTTCCAGCATCTCATCGATCTTTTCCTCATAGGTTCCCGTGGATATAAAGGAAAAAACCTGTACATTTTTCTTCTGCCCTATGCGGTGCGTTCTATCTGTAGCCTGGGCCTCAACAGCGGGATTCCACCAGCGATCATAATGAAAAACATGACTGGCCCGCGTAAGATTGAGCCCCGTACCCCCGGCTTTCAGGGAAAGAATAAACACAGGATTCCCGGAATCACCGTTTTGAAATTCATCCACCATACGCATGCGCGCCTTCCGGCTTACAGCGCCGTGAAGAAAAGGTACCTGCTTATGAAATGTCCGTTGAATAAAAGACTTAAGCATACGTCCCAATTCGACGTATTGAGTGAAAATTAACGATGCCTCCCCGGCTTCAAACAGCTCATCCAGCATTTCAGTAAGGCGTACCAGCTTGCCTGAGCGCTCTTTGATAAAATTGCCGTCCTTCAGGAATTGAGCCGGGTGATTGCAAATTTGCTTCAATTTGGTAATGGTCGCCAGAATCAGTCCTTTCTTTTCTATACCTTCAGCCTCTTCCAGCAGTTTTACGGATTCATCCACCACAGCTTGATAGAGAGTTGCCTGTTCTTCGGAAATCGGTATATATTCCTTTTTCTCAATCTTATCCGGGAGATCGGGGAGGATATCCGGATCGCTCTTCTTCCTTCTTAAAAGAAAGGGATTAATAAGCGATCTCAGCAGCTTCTCCTTTTCCGGGCTGCCCTCTTCCTGGATCGGAGTCATGAAGTTTTGTTTGAAGGCTTTCTGTTTACCCAAAAGCCCGGGATTAAGGAACTCCATGATTGACCAGAGCTCCATCAGGTGGTTTTCAACAGGTGTTCCCGTCAGTCCGAAGTGGGAATCTGCCGGTATGCTTCTGGCAGCCTTTGCGGTTTTGGTGTTGGGATTCTTAATGTTCTGGGACTCGTCTAAACACACACTCCTCCAATAAATTGACTTTAACAGATCAATGTCTCTTCTCATGATACCGAAGGTGGTTAAAATAATATCCCGTGCTGTGTTAATTTTACGATCTACGCCATGATGGATAAAATATGAGAGTGAGGGTGCGAATTTATCGATTTCACGAGCCCAATTCTCTACTACCGATGTAGGGCAAACCAATAGATAGGGATTTAAGTTTTTATTCAACTTCTTATCGTGAAGGATAAGGGCTATGAACTGGATGGTTTTTCCCAGCCCCATGTCGTCGGCCAGGCATCCCCCTGCCCCAATCTCTTTAATCAACCAGAGCCAGTTAAGGCCCTCAAGTTGATACGGCCGCAATTTCCCTCTGAATGTCACCGGCGCCTCGATCTTATCGGCCGGGAATCCGATCTTCGTTTTAATGAAATCCTTAAGCCAGGAGCTGAAATCAAAACCTGTCAATGAGAGGAGATCTGAAGAGCTCTCTGCAAGTATTCCCTTTTGAATGATCTCCCTGACTGTGAGCTCCCGGCCGTCCAGGCCTCTTAAGTACTTCATGGTGTTATTAATCTTTTCCTGATCAAGCTCGATCCATTCTCCGCGTATTTTTACCAGCGGCAGTTTTAGCTCTGCAAGCTGAAAAAATTCAGTCCTGCTCAAGGAACTATCTCTAACAGCAATTTCCCAGTCAAAGGAAACGATAGTATCCCAGAAAGAGACCTTTGAGGGAGATTTACCGGGATCGGAAATTCGGGTTTTCACAGATAGCTCATTTTTCGAGGTATTCGTTTTTTCATTCCACCATTGAGGAATTTCCAGAAAAAATCCCGCTTCCCTGAGAAGCCAGAAGGATTCTTTTAAAAATAGATAAGCCTCATCATGGGTCAAATCTGCCTTTGAGGGGATCCCGGCAGCGCTCCCCGATTCAAAGCCCCGCTTTATGGGAGAAAAAAGCTCTGCAGCTACTCCCAAATCGCGTAAGAGTGTTTGTTCCGGAGAACCAAAGCGTTTTAAGATAATATCCTTTTTCTTTTTATCCAGGTCCTTGACCTCCTCTGTAGAAAGACGAAAGCCTTCCTGACCTGTGGCTTTAACAAAGAATTGAAGCAGCCATTGATCCCCATTGTCAGGCCTGAACAGATCGGGCTCTCCGGGTGGAATAATTTGAATCCCGCTTTTCAGCGGATGCGCTTTAGTAAAACTCTCATATACTGCCACCCAGTTCGTGTAAGAATTAATAAGCCTGTCCTTCTGCCTGTCTGTTATTTCCAAATCAGCTTTAGCCGTACCCAGGGAATAAAGCCATTGGGAGAATTCATCCTCAGGGTTGATATTTTGTGACCAGTTATCTTCTATCAGGGTATTGCGCATCATAGAATCTATTTGGGTGGATAGAAAATGTTCAATCAAGGCGAGACAATCAGCTTGCTTAAAAGCATTTCCCGCTGAAATGCCGGGATAGCCGCCAATAAGTGCTGTGGGAAGAGATCTTGCCAATTGCTCAAAACGCTCATAGTCTCGCTGCGCCTCAGGGAATACCCTCCATCTCGATTCTATCTCTTCTCTATTATTGATAAACACAGCAGGTATAAAGCGCTGACGAGAAAGAAGCTCAAGTCCGAATTGAGATAGTTTTTTTAGAAAAAACCAGTCATCCCCAAAACTTACCTCTTCTGAGGAGATATCTTCATCTGACAGGAATAAATCTATTAATTGAGTAAAAGGAACTTCCACTCCCTCTACTTCCCACGGTCTGATCTCTCCTTCTTCCTCAAAATCGAGTTCATAGTATGTCTCCTGATCCAGAAAGAAATCTGCTGAAGGCAGCGGTACATTGCCAACTGTCGGCAGAAATATATTCGTTGTCTGGACCTTCATGTCTTCTAAATCAAGCCCCCGGACTTTTGAAACGCCTCTCAGAATACTGGAAAGAAGTTTCTTAAGCTGTTCAGTTTTACACTGGTAGGGGTGTCTCTTCGGAAAGGAAGATCTGGCACGCCCCCTTATTATTTTCCTATCTTCGGAACATGAAGCCTCTGCCCATAAGAAGAAATTGCTGTTGAAACTGTTCATGGACTCCGGCTTCCAGATTTGATGCAAGGCGATCAATGTATGTTTCCTTTGTCGAAGACCATAATTACTAGATATAAAAGAGTCAAGAACCAGCGAAAATTTATACCTGGCAGTTAAAAACTGAAAGCGCACTGCAGATAAAGCTTATTGCTGTCCTTTTTCAGTCAAAAGGTTGGGCTCTCCTTGCCTTTAATCCAGCGGACGCCGAAGGTGATTTGTCTACCCTTTCTTCCACAGAGAATTTTGATAGATCCATAAAACCCAAAATCAAAGAGATACAGGCCGCACTGGATGACTATCTATGCGGAAGAAATGATGCGGAACGCTATTTCATGAGCTACAAGGTAAGACTTAATCTCCCAATTTTAAGCCACCTGTGCAGCATGTACTCTATAAAATATCTTTCGGTGAAAGGAATCCCTTTAGCCTGATTTTCTTGCATGAGTATATCAAACTCTACCCGGGCATTGCCACTGACGAACTGTAAAAATTGCCTGCACGTATTTCATTCTGATAGCCGAGATGCGGCTATTTATCCTCCATTTTGTATCAGAAATGCACTGATATATTCTATTTATTCAGTGTGGTCGTGAGATCACCGATCAAGAACTTGATGAAATTCAGGAAACAGTCAAGCTATTTCCACCACCTTAGCCGATCAGAATTAGATGAAACAATCTGCGAGCATCTGGGTTGGTTTACAGCCGCGGGTAGCTCTAAGGCGGCTGCCTGTATGAAGTTATCGAAAAAGCTGGAAAGGTAAGGAGCCCTATAACTTCCGGAAAAGTGAGTCTATTCAGGACCGAATCGACCAACAATATTCTTAACGGAAGGGACTAAGCCTCGCGATAGTAAATCCGGCACGTGAAGGGATCTGAGCTCGGTCAGGCTCGAGGTGGTAGAAGGTAAAGAAGCGACGGGTTTGTGTGATTAATATCTGTTTCGTTACCACTGTCCTTAAGGTATAAGGGTCCATTCGGCTGTTATGTACACTATTTTATCACAAGCGGGCAGGAGATATTTGGCTGTATTTTATTTGCAGTGGTACCCAAGTCTCTTGGAGCCCGGGACCGATGGATTGGATGGACATATAAGAGGCGTCTCAGGAATCTGGCCTGGGTCATTAATAAATCACGCTTTTTAATTTTCCTCTGCCTTCTGCCACAATATCCAACCGAAAAAGCGAATACAAAACTGTGGAAGAAGAAAAGGAAGCTCGTATGGAAGCAGTTACTGAACAGAGACATCGAGAGGGGCTCGCTATGCCCTGGTAGGCACACTACCGTCACCGTGCCACCTGAGGGGCCCTGCCGCAGCCGCACAGTCCCAGGAAATAGCCCTCGCTTGCGGCACGAAGCTGCCGGACCACACCTAAGAGCCCGCCTGACAGCATCTTCGTGAGTCAACGCTGATAGTATCGGAAAGTTTTATTCCGGCTAGAATGCTTAAGCTTCCGATGCCTACTTAAAATACAATTTAAGCATGGCAAATATTATTCCTGAAAGAACCCCGATTTGACCAATCCAGAATATAAACATCCATCTCAGTGTGTCTGCTTTGCTTGCCGCCACTTCAACTCTAATCTTTTCTATTTCAACTCTATTCTTTCCTATTTCGTTCCTCAGTTCAGTTCTCACCTTTCCTATTTCTTCTGTAAGCCTTCTCTCAAATCGTTCTTCTACTATTGTGATAGACTCTTTTCTTGCTTCAAGGTCTATCTCTTTGATAACCTCAGTAAAGGCTTCAACACCTTCATCTCCCAGCTTATCTCTTAGAATTGACGGTATTGCGATAACTGCCACTGATTCTCACCTCTTACACAGATAACCTTAATCTTTATATGGTAGTGAGTCAAGGTATACGAGATGTATAAAAATTTTAGCCGGTCCTGTTCTATCAGGAGTGAATCAATTAGATTTCACTTTTCAAAAAAGCTAAAAGCTCCTTTTTAAAATCATTTATACAAAAAAGGATATGATAACATCAGATTCCTGATTGTATTCATCAGGCGATACCATTAGTGCAGGGCGTTTTTTCGCAGCTTTCAGGTCAGTGAACGGAAAAGAAACCAGAATTATGTCCCACTTTTTATAAAAATTAGGCGAGAAAACCTCATCCCTTGTGGATGAGGATGAATAGCCTTTTTTCCTGAAAAAGGGGAGTTTTGTGACTTTAAGTCCCGGACCTCCCCAAACCGGTGGGTCCTCATCGAGATTGTTAAAAGGGGTTTTTAAGCCGGCAGCACTGTCCCTACCCTCACAGAACTGTTTAACCACCGGCCACAGAGCAGGGGACTTGAGGAGCATCCCAGGGTGTGTATGTAATCTCTCCCTCTTAACTGCTACTAACATCTGTTAGTGCCTCTAATCAACGTAAGGCTTTTTCCGACGGTCCGGACCTTCGGCAAGCCTCGCCCCTTGTGGGCGGGGTCGTTGACCTTCAAGTGAAGCTATGGCTTTAATTGCTTTTCTTTTTCTATCATCTATATTTAACACTCATTACACCCATTTTTTCAACTTTCCTGCTTGTAGTATTAATTACATGTAGATTTTAATAAAATTTTATACTTTATCAATTCCAATATCTTACCGCTAAAAACCGGAAATACTCTTAAGGGTGATATTAATTCTTATTAGCTGGATCTCCGATACTGATAATAGAACAGGGGGGATGATGGACTGGTTGACGGATCTTCTTGATTATGAGGAAAGCCTGAAGAGAGAAATTGCCGCACTCAAGAAGGCTGAAGAAAGAGATCTTTCTTGCCTTCCGAAGGCGGATCATTTTGATAAGTCCATAAAACACAGAATCGAGGAAATACAGGCCATCCTGGATGACTATCTCTGCGGAAGAAATGAGGCTGAGCGTTATGTCATGAGATACAAGGTAAGACTGAATCTCCCCATTTTCAGCCACCTACGCAGCATGTACTCCATACAGTCCCCTATCAGAAATTAAAATGCTTATCTTATTAAAAAGAAATCTATCTCATTTGCACTTAAGCCCCTGGTTTTGATAGAACAGGCGTTAATGATTAACTTATAATTCTTTTAGGTAGTCGATAGGGAAATATTGCATATAATATAGACTGCAGGGGAGGCGCAGATGGGAAAGCTTTTAGAGCGGCTTAAAGAAAAGAGAATTCTTGTATCGGATGGGGCGTGGGGAACCATTCTTCAGTCCAAGGGTTTGAGCATGGGTGACTGTCCTGAAGAATGGAATATTAGCCAACCTGAGAAGGTAAAGTCGATTTCTACTGCTTATGCTAAGGCCGGATCGGATATGGTATTAACCAACACCTTCGGAGGCTCTTCATTAAAGCTGAAAAGATATGGATTTGAGACTCAGGTGGAAGAGCTTAATGAAGCCGGTGCCAGGCTCTCTATGGAGGGGGCGCCGGAGACGATTGTGGCCGGCTCTGTGGGACCTGTGGGAGTGTTCCTTGCCCCCCTGGGGAACCTTACAGAGGAAGAGCTGGAGGATGTATATGTTATGCAGATTTCAGCCATAGTGAAGGCAGGGGTAAGAGTTATCTGTGTGGAAACCATGACTTCATTAGAAGAAGCGGTCTGTGCGGTTCGGGCGGCAAGATCAGTGGATGAATCCCTGGATATCATCGCCACCATGACCTTCGATGCCACCCCACATGGCTTCAGAACCATGATGGGTGTGACCTGCGAGCAAGCTGCTGCCGAGCTCACTAAAGCCGGAGCTGATATCCTCGGTTCAAACTGCGGCAATGGTATTGAGCAGATGGTGCCGATCGTAAGGGATTATCGACAGTTTACAGATAAACCCATTCTAATCCATGCAAATGCAGGGCTGCCTGAGATTGTTAACGGAGAAACGGTTTATAGACAGACCCCTGAATTCATGGCCCGCTGGGTTAAGGATTTAGTCGATGCTGGCGCCGGCATAATCGGCGGATGCTGCGGAACCACTCCGGAGCACATTAAGGCTATCAGAAAAAGTGTGGACAGAATCAAATTATAAAAGCTACTTTAAGCCAGGGGTTTAGTTTCATTCGATCCAGATTTCAATTCTATGGTTATCCTTTTCATCTTGAATTTCCACCAATTTCCCTACAGTTCCTGAATCCAGATCGGATAGAATAGTTTCCACATCAATTCCCCTATCTTCGAGCCTGGCTACCTCTCCAGGGGGAATAAAGGATTTAATTAATCTCGCTAATCCTAAAGGTAAGCCCAGGTTGACCTTTACGGCTCCTGAGTTCATGTCTGTGACCTTTATTTTAAAGGTTTTTCCCTCTTTGGGCATTGGAATCTGTTCTGTATCCTTATCCCCTTCATCAATAGCCTCTAGAATTTTTGCTCCCTCATCAGCAGTAATTTTTCCTTGCTCGATCATTTTTAACACTTTCATTTTTTCCTCGCTGGTCATCTATTCACCTCCAAGTCTTAAGGATGATCATGCTCTTCTTCACTGCCCGTCTTCAGCAGTTCTGCAGCCTTTTCAGCACTGATCTCACCCTTTTCCAAATGCTCAATAATTTCCAACCGTCTTTTCGGGCTTACAGGACTTTTAACGGAGAAACCCATATTCTTTATGATTGAGTCCAGCATCCCTCTAACGGTGGGATAAGATATTCCTAAAGCCTTTTCAACTTCCTTAATATTTCCCCTGACCCGAATAAATAACTCAACGAACTCGAGTTCCTTTCGGGAAAGGTAGAGGAGTCGCGATTTTTGGGGTTCAAAGCTGCCCTCTATGCGAATATTGCAGGACGGGCAATACAGCACCCGCACCTGTAAATTACCACTGCATATGGGACACTCAAGTAGTATTTTTTTCTTCATCTTATTAACTCCTAAATTAAGAATATATAATTAAATATTAATAAAATCAATTGATTTTGAATAAAATTAAAATTAATTGAATTCCTTATAAATATATTGGATATGATGAGAGGAATTAGTTGTTATATTGCGGTGAGCATTTTATTCAGCATCTCACGAATAATGTTCTACCCCTAATTCATTTTCAGACAAAGAGGTTCAGTATGGATGACAGCGATTTGCTGTTACAGGTTGTTCTGGTAAATCGTAATCCGGTCTATATCTAAGCTTTTTCCCCTGGATGTGCGGCTTTCAAGCTCGGGATTGCTAAGCCTGACAATCACCCAGGAGCTTCCCGTTTTCGGCTTCAGGATGGCGGAGCTGAAGAGACCGTCAGGACCGTCGACCGAGACTTTATTATCTGATATAAACACTCTCAATACAGGATTCTTCCCGGATAATGTCTTGAAATATTCCGTTTTTCCCGAAACTTCAATTCTGTCCTGTTCCGATATGATGAGGAAAGGGTTTTTAGCTCTTTCCCAGGTGAAGGACGCAGTGCTCTCCTGTGGCAGGGATTCTGAGAAGAACACTTCGACCACGGTCTCATCGGATGTCACTTCGAAGGATGGAAGGACAAGCGAGGATCCAGGAGAGATCTGAAAGGACCCGGCTTTCAGGCTGCCCTCATTTTCCAGTATTAAATTATTTGAAAGATATTGGCCGTCAAATCCATCAGCGAAGACAAGATTTCGTCCATACTTTTTCTCCATAGACCTTCTGTAGATGGAGGGGTCGATGGTTTCTCGTTTTTTCTCGTCCCTAAAGAATACACCCAGCTCCGTAATGACTCCATTGAACCCCTTTTCGCCGCCTATAAGCGTACTTCCTGTATCCGATAGATTCCCAAGCCTGATGTTTTGAACCGAGGATGCCGACGGCAGGCCGTTGTAAAACCACCGGACAGTGATTTTTTTTTCTAAAGGGAGAACGGAGAGGGAAATCAGATTCTCTTTTCCAGGATTAATTCTAATACCCGACTGATAATATATTTCCTTTCCTTCAGATCCGGAGCGGAAGGACGCAACAGGCTCCACCTCGTTATTCAGCTTAAGAAAAAAAGCAAAGTTGTTATCCGAAGAAACTGAGGATACAATATTTCCGGCATTCCTCTCTTCCAGAATCAAGGCCAGAGTAAGGGTAAAGGGTTTTAGAATACCTTTTTTAACAGGTAATATTATGCGGGAGTATTTAATTCCAGAGGACCCCGATAATCTGTAACCGTAATGGTCGCCTTCAGACACGAATTGAGGGTTCCCGATGAGTTCTACTTCGCCTGAAGAGTCTTTCGTACCTGACAGACTGGCCTGCTCTCCGGAGTCCTGGATGGCTCCGTTAAAGTGAAAGAGACTATAATAATATTCTTCCGGAATAAGGTCATTCTCGGAGAGGTTCTGTTTGGTTGATACATAAATTGAGGCAGACATGGAGATAGCAGAGTAGAAATCATAGTCGCTGCCCACCAGGGGAGGAATTGGGAAGAGCTCCACCTGTATGGAATATACTCCCTCCTTCTGCGGTGCAGACCAGGTTACCTCGGTCAGTCCATCGGACAATAATCCCTTAGCCAGCACAGTATTATCCTGAGTCCAGCGGATAAAAGGATCTGAATCTTCAGGAGCAACGATATCAGCTTTTAAGAGTGTTTGGGATCCTGGGAACGTTGAGGGAGGATACGAAGTAATTCCTGTTATTCCATACTCGCCGGTCGTATAAAAAAAATCTATCTTTTTTTCAATCGTTGTACCAGTCTCCAGACTGACCAGGAATTCTAAAGTGTACTGCCCGTTTTCCAGATCGGGCAGGATAAGCTCAAGTTCCTCGTTTATCAGGGGGGAGCTGATGTTGGTACTCCACACACTCTCTCCTGATGTATTTGTCAGGAATATTTCCAGGTTTAAGGATTCTTCATCCTCCTGAAGGGTATGGATAATAAAGGTTACTGATTCGCCAGGGCATAAAATACCTCCCCCGGCAAGCGATTTTACTTCAATTTCCTGGGACGGCTCTATTGGAGGGCTGAACATTGAGAGCTTTGTACAGGAGGAAAAAAATAATAGTATGACAGAAAACAATGGACAGACATAATGTGTTAAAATATATTTGAGCTTTTTGTTCATCTATGCTAAATAATACCACATATTATTTAAATTTCAAGGGGTACATGGAGGATGCCCAAAGGATGCAGACATCCACAGGATGAGGACAAAGACATCCACAGGATGCGGACACAAATGAATAGAAAAGAATAGAAAAAGAGTTTAATATCCAAGAGATTGAGATCAGTGGGTTAAAATCGATTTTACAATATATATCTGCTATGTTACAGGAGGCTTTATAGTGAGCAATACTGCTGATTTTGAAAAAATGGATAAGGGTTTCGACTTCGCACGGGCACTGGCTGAAGCAGATCGATGCCTTCTCTGTTATGACGCACCATGTTCCAGGGGATGTCCGGCGGAGACAGATCCCGGTACATTTATCCGCAAGCTTCGTTTGAGAAATATAACCGGAGCAATCCGCACGATAAAGGAGAACAACATCTTAGGCGGAGCCTGCGGCGTGCTCTGTCCCACTCTCAGGCTCTGCGAGAAGGAGTGCAGTACAACAGGTATAGGCCGGGCGATCGAGATCGGGAAGATCCAGAGGTTTCTGATTGAACATTCATGGGAGCGAGGTTTTAAATTTTTTGAAAATCCTGAAAAACGAGTAGATAAAGTTGCGGTTATCGGTTCCGGTCCTGCGGGCTTGAGCTGTGCGTCTGAACTGGC
>JAUWZD010000007.1 GCA_030615505.1 Spirochaetales bacterium | reverse complement strand
GCATAAGCAGAAGACGAATATTGAGCGAGCACGCCATAGGTGCAATAAAGAGATTGAGGGCAGTTGCTGATATCTACAGAAATATGAGAGAGAATCTTGAAGACGAACTTATGATAACAGCTTGTGGACTTTGGAATTACCACTTGAGAGAAGCTTAGAGGAGCAAATAACAAAACCTTGATGGAGAAACCATCAACAACAGTTAGGATTATGCAACAACTCTCTTGAAGAGAACAATATCATTGTCAATTTTCAGGCATCTCCCCAGGAGGAGGGATTTACCGCATCAGGCTCATTGAGGTTAGGGGTTTCGGAAATGACCCGGTTCGGTATGGAAGAAGAAGATTTTAAAACCCTGACCCAATTCATCCGCGATGTGGTGGTGGAAGGCAAGCAGGTGAAAGGGGAAGTCACAAGTTTCAGGAAAAGATTTCAGGAGCTCAAGTTCTGCTTTTCAGGATCGGAGTTTGAGGAGCATTTAGAAGCCCTGCACCGCCTGATTTAGGTCATTCGACGAAAGGAAAGGCTTCCGCACACTAACGGGAAAGGAGTAATTAAAATGAAGACAGGAACCTTGCTGCTGATCGGGATACTCTGTGCCACAGCAGGATACTTGTTATATTCTTTATGGTTAAATATCATGAAGAATAAAAGGTACCGTGACAGGAAGAAGTGAGGATGGATCGCCTAATTTTTATAAAACTATAGTCAATCAATTACGGTAGGGATAATCGATCAAAGTAATTGACCTGCAGATTACAAACCGATGCAATTTTATTAAAATCAGCATCAAAAGTGGCCAGAACAGTATTGTGAGTAAGACAAATCTGTGCAATCAGAATATCTAAAGGCCGCGGATTGAAACCTATCTCCTGACATTTCTGTCCAAGGTATGTTGCTTTTAACCAGAGATCACCCGGTGTCGGTAGAACAGGGAAAGTGGAAAAGTATGATTCCAATTCACTGTGCATTTCTACAGGTGTTGATCTAAGAAGCTCAAAGTGGATTGGTTCGCACATCCAGACACCAGGGCTATTTATCAGTCTATCGGCCAGATGTTTTACATGATTCGGTGTTTTGGAACGAAAATAATCAACCCAAATAGATGTATCAATTACCAAGATGAGCGGTCCTCTTGTTTGCCGACTGATGCGGGGAAGTCTATATTCCATTCACCTGACATTATTTTATCACTCATGGCACGGCGCTTTTTTAATTGAAGAGATTCCAATGCCAGTTTGCGAACAGCAGGTCCTTTACGTTTTTCTCCTGAATATAATTGGATTTCTATTAATTCTTTTTCTGATATCTCTACAGTTATTTTCATACTTTCATTATTGTATTATCAGATATATTAGTCAAGTTATTATTACTAACTTTTTCTACTTTATTAAAAGAGACCTTTGCAAAATTGTTGGCGCTTAGAAACTTGACAAAATCAACAGAAGGTAGGGGTCAGGAAATCGGCAAAGCTCAATTTCCCGGCGGGGTTTCCCTTTAGCTCCAAACGACTTTTACCTTGGAAACGCCCAAAGCTTATCTTTCTGAGTCGATAATAGATTTGGTAGGCTTTGATGAAGAACTGAGCATAAAAGAAGGAAGTGAAGCCTTTAGTAAGCTGGTAGCGTTCTTCAAACTCTCCAATCGCTCTCTCTACCGGATTGGTGGTACTGGGGATATCCTTTCGAAGAAGCGAGAGGCGGAGTTTTGGGTAATACTTCTCCAACATATCAAAAACCCCTGAAACCGCATCAGGCGCTTGATCTCTCAAACGCATGATCTTGAAATACCGCTTTTTAGCCTGTTTTATATTCTTACTTTTAAATAAGGTTCCGATACGCTTGGTCAACCTCTTCTTCCACTCCTCATCTTCCTCAGCCGGTAGAGTGGTCCTGACAATACGTTTGGCATCCCGGCCAGCATGTAGAACACACTGCATAAAAAGACAATCCGGGAATACTTTCTTCACAACCGACTCATAGCCCATCAATAGATCTGTGGTGATCGATTCTGGACGAAATCCAAAGGCTTTCAGCTGGTAAAGAAAGGTCCTCATGGCCTGCTTGTCTTTGTGAAAAAACAGCTCCACTGCCAATAGATCCCCTACGGTGGCTCCTACGGCAGTGAACACATAGCACCATCGATTCCTGATTTTGATCCACTTCTCATCGATACAAAGCGGCTGTTTCCAGTCTTCCCGCCTGGAAAGACTCAAAGTATTCACACAATTGGGTATCCACTTCGCTCTCGTGACCACAACATCTTGTATCACTCCTTTTCTTTACCCTTGACAAGGCGTTTGTATGGTGCTGGATCCACTTGCAAAGCCTGTTGAACAAGACGATAGAATAACATACCGCGAGCCCGCGAACCGCGCCGATTGAAGCGGAACGTGAACTCGTCCAGGTAATAATCCAGGTGCCTGGCGCTGATGCCTCCCTGATAAATTCCCAGCCACCACCGGTCGAGGAGGGCCGACACACGGTGGACACGAGGCATAACTACGTGGGCAGGATCGCCACTACCGGAGATGGACTTTAGCCGGTGGTCGTATCCAACTTTCTTCAGTCCGTTGTAGGACCTCCAGCCGTCCGTACGCACTATACTCCCTTCGTGCACGGTCGACTGAATGAAAGGAATAAGGCTTTCGGCGGAAACGTCCTCCACACGAGCCATGCGAATACGTCCGATGCCGCGGCCCTGAACCTCCGCCGCGATCATGACTATCGATTTCGTCTCGGTCTCTCGCCCCGAAACGCCGGCCTCCACGCCCCCGAAGTATGTCTCGTCCACCTCAACCTCACCAGAGAGACGGTCCCTGCCAGGTCGGATCATGGCACGACGAAGCTTGTGAAGCCAGGCCCATGCCGTCTGGTACCCGCCGTTACGGACGTCTGACGCTGGCACTTCTTGCACCTCAGGTGCCCCCTGTAAGTGGCCCAAGCAGAATTTCCACCACATCCAGGGCACTTGAATCCTCCGGACCATCTGACACGCCGCAAGTAGTCGATGCAAGCGGCTTCCGAGGAAAACCACTCCTCATATTCCTGTAACGTCCTCGGGTAGTCCACCCCTCCGACGGGATAGCGCTCTTCTTTCTCAAACACCTCTCTATACTACATCTTGTGCCTACGAGAAGGAAGTGGATACCCATTTTCACACATTCTTCTCCAGCTTTTTTGATCCATCGGAGCACGGTGGTCAAAGACACGTCAATCCCATGTTCCTTCAGTTCGTCGCGAACCCTGCATAAGGAGCCCCGAAGGTGAAAGCTCAATCTTAGCATCATCTTCTTTACCTCCCGATGAACCCGGGAATACAGCTCAACCCCGTCAGGTGGGCGGGTGAAATACTTTGTCTTACATTTCCGGTTCAAACACTGATAAGCTATTGAATGGGATTGTATCTTCTCACCCCATCTATCGGTGTATCCACGCTCTCGCTTGGAGTGGAACTTGATATTGGGACTATGGCAGTCGGGGCATTCATGGACTCCCATAATTCCTGCCAATAGATATTTCAAAAACCTAATCTTTCTCTTCTTGTCACGCTTAAGCTTTTTCCTCTGCCTGTATTTGTCTTTCTCGGTGGGTCCTGCTCTATTATGGGTTGTCTGTCTGAAATATGACCTCAAGTACTCTAATCCCTGCTTTATAGCGTGGTCTATTGCTTCTTTGGGCACCTTGGTAAACAGATCATCGATGATCCCGAACAACCTCTCGATCATGTAGCTTGCTTCCATAAAAGCCTCCGGCACGATCTTACTGGCTTTCTTACGCATGAGCATGATCAGTTTCCTGCCGTCCATTTGTTTTAAGGCGCTGTAGAGCGTGGCATTTGATATCTCTGTACAGAACCCTTCTTCCTGAAGACGCTCTTTGATTTCTTGCTCGAACAGGAATGGATTCTCCACAACGATCTCTGCCAGCCTGTCTAAGAGTGCCGGTGTGATCTTAGATTTCTCCCACTCTCCGGCCAACAGCGCAAGCAAGCCCTCTTTCTTGTACACCTGCCAGCGCCGGTTGATCATCTGTCGCGATACCCCGATGATCCTTCCCACTTCTTCCTGGACAAAATACTTCTGCCCCTCTGGATTACGCATCTTCAGCATACGGATCACTTCATCATCGATGGCCTGCCGATCCCTGGAATGGATCCGCAACATATGGGGTTGCTTGAAAGTTAACAGCAGATCCTCTTCCTGCCGGAAAACCTCTACCTTCTCATCCCGGTAGATTACTTGATCTCCTCCCATAATGACCCTCACTCTTCGCTTCTAAGCAACTCGGCATTAATTCGGGCCAATTCATCGATGGCGGCTTTTAATTCCTTGTAATCCTTGATTCGCTTTTTAATTTGCGGGATCTGCTCTTTTTTGATAGGTATTAATCGGGTTTTGCCCTGGTACTTGAAGGACAAAAACATCGACTTATGTGGTTTCTTCATTCTGGCACAATTACAGCTCGATTTACCACAATACCGCTTGTATTCAAACACAGATCCTCGAATGACGTTGTCCAAGGAATGAATCTTATCGATGATTTTGATCTTTTCTTTTTCGAACTCCCCAGTCCCCTCCTAACTGTTTGTTATTACTACTAACAGTTAGTATCTCAAAATCTGTTTGTTTTGCAAGGGGAAAATATGACAAATTTCGATTTTTGCTCTTTTATTTTGTCAAGTTTCTTTTAAAGTAGGTTTTAGGTATCAACAATTGTGCAAAGGTCTCAGCCAGATTTATTAACTCGTAAAAACTTCTCGATGAGAAGAAGGTATATTTTTATGTTCAACAGTTAATTGCTCGCAATTTTCTCGCGTAGGACGCAAAAATGAGAGGGTAATTATATATTACATAATTTTCGGCTATTAGCTAATTATTTGAAAATAAATGAGAATCAATATCTCCGATATTAAACTCTACGGTTTTCCCGTTTAGTTCTTTTAGTCCAAGATCGTTTATTTTGCCAATCGCCTCCTGTAGATTTTCCATCATCTCAGGATCCTTTCCATTATACTTTAGCCTCACTCTTTTCATCTCCTTCGTCTCTTCCACAAGAGCCGGTAGGTGCAGTATTGAGTGAACAAGCCTATTCATCGATATGGAACTTTTACCAAAAAGCTCATATGAGAGGTAACTATACATATTAACCAAACCCACTCGATAAAAAGTCATGATTTCATCCAATTCAACATCTACGCTGTATACTTTTTCTTTGCCTTGCAGTCGTAACCATTCACGTTCCCACTTGCGAAGCCTCTTAAACTCATGTTTCTGCGGTTCCATGATCTTTTTTATTGCGCGCTGTTTTTGGGCTATTTCACGGACAATCTCTTGAAATCTCTCATGCTCCTTTTGAGGCAAGATGCGCTGCCCCTTTTCAATTCGGCTGATTTCTCTGAGTTTCCGCTCATCTTTCACTAACCTGGCAATTGCAGCTTCTTGCTCCCCAATGGGGGGAAAAAGTTCAGCCAGTGTTTTTTTCAAAGTGCTGATCTTTCTTTGAAGCTCCTTTTGTTTTTCCAGCACATTTCTGTCCTCCTGCTGTTGCTTGCCATATCCTGTAACTCGATTCAAACAGGCGACTTTCTTCATCGAGCGAAACTGAAGTTCCTCATCCGGCCAGCGGTCAAAGTACGCTTTTACAACTTCACTTGCTCCCACAATGGATGGATCAAGGCTTGTTAAAATAACTGTGCGTTTACCATAGTCCCATTCTATCTTGATTGCCCGGCTGGTGATGAGATATCCTTCATCTTGGGAATCCTTTAATTCAATCTCACAATCACTCAGGGTTGCTTCGCCATAGTGATACCGTTGTGGCTTGCCTTCAGCGCGTATATTTCGCGGATTCCATTGGTTGTCGTCTAATGAGGTGATGTAGTGATACTTATCTTGCGCAGCAAATGCCCGAAGGGTACGAACACTGTTATTTGCTGCATCCATCACAATAGCCCGGTTGACCGGTAATTCGCTTCCAGGACCTTCAAGAGCCTTTTCTATTTTTTGGAAAAGACTCAATATGTACTCTCCTACCGGTGCATGCCCGGAATAAGTCTCAAAATAGATGGGTCTGCCGAAATTATCGTGCACAAACACTGTTTCCATACATCCCATCACCCGTCCCAGCATCGTGACTTTATTTTTCTTCACACGCTTTTTGGACCAGAGGGCCTTTGTGTTTCCATCTATGTAGTAGCAAAGCACAGGTAACTCCATCTTGCCGATAGGATGTTTCTGCCAGAACTTCTGCCAGAACTCTACCTGGTTGCGTAACAGATACTCCGCTACCCCAAGATACTTCAACTCCGCCATGAACTTGGTAAGTGTAGACTGCTTGTAATTAAATCCGCATACACAGCGAAGGGCATCACCCAGAGGCGTATCCACAGAACGTATCATCCCATTGTTGGTGACAACAGGTAAAGCGAGCATCGCTAAACTCTTGCGGGCTATCACTGGTGGACTTGCTGTACTTATACTCATGCTGCGAAAGTTGTTCTCTTCTCTTTTGTTCTCTATCGACTCAAATCGTCTCTCCCGGACTTCACGGCGCCGGTTGTATCTTGATGTGAATTGGCCCTGCTTGTTTCGTCCAAGCTTTTTGTCTTCAGGATTATTCTTATCCCAGAGCTTACTTCTTTTTATCTGCTGTATTCGTTTCTTGATAATGACCGAAACAGCTTGCGGCCAGCCCATATGACAAGCCAGTGCACTAATAAGCTCGAAGCCTCCACATACCGTGTATGTTCGTTTAACTTTCTCTTGCCTCGGTTTATCTTTTCGACTACATCCAAGGCGTTTTAAGCATCGGCTTATCCCAGCCTCTGAAAGATCAATGGCAAACCGCTCTTTCAATACCTCCTTTATCTCCGATAGGCTAGACTCCGGCTTTCCGGAAACATACCCCTTCAGATACCCCTCTATCTCAGCGGTGATACGACGATTATTCCCCTTCGCTCGCTGATCTTCCAGTGATTCGGTACCCTCCTGATCTATTCGCTTTTTGTACCGATAATACTGAGCTTGGCTAAAAGGAACTTTGTTATTGCTAAAGTACTCAGGAACAGACAATTTAGATTCGGAGATCTTTTGAATCCATTGCGGAATATCAGTTTTGCCAAGATGAGTTTGCATATATGATCCCTCCCAGAAGGTCCTTTTTCTTGAACCTAAGAGAATCATATAATGCTTTTCAATTATTGTCAAGCTATATTTTTAATAGCCGAAAATTATGTATTAGCAACATTGATTTCTTACCGGTTTCACCGCGCCACTTTCAGGTCCAGCCTGATCCGGTAAGGAATCTTCCTCTTTTAACGAACAGATGTTAGAATAGGGCATGTATATGACAAACAGGCATTCAACCGGCCGGCCGGGATGGGCCGTGCCGCAAAACAAGGAAAATGCTCTGGCCGGGGCTATCCTGGCCGGCGGGAAAAATGTCAGGATGGAGGGGGATAGAATAAGTGTTTCTTCCGGGTGAACGGCATTCCCATCATCAAGAGGACAATCGACCTTTTTGCAGAGATATTTGAAGAGATCATTCTGATCACCGATTCGCCGGGGAGCTTCAAAAACTTTGTCACAGGGATCATAATGGAATCGGACATATTGAGGGGGGTGGGCACCCTGAGAGGAATTCACGCCGGTTTAAACCGGACTACCAAGGAGGCTGTTTTTTTCGTGGCCTGCGATATGCCCTTTCTTAAGATTGAGCTGATTCGGGAAGAGATAAAATATTTCAAAAAACTGGACTGCGAGGCCTTAGTGCCCAGGATCGGGAAATTGATAGAGCCTCTGCACGCCGTATACAAGAAGAGCCTGAAAGATAGTATCCGGTCTTTAATCAAATCAAAACAAGAATATTCAACCAGGGGCTTATTCCGGTCCATTAATATTCAATATCTCGAATTGGAAAATAAAAAGCAAAACAGGGAGATCTTCGTCAATCTGAATACACCGAAGGATTTTAAAGATACTTTTGCAAGCAGAGCCCGGAGGTTTCTTTTAGACCGAGATTTCCAAGCCGGGAGTAAAAATGGAATCCTTTAAAATCACGAAAATAAGAGGACCGCATAAGACTACCGAGGAAGATCTCCTAACCGAGGAAGTTCCCCTGAAACTCATGGCCGGGTATAAGTGCATTGCCACCCTCATCTGCTCCCCCATGGACCTCGAAGATCTGGTCAGGGGATTCCTGCTCACCTCGGGGCTGGTGCGAAAGCCGGAAGACATCGGGAAAATCGTTCTGAATCGAGCCACCTGGATCGCCTATATCTATTTGAACGGCGGAAATGAGCCGAACCTACCGGATTCAGGGTGGGTGATCGGCACCAGTTGCGGGGCTGGGGCTTTCAGGTTTTTTGACCGCCCCGATCAAAAGCCAGGCCGTATTCCCGAATCCTTTTCCGATTTCAGGATAAACCGCCTGCTGATCAAGAAATTGATGGCGGATTTTAAAAAAAGGTCATTTATTCATAAAAAAACAGGCGGGGTGCACAGCGCCGCCCTGGCCGACCGCAGGGGCATTATCATTTTCAGGGAGGATATAGGCAGGCACAATGCGGTGGACAAAGTAATCGGCCGGTATGTCCTGGAAAATCATGACTTCGAGGATAAAATCCTGGTGACCAGTGGGAGAATATCCTCTGAAGTTCTTCTCAAAATGCAGCGATTCAGGCTGCCGCTGATGATCTCCAGGAGCGCTCCTACCAACCGAAGCGTATACCTGGCCCGGGAGATGGGCTTAACCCTGGTGGGATTCGCCAGGGGAGATAGAATGAACGTTTACAGTGCCGAGGACAGGATAATTGTCTAACGAAATGAGCGGTGCCGGCACCGGTTTGGCATCTGTTTCAGACCGGGCTATATTGTTGATAGCGAGGCAATATGAAAATAGCGGTTACGGGAAAGGGCGGGGTAGGCAAGACCACTATTACGGCCTTGATGGCTAGAATATTGAGCGAATCGGGGCACAGAGTCCTGGTAATCGATGCCGACCCGGATATGAACTTGGCTACTATTCTCAATATCCCAGGGGAGAAAAAAATAACTCCGATCGTGGAGCTGAAAGAGTTGATTGCCGAAAGAACAGGAACAAGAGTCGACGAGCCCGCTCCCTTTTTCACCTTAAATCCCAAAGTTGATGATATACCCGAGAAATATTGGGTGGAACAAGAGGGAATAAAACTGCTCGTCATGGGGACGGTGAAAAAAGGCGGAGGCGGCTGCGCCTGTCCTGAAAATGCTTTCCTCAAGAGTCTTCTTTCCCATCTGATGGTGGCGCGACAGGAATGGGTGATTCTTGATATGGAAGCCGAAATAGAGCATATGGGGAGAGGCACGGCCATCGGTGTCGATGAGATGCTGATTATAGTTGAGCCGAGCAGGACGAGCATAGAAACCACTTTTAGAATCAAGAAATTGAATGACGACGGAGAACTGTGCAACATGAAGACGATCGAGAAAGAGGTAACGAAGTTTAAAAGCCGGCTGTCCAAGGACAACAACTGCATGAAGGACAAAGCATATCAAAAGATGATCGGCCAAATCAACAAGTACTGGGACATGTTGTTCTGTGATCCCATTGTTTTGGAAACAAAGGTGGGGAAGATCATCATCCAACCCCAACGGACCAACGACATACTGGAGCAGTTCTTCAGAACCCTCATGCGAACCTATCGCAAGAAGAATGGTTTTCAAGCTACGGAGAGAGCACTGAAGGCAATGCTCAAGGACACCCCTTTGGTCATGAATCTAAGAAACAAGGATTTTATGGATATTCTTCTCAGTGGTAAGAGGGATCTTGCCCAACGGTTTTCCGACGTCGATGCAGAGATCGTACGCCGGGAAATGAAGAAATCAACCGGGAACGAGTGCCCGGTTTCTGCCAAACTTAAGAGGATAATCAGTGCCCCAACGTTTCCCGAATCCCTCACACCCTTGATGGGTAAGAAGGCTTCATAGACAATTGACTTCCGGAAGCGCGCCCTTTCCCGTTTTCTGAAAGACTCCTCAAGTCACAAGCTACTGACTCACACCATTTCCACGGGGCCAGATACACCACTCCCGGCCAAAATCCAACCGTTTGTTGTTTCCATAGGGGGTATAAAAAATCATTTGTTTAAGATTATTAATCTCGATATTGATGATCTTGCAGTCTCTCAAATACCTGAAAAGGTTATCCGGGACTGCATGAAGGAATCCTCCAGGGGGGAAGCTTATACGAGGAAAAAGATTCTTCAAGTTTCTGATTCACGCAAACATGCTCGACAGTAAGCATTTACCGGTTTACACCAGTAAGATAATAAGATTTATTGAACATGAAGGCGATTCTGCCGTGGATCGGCTGGAGGTAAAGCAAGCTTGCCACATCTATATAAAACACTTAATCCAGGAGACAAGACTTCGCGATGGAGCAGTCAGATCAAATTACTACCATATCCTTGCTTTTGCACAATTCATCGGGAAGAAGAAGAAAATCAACCTTATAAGCCGGGATGATATTCTCTGTTACCTGAATCATCTGGAGCTTAAACGTGGCTATTCTCAAAAGTCAAAAACAGCCGTTTTAACGACTATACGGAGTTTTTTCATACTTCACCTGGAATAAAACGATCAACTTCAACTCAACCCGCATTTCGACACGTTCCAGAGATTCAAAGAAAGTATATAGATTTTTATATTTCTCGCTTTTATCAAGTGTTAAAAATCGAATCAGAATGTTAGTATCCAATAGAGCGATCACTCTGTCCATCCTTCAGTAAAACCTGTTTCAGTTGCCTTATAAATGTGAGCTTTGGTTGGTTTTGATTTTCCGGATGCATAGCCGCTGAAGATCCCAAATAATCGTTCAGTCAAAGATTTTTGGCTATTTTCTTTAGGGAGAGGTTTCAATAAAATACCATCCGGTGCAGAAATCACATCAATCCGGTCACCAATATCAATATGGTATTTTTTTCTTAATGAAACGTTGGTGTCACGCGCTGTTGCCTCTGATGAAGTCGTTGATATTTTCGCTCCGGGAAAACGCCCGAGCTCAAATTCGTGTAATCGTCAAACGGATTCTTCGCAAGTACGATTACCCGCCGGATAAACAGGAGAAAGCCACGCAGACGGTTCTGGAACAGGCTGAGGCGCTTTGTCAAGAATGGGTGTAGAGATGGAATCAGAAAATGTTCCTTGTGCTTATTCTTAAGCCTGGGTCCAACCAGCTTAGCTACGTCGTAAGTGTTTGTAATGATCATTTTTTCTCCTTGATCTTCCTCTGAAATTAGATGCGCTTGCTCTGGGGGCAATTTCCCGGAGTTACAAACATTCATACGGAACGCGATTAGTTTTGTAACGGTTTGCAAAGCTGACCTTGAATATCAGTCACGTAGCTGAGGGTTGAACCTACCTCCCAGGGCCTTTCACGGCCCCGGAAATAGAGAGGTAGAATTATAATTAATAGGAAAAGTTATAATTCGAGAAAGGAAAAAAATCATTCGATTAGCATAATCAGGCCTATTTGTAATCTCCGATGAACCGCCCCCTCGGCTAACCTTCAGCTTTATGGAGGTGAACTCTAAAAGTGGTGCCTTTACCCTGCTCACTTTCGAACTCCACTGAACCGCCGTGCTGTTCAACTGTTGCTTTGACAATCGCCATACCAAGCCCTGTTCCCGTCTCCGAAAGGGTCCTGGCATTTGAGGCCCTGAAAAATTCACTGAACAGCCTCTCCTGCTCATCCTCCGGAATACCAATTCCCGTATCGCTTATTTCGAAAACAACAACGCCCTGCTTCTCAAACAGCCTGAGGGTTACCTTCCCGCCTTCAGGGGTATATTTAACCGCATTGGAGATGAGATTGGTAACTATTGAGCGCAGCCCCCCCTCGCTGCCATTAACTGGAGCTTCGGCTAGAGTCAGCAGCTCCATATCAAGATTCTTTTCCCTGGATTTAGTTTCGAAGAATTTTACAGTTTCTTGCACAATCCTATTCATATTAACCCGCTTGAGTTTTATAGTGGGTGATACGACCCTGCCACTGGCCAGAGTCAAAAGGTCACTAACTATTTCCGAAAGTATTTGGGATCGAATATCTATCCTTGAAATCATCTCTCTCTGCTTCTCGTTGAGCTCTCCCGTGTACCCCTGGAGAATGGTCCTGGCAATTGATTGAATTGTGTTTAAAGGAGAAATTAATTCATGAGAGGCCTGGAGCATGAACTGTGTTTTGGTTTTTACTAGGCTCTTTAAATCCTCATAAACAGATGCATGAGCTATGGTGAGAGAAACTACATTACCCAGGCTGGAAAGAATTGAAATCATCTGTTGGGACAGCTTTTGACCTCTTTCTCCGTAAATGCAGATAGCACCAAAAATTTGTTGCTCAAGGCGCAGGGGAACACAGATGAGAGATTCAATTTCATCGTTAATTTCAGGGAAATCTCTCAAACAAACGTCTTTTACGATTATCGGTTCACCATTCAGCAGTCTCTTTTGATAGATATTTTCCTTTATATCCAGCAAATTACCCCCAATATCATCCTCAATCCCTGCGATAGCTCTTAGCTCCATTTTTCCGCTTTTTGCATCCAGAAGCCTGATAGAACATCCCCTCACCTCGGTGACATCAACGATTATCTTGGTCAAAGTATCAATAATCTCCTGAAGTTCTAAAGAACTGGCGGCTTTCTTGATTGCTTTACAAAATGCCTGAAGCTGTTTGGATTGAAGCTTACAGGATTTTATCCAGGGAGAATTTGTGAAGAAAAAATAGACTGCGAGGAAGCCAAGTAATCCGCCTGAAATCAGGATGAGTGTTTTAAAGAGAATAGAGTCAAGATGATTACTAATAATGGTACAGAGACAGATGAGGGCAGCTAATAAAAGGGGAAGAATGAAGTATAACAGTAACTTATAAATCTTTGCCGTTAGAGGATTATCATCCCGCATTTTCAACATAGTGCTTCCAAACGATAAGGCCCCAATCGGATACAGACACGCCTGATTCCGTTTGGGTGATGGCGATGTTCATGTAAAAGTCCTTACCAGTTCTAACATCCAGTATAGCACAGAATCCAACCACTACAATCCCCCCTTGCTTTCACTTTAAACTCTTCTTCGCTTTCATTTCGCAGGGGAATGATTTCTGCTATACAAATATTATCCCATCTAAATAATCCTCTCCGGCTTATCTACATCCCGGTATATTTATGCCGGGGTTAGTATAGACTGTTTATTGATGGTCAATGGAAAAGATCTGCTTCTTAAGATCCCAACTTAAAAAAATTCTTGATTATTTATTTTATGTATGATATAATTTAATGAAAATCATTGGTCAATATAAAAAAGATTCTTAGCCAAGAAGAGTGAGTCAAGAGAGGAGGAGACAAAGATTGAAAATAACAAGAAGACAATTTCTAAAACTCACAGGAGTTACGGCTTTCGCGACTATTGGCATATTTAAGCTGGAGGCAATTCAAGCCAAGGCTGAAGAATTACGTCTAAGAATTCGTTATGCCAAACAGACAACCACCATATGTCCTTACTGTGCTGTTGGATGTGGTGAGATTGTTTCTGTTAGCAACGGGAAGGTTATCAACATCGAAGGAGATCCGGACCATCCCATCAATGAGGGTTCTCTTTGCAGTAAGGGCTCAGCTCTGTATCAGGTAGCTAACAATGACCTTCGTCTTACAAAGGTCAAGTACCGGGCGCCTGGAAGCGCTTACTGGGAGGAGAAGTCCTGGAATTGGGCGATTGACCGGATTTCCAGCAGGATAAAAGAAACCCGTGATGCTGCACTATCTGACGGTCGTAAAGTCAATCGCATCGACAGTCTAGCTGCAATTGGCGGCGCCGCCCTGGATAATGAGGAGTGCTACCTGTACAGCAAGTTCATGCGCGCCCTGGGGGTGGTTTATATAGAACACCAGGCCCGAATATGACACTCAGCCACTGTGGCCAGTTTGGCCGAGACGTTCGGGCGGGGTGCTATGACCAATCACTGGATTGATATACGCAACGCCGACAGGATTATGATTATCGGCAGTAATGCCGCAGAAAACCATCCCATCTCATTTAAATGGGTAACAAAAGCAATCGAACGCGGGGCAAAGCTTATCAGCGTGGACCCACGTTTTACTCGAACATCTTCCAAGGCGCATATCTATGCGCCAATGCGTTCCGGGACAGATATTGCCTTTATTAACGGACTGATAAAGTATGTGCTGGACGATATGGAGAAGAACCCGCAGAACTATAATATGGAATATGTGCATGAGTACACCAATGCCTCCTTTCTTATCGATCCTGCTTTTAAACTGCCTGGGGATCTGAATGGTGTTTTCAGCGGGTACGATAAGAATAAGCGTACGTATAACAAAGATACCTGGAAATATCAGCTGGATGGTAAGGGCATTCCTATAAAGGATAAGAGCCTCAAGGACCGGAACTGTGTGTTCCAGCTACTCAAGAGGCATGTTTCCCGATACGATGCAAAAACGGTCTGCAGTATCACGGGAACTCCGGAAGATACCTACCTTGATGTGTGCAAGACGTTTGCTGAATCCGGCCGTCCAGGAAAAGCCGGTACGATTATGTATGCCATGGGCACCACACAGCACACCTACGGCACACAGAACATCCGCGGCTATGCCATTCTCCAATTGCTGCTGGCCAATATGGGGGTTGCCGGGGGAGGAATCAATGCGCTTCGCGGTGAGTCAAATGTGCAGGGCTCAACAGACCACTGCATATTATTTCATATCCTGCCAGGTTATCTGGCGACTCCTGATGAGGAGGATGTCTCCGTAGATTCCTATTCCAAGAACCACTACGAGGGAAAGAACAAGGACCCGAAGAGCGCCAACTGGTGGGATAATGCGCGTAAATACATTGTCAGCCTTCTGAAAGCCTGGTATGGAGACAGGGCAACGCCGGCCGATGATTTCGCTTATGGGTATCTGCCCAAGCGTGAGGTAGACAGGGACTACTCACATATCTCGTTGTTTGAGGCTATGTATGATGGGACCATAAAAGGGATGCTATGTATGGGTCAGAATCCTGCGGTAGGCGGCCCAAATGCCCAGAAGGAACGTAAAGCGCTGGAGAAGCTGGATTGGCTTGTATGCGCCGATCTCTGGGAGACCGACACCGCCAATTTCTGGCGTCGCCCCAAGGCGGACAATCTCAATGACCTGGTGGACCCGGCTGCCATCAAAACTGAGGTCTTCTTGCTGCCGGCGGCTGCATCCGTGGAGAAGGAAGGCAGCATAACCAACTCAGGACGCTGGAGCCAGTGGCGCTACACTGCGGTCCATCCTCCCGGTAAGGCTAAATCCGACCTGTGGATCCTTGACAGGCTCTTCAAGGCTGTAAGTGCACGCTACAAAAATCAGGGCGGTCCCATCTCTGCTGCGATTCTTGATATGCAGTGGAATTACGGCTCTGCTGATGAGCCGGATGTGCACGCGGTAGCCAAAGAGATAAACGGGTACGATCTTACAACCGGGAAGCTCCTTCCCAGTTTCGGTAAGCTGAATGCTGACGGAACCACCTCTTCGGGCAACTGGCTCTACTGCGCTTCATATACTGAAGCAGGCAACATGGCTGCCAGGCGCAATGGAATAGACCCGAGCAATATCGGGCTCTATGCGGAATGGTCCTGGTGCTGGCCGGTGAATCGGAGAATTATCTATAACCGTGCATCTGTTGACATGAAGGGTAGGCCCTGGGATAAGGAGCATCCTGTAATTGCCTTTGAGGGCGTTGCATTGGATGGAAAGTATGTTACCAAAAAGTGGATCGGTGATGTGCCTGACGGAGGATGGTACCCGCTCATGAATCCAGACGGAACTTTGCGGGATGATGCAAGGTATCCCTTCATTATGAAGCCTGAGGGGCATGCACGGATTTTTGGAATGGGCAGGGCCGATGGCCCCCTCCCTGAGCATTATGAACCGCTGGAAAGCCCGCTGGACAAAAATCCAATGGGACATGCTGAAGCAATCAATCCTGCTATAAAATTATGGCACAAGGATAGACCAGAGGGCAATGAAATAGGCACGCCTGCCGACTTCCCCATTGTGGGCACAACATACCGTGTAACCGAACACTGGCAGGCAGGCGCTATGACGCGTAATCTGCCCTGGCTGGTAGAACTTATGCCGGATGTATTTGTGGAGATGAGCCGTGAGCTTGCCTCTGAAAAGGGGATAAAGAACGGTAACCGGGTAATTGTAACAACAGCTCGCGGTACATTAGAAGGTGTGGCCTGTGTTACTTCGCGTTTTAAGCCTTTCCAACTGAACGGAAAAGTTGTACACCAGATCGGTATTCCCTGGCACTGGGGCTATGCAGGTCTTTCCAGGGGTTCCAGCGCTAACTGTCTGACTCCTCATGTAGGAGATGCCAATACAATGATTCCGGAGTACAAGGCTTTTCTGTGCGATGTTAAAAAGAAGGGAGTGGCATAAATGATGACTGAAGTTTCAATGCTAATCGACGTAGCTAAATGTATAGGGTGCCGGGGATGTCAGGTAGCCTGTAAGCAGTGGAATCAACGTCCGGCCGAAAAGACCAAATTTACCGGCACTTACCAGAATCCTCCCAGGCTCTCTGCCAATACCTGGACGCTTATTCAATTTATTGAACCGGAAGATTATGATGAAAATCCGAGGTGGTTATTCCGTAAACAACAGTGCCATCACTGCGTTGATGCTCCATGTGAACAGGTCTGTCCTACCGGGGCAATAAAAAAACTGGAGAATGGAATAGTTTATATAAACCAGAGTATCTGTACCGGGTGTAAGTATTGCGTTGAGGTCTGTCCATTCGACATTCCGCAGTTTGACCGTGCCAGTGGGACAGTCAGGAAATGCTGGATGTGTTTGGATCGAGTTAAAAATGGCCTTGAGCCGGCCTGCGCTACAACCTGTCCAACCGGAGCTGTTAGTTTCGGTTCAAGAACCGGAATGTTAGCTGTTGCCAGGGAGAGGCAGAATATCCTGGAGAAACAGGGATTTTCTACACGCATTTACGGAAAGGATGAGTTGGGTGGTCAGCATGTGATGTACCTCTTACCAGAAAAGGCTTCAATATATGGGTTGCCTGAGGCTCCCAGAAAGCCGACTGAAAAGATTTTTTGGAGGTGGCTGCTGGGAGTAATACCCGGGATGGCTATCCTTGTCGCCATATTTGCTTATTTGTTTAAACAACGGTCAGCATCCGATACTGCAGCATCCGATGCTAAGTCAGGGGGAGAATAGATATGGAACATTACAATTGGGGTATACCAGTAGCTTTAGACTTATTTGCGGCGGGTTTAGGTGCCGCAGTTTTTATGGTGGCCGTAGTGGCTGATCTGGCTGGGGGAAGAAAGTACAGGAGAATAAGCACAACAGGGGCTTTAATTGCTCCCTGGCCTGCGATCCTGGGTGTGCTTCTTTTAGTTATTGACCTGGGTAAACCGGGGCGTTTCTGGGAGATGATTTTAAAGCGCTCACACGAGACACTTGGCGTTGAATCGCTTATGTTCAAGATTGGCTCCACAATGTCAACCGGTACCTGGCTTTTGACCATATTTATATTGGGATCTTTGCTATACCTGGTCATCACTCTTCTCGCCTACCCATTCAAATGGGCTGAAACACTCAAGAAAGTACTTGGAGTTGTTGGGTTGCCTTTTGCACTGCTGGTTACAGTTTACACCGGTATTCTAATTTCTGCGACAAGCAATCTACTCTGGAACAACTGGCTGCTTCCCCTGGTTTTTGTTTCATCTGCCATTGTAACGGGCATAGCGGCAGTTGCTTTTATACTGGCGGTTTTACAGGTCTTCAAGCCGGAGAGCAAGATAGGTTCCGATGTTCCCAGATTAGAGATTATGAACAGCCGCTTAATTGTGTTTCAGCTTCTTATAGTTATCCTTTTCATCATTGTTGGAATCGGTTCCGCTCAAATGAAAGCTGTTATCGGTTCTGCATTCGGACTTCTATGGTGGATCGGCATTATTGGTCTGGGTTTGGTTGTACCCCTTCTTGTTGGTTTTAAGGGAGGAGCAAAGAGTCCTCAAATATCGATGCTTATTTCTGTTCTGGTACTATTGGGTGGTTTCTTCCTTAGGTACGCAATACTGATTGGCGGGCAAATGCATATATAGAAAAGTTCATTTTTGTTTTATTAGCCCAGCGCAGCATACAGCCGCAACCAAAGTTTTATAAGTAAAAGTCCGACACAATATATTCGGGCGCTGGACTTGATTATTTCTTGTGTTGAAGGCGCAAGATTTCGAAGGTAATAGCATAAAGGGGTCACATAATTGGAGAAGACAGAGGAAGATTTTTATAGCTTAGCTCTGGTTCAGATTGCTGAGTTAAAGACCGTAAAGCCGGAATTAAAGGAGATTCTCGAATTTTATGAATGCACGTTCAATGCTCAAAAGAAGGTTCAATCATCCTTTCAACCTGATTTGAGTGTTTCTAACAATGACTTATTCCGCAGCAGAAATTCAAAAGGTATCCCTCTCTTAAGTCCTGAAGATATCAAAATAGACCCGCATCTTCTTGATAAAATCTTAAGGGACATCCACCAGATTCTTCGAAATAAGAGGGAAGAAGCAATACCTGCAACCTTTAACAGCTCCTCTCTGGCTGAGCAGCATAGGCTGCTTATTAAAGGCCTTATGGAGGATGGATCAGTCCTGGAGAGCTTAGCCGGTGATTTGGAGATTGATTACACTATATTCTATTTTCTTGTCAATCAGGCTTTATCTCCTTTTATTGCAAGCTACGCTGAAAAGTTAGCAGAAATTGCTGACTCAAATAACTGGCTCAGGGGGTATTGCCCCATCTGCGGCAGAGAGTCCCTGATAGCTAGATTAGAGGAAGAAACAGGTAGAAGATGGCTGTTCTGTCCGCTATGCCATACCGAGTGGTTGTTTAAGAGACTGGTCTGCCCTTTCTGTGAAAACGATGATCAGGAATCTTTGAGGTACTTCTTTGCAGAAGGTGATGAAGCACATAGAATAGATGTGTGCGATAAATGCAAAAGATACATTAAGACAATAGATTCTCGCAGGATGGACAATATCATGAACCTGTTTGTTGAGACCTTATCTACCTTAGCCCTGGATATTGTTGCAGATAAGGAAGGATTCCGGGGAGGGGATATTTCTTTATTCAGGACAGAACAGGCATAATGGATCTATTATCATCATTAAAATTGTGGATAAAGGCACTTCGTGCGCCATTCTTTCAAGCAGTAATAGTACCAACAGTCTTGGGAGCGGCAATTGCCTGGTACAGAACCGGTATATTTTATTCTGGGTACTTTTTGTTAACCATCCTGGCTGTTGTATTTGTAAATGCAGGAACGAATCTGGCCAATGACTACTTTGATCATAAGAGTCGTGCTGATGATATTAATAAAGAATTCACCCCCTTTAGCGGAGGCAGCCGTGTAATCCAGGAAGGACTCATATCACAAGAGAAGATTTACCTGGCTGCAATATTCTTTTTCGCTCTGGCCATTTTGATTGGCTTATATCTAAGCTATGCTCGCGGCTGGGCGATATTAATAATTGGCATCATAGGAGTTTTATCCGGATATTTCTATACCGCATCACCAATAAGAATTGGATATCGGGGCTGGGGTGAGTTCCTGGCAGGTCTAAACTGCGGCCCCCTGGTGTTATCGGGTTCCTACTATGTTCAGACACAAAGCTTTAGTTTAGAAGCATTGGTTATCTCCATACCGGTGGGTCTCCTGATAACAGCTATCCTTTATATCAACCAATTCCCGGACTATATTTGCGATAAAGCAGCAAAGAAAGATACACTCATTGTCCGAATGGGACCGGAAAGGGCAATTAAAGGCTTTTATCTCCTGTTGATTTTTACTTTCCTGGTTATAATATTAGCAATTTTATTAGGAATAATCCCCTGGATGAGCCTTATGGCTCTATTTACCGTTCCCCTGGCCTGGAAAGCAGCCAGATTGGCAAGGATTAACTACAAAGCAGGAAGAAAATTGATACCTGCTATGAGCAGGACTATAGCTATCCATCTTATGAGTGGACTCCTCCTGTCTTGCAGCTATATAATCGCCGGGGCTTTAAAAATATAGATGCTCTATGAGGCTCTTGACAGGGGAAGTAAAAAGATTTAGATATTAAAGATAGATATGGTTAAAATAATATTCCCGCAGAAAGCGGCTGATATTAAATATAGAGAAAGGTTGGTAAAGAGATATGATAGGTGGATTGGGATTGACGGAGCTGATTGTGATCTTCGGTATTGCCCTACTTGTATTTGGGGCGGCAAGGATTCCTGAGATAGCACGTTCTCTGGGCAAGTCGATCAAGGAATTTAAAAAAGCGGGCCAGGAAATTAGTGGTGAGATTAAAGAACCAACCAATGATAAGGGGTAGGGCAATAAGCCGTTAACGCTGAAACTCTTAACACGGATGGCCTGGTATGCATACTATTTCTTATACTATGTAAAAAGCCGCTTTTTTAATATTAAAAGGCCTCTTTTAGCAGGAATAAAGCTTACCCATAAATGCAATCTCAAATGCAGACATTGCCCTTTCTGGAAAAAGGAGAAGAAGAGTATTTCCTTTTCCATGGCAATGGAGTCTTTGAATAAGCTTTATGAGCATGGCGTTAGAATATTAATTATTGAAGGAGGAGAGCCGTTCCTATGGGAAGAAGCCGGCTATGACATTAAGGATATTGTGAGAGAGGCAAGAAGGCTTTTCTTTAATGTGGGAATAACAACAAACGGGACATTTCCTCTGGATGTTAATGCTAATAATATCTGGGTAAGTATAGACGGCTTAAAAAAAACGCACGACTACCTTCGTGGTGAGAGCTTTGATAAGATTATCTCTAATATAAGGAGCTCTTCTCATCCCAAAATCTTCGCCCATATAACCATTAATTCCCTCAACTGGGAAGAAGTACCGGAATTGGTGAAATTCCTTTCAACGGAGGTAAAGGGAATAACCGTCCAATTTCATTATCCATACCAGGAGGTAGAAGAGGACCTATTTCTACCATTTAATAAGCGGATGATGGTTCTGGAAAATCTTATAAGCTTGAAAAAACAGGGGCTGCCCATAGCAGATTCTTACGCCTGTCTTAAGGCATTGAAAAACAACCGCTGGAGGTGTCATCCGTGGATGATTGCCAGCGTGGACCCGGACGGAAAGCTCACCCAGGGCTGTTATGTTAAGAACCGCGGGGAGATTTCCTGTGAAAGATGTGGATTTTCGGCCCATACTGAGATCTCTTTAGCATACAGTGGGGTAATGGAATCAATCCTGGTTGGAAACAGGATATTTCACTAGAGGAGAAAAATAGGGATATATGTCCAGGACGGATTTAATTCTACTTCATCCACCGAGTGTCTATGATTTTCGAGAAAAATCAGTTATGTACGGTCCCGTCAGTGATGTGGTTCCTTCGACACAGATATTTGAGATGTATCCCATTGGTTTTATGACCATACGGGAGTATCTCCAGAGACAAGGTTATTCAGTACGCATAATTAATGTAGCCCTCAGGATGTTAAGAAACCGCAGATTCAGTGTAGAGAAATTGATTAAATCATTAAATCCCTTGAGCTTTGGTATAGATTTGCACTGGTTGGTTCATGCACAGGGCAGCTTAGAACTGGCCAGAATAGTTAAAAAGTATCATCCGGAAATACCGGTCATCTTCGGTGGTTTCACTTCCTCTTATTACCATAAGGAGCTAATCCTGTACCCTCAGGTTGATTATGTTATCAGGGGTGATTCGGCAGAAGAGCCATTGCGCCAGCTTTTAGCATCGGTTAAAGAGAAAAGCTCTTTGGAAGATGTATCCAATCTCACCTGGCAGAAAGATGGTCAGGTTCGGATAAATGAGCTCTCCCATTTGCCTGTAGATTTAAACGGGATACCATTCGATTACAGGAGCATTATGAGGTCTTCTGCCCGGCATCTAGACCTCCTGGGTCATCTGCCTTTCAGGGGATGGTTAAATTATCCCATTGTGGCTGCTTTAAATTGCCGGGGCTGTGTTCATAATTGCCTAATATGCGGCGGTTCGGCAAGTGCATATAAGAGCATCTGTGGAAGAAGCTCCCCGGCATATCGAAGCCCGCACCTTGTAGCAGAGGATATTGGATTGATAGCAGGCTATCTTAACGCACCGATTATCATAGTAGGAGATATTCTGCAGGCCGGCTTTGATTATGCTCGAGATCTACTGAATAAAATCAAGGAATGGAAGATTAAAAATCATCTAGCTTTTGAATTATTCTCTCCGCCGTCTAAGGAGTTTCTGGAGACGGTGGCGGCCGCCATTCCTAACTTTAACATTCAAATTTCACCTGAATCACATGATGAAAAAATACGAAAGAAGCTCGGGAGGGATTATGACAATGCATCCCTTGAGAGGACCCTCAAAGATGCATTGGAATTGGGATGTAAAAGGGTGGATATCTTTTTTATGATTGGGCTGCCTGGTCAAACACCACAATCAGTTAAGGAAACTATCGGATACTGTGGCAATTTAATGGAAAAGTACTGCCGAGACAGTAACGGGAGAATTCATCCCTATATCTCACCTCTTGCCCCGTTTCTTGACCCGGGAAGCAGGGCATTTGAGAGCCCTGAAAAGTTTGGTTACAGGATATTTCATCGCACTCTGGCAGAGCACCGTCAGGCGCAACTTTCTCCAAGTTGGAAATACACACTTAATTATGAGACAGAGTGGATGAGTCGTGATGAATTGGTATCCAGCACATACGAAGCAGCTTTTGAGCTTAATCGGCTGAAGCTGAGATATGGGATATTAAGCCAGAGGGAGGCTGAGAAAATTGAGGAAAGAATTGAACGGGAAAAGGAGATGATAGAGGCGATTGATAATATTTTTTCGTTTGGAGATAATCCCAGGCTTGAGCAGGGGATAAAAAAAATAATGAGTCAATATAATTTTAAGGATCATTCGACCATGTGTAAAAAAAATGAAATGAAGTGGCCGGTAAAGCTCTTTCGCTTTAATGTGTTCCGGGTTATTCAAGGAATGCTAAGCGGCATTTCTAAAGAATTAATTTAAAATACAGGAGTTACGAGATATGTCTGGTATTGGAATGCCTGAATTAATTGTTATTTTGATTATTGGATTTATAGTATTAGGCCCTAAAAAATTACCCGGGATTGGCCGGGCTATAGCTAAGGGTATAAGGGAATTCAGGCACTCACTGGAGGGAATGGATGAGGAGTCTAATTCTGAACAAGAAGACACCCCACAGACAGAGTCAAAAGGTGAAGATAAAGATCTCCCTTGACATTCAACCTGGCCCAAAGCAATATGGGCTATTAGATTTATCATAGAGAGGATGGAACTGGTGTTCCGGCTGGTCTTCAAAACCAGTAGCGGGCGGATAAAACCCTCCGCGGCAGGTTCGATTCCTGCCCTCTCTGTTACTATCAGAAACCAGTTGTACACATGACCAGTAACATTAAGCCTGAGAATAAAAACTTAAGAAGTTTACCCAGCGTTAACCTGGTGTTAAACAATCCCATTATAAGGGGATTGATTAATAAAAACAGCCGTGAGCTTATAACCTATGCCACCCGCAAAGTGATAAAGCGCCTCAGAGATAGTATCCTGGATGGTAAAAACACCTGCACAATGGAGCTCATTATTTCAGATATTGAGGACCTGGTGAGCTGCATCTCAGGACAGTCACTTAAGCCGGTGATTAATGCAACCGGAGTGGTGCTTCACACGAATCTTGGTCGAGCACCTCTGGGGCAGGAAGTCATAAATGATATATCACAGGTTGCTAAAGGCTATTCTAATTTAGAGTATGACCTTAAGTATGCCTGTCGCAGCAGCAGGAACAAGCATGTTGTTGAGATACTGAAATTCCTAACCTCGGCAGAAGATGCTGTGGTTGTTAACAACAATGCCGCAGCTATAGTCCTTGTCCTCAATACCCTGGCCCGCGATCGTGAAGTAATTATTTCAAGAGGGGAACTGATAGAAATTGGCGGCTCATTTCGTATTCCAGAGATCATTGAAGCCAGTGGTGTCCATATGGTCGAGGTTGGAACAACGAACAAGACTCGTCTTTCTGACTACGAGGAAGCGATTACTCCACGAACAGCATTACTCTTCAAAGCCCATAGATCCAACTTCACAATAACCGGCTTCACTGAAGAAGTCTCGGTAAAAGATTTATCGCATCTGGCACATACGCATAATTTGCCAATGGTGTATGATATTGGTTCAGGACTTCTCAGTAAGCTAAAGGGAATACTTCTACAGAATGAACCGGATGTCCGCAGTGCGATAGCATCCGGCGCTGACATTGTGACATTTAGTTGCGATAAACTCTTAGGCGGTCCGCAGGCAGGAATTGCTGCAGGCAAAGCTTTATTGATCTCGCGTCTCAGCCGTTCTCCAATTATGAGGGCTGTACGGGTTGGAAAATTAACACTCACAGCTCTTTCAAGTGTGTGCAGGCAATATCTCGATGATAAAAAACTCTCCTCTTCCTGCCCGACTTTTGCCATTTTGGATAGGAGTCAGGGGGAACTGAAATCCATTGCTTCAAGACTTCTTGAAGAACTATCAAGCCTTGAAATCTCTGCCCGGCTGAATGCAAGCGAGGGCCAATGCGGTGGCGGAACATTACCTGCTGTTAGACTTAAGAGTGCCGCGGTAGAAGTTTTGCCGCAGAATAGAGAAGGTGAGCATGAGTTGAGCTTTGCCGAGCAAATTTTTAAGAGACTCCTTAGCCTTGAACGTCCCATTGTTGGGGTGTTGCGCGAAGGTAAGATTGTTTTTGATGTATTGACTGTATTTGAGGAAGATATTGAATATATAGCTCATTCAATCTCGGAATCGATTAAATCTCTGGGCTAAGAATTCATTATTTTTTAAGAGTATTATCCATTAGTGTTGAGGTGAAAAATTGAAACACCTTATTATGGGTACCGCAGGCCATATTGACCATGGGAAAACGGCGTTAATAAAGTCGTTGACAGGAATTGACTGTGACACTCACCAGGAGGAGAAGAAGCGCGGGATAACAATAAATCTGGGTTTTGCGTATTTAGCTCTTTCTTCTGGTGACATAATCGGCATTATAGACGTTCCAGGTCATCGCGATTTTGTCCATACAATGGTTGGAGGTGCATGTGGTTTGGATTTTGCCCTGATGGTTGTTGCGGCAGATAGTGGTGTGATGCCCCAAACACATGAGCACCTTCAGATTATGGACGTACTGGGCGTACGAAGTGGACTTGTGGCAATAACGAAAATTGATCTGGTTGAACCTGAGATTGTCGACTTGGCCGAGGATGAGATAAAAGGACTTGTTTCCGGAACCTTTCTGGAGAATTGCCCGATTGTAAAAGTTTCTGCAATCAATGGTGATGGTCTTGATCAGTTAAGGGAATGTATTAACCAGGTAGCATCACGAATTACTGATAGACCAGTGGGTGAGATTTTCAGGATGTTTATTGACCGGATCTTCAGTGTGAGGGGCTTTGGAACGGTTGTCACCGGCTCAGTGATAGGCGGTACCCTGCGTGTGGGTGATACGGCTTACCTATTACCTGGAGAAAAGAAGCTGCGAGTGAGGCGGATTGAATGCTTCGGAAAAGAAGATGAAGAGGTAGTTGCTGGTGACAGGGCAGCAATAAACCTTGTAGGTCTTACCCGCCAGGATTTTAAAAGAGGTATGATCATCTCAGACCGTATTCTTCGTCATACTAAAATGCTGGATGCCAGACTGCGTCTCTTTCATCATAATCGCAGTTTCACTAAATTATGGAACCTGGTGATTTTTCATCTTGGTACATATGAACAACAGGCAAGAGTCCACTTGATTGATTGTGATAGGTTAACCGGGGGAAACACTGCCCTTGTTCAGATACATCTGGAAGACCCCCTCAATGTCCAATGGGGTGATAGGTTCGTAATCCGGAATACATCGAGTGATATAACTCTTGGGGGAGGTGTGGTAATTGATACATTCCCTCTGCTTCACCGCCGGCGTTCTGGAAAATTGATTGAAAGCATGACCAGGATTGCTGAAGGAAAACTCCAGGAACTTGTTGCTTTGGAAGTAAGAAAGCGCTTAAGCGTGGTTACACACAGGGAGATCGCTGATCTACTGAATGTCTCACCCAACCAGGTGCACGCAGTAGTTTCCAACTCGTTGCCGGAAGATCTATTCTGCTCTACTTACGGCGACAATATCTATCTAATTGTAAAGAGAGAATGCGATAGATTAGAGGAACAGCTGTTGAAAAATATTGCTTCCTTTCACAGAAGAAACCCGCTTGTTAAGAGAGGACGTACAACCGAAGAACTTATGGGCATATTGAGGATAGATCGTGATTGCCCGGCAGAAGTTTTTCTACATCTTTTACTTAATAAACTGGAAGCGGAGGGGAAGTTGAAACAGGTTGAACATACCTGGGCACTAAATAATCACTCAGTAGACATTGAGCAGGAATTGAATCGCCAGATAAGTTTTGTAGCAAATTTTCTGAAGAGTTGCAAAATGAAGGCCCCCCTTATGTCCGAACTTATTCTTGCCGCGAAAAGCCAGGATATTGATGAAAAGGGGCTGAACAATATCCTGCGCTATCTTGTTGAAAAGAAGGAGGTCTATTTTATAGATGATAGTTACCTCCATGCCTCTTTAGTAGATCGATGCAGAAAGATGTTGCTGAAGGCTCTTGCCTGCCGGAAAGAGGGTATGACAGTGGCAGAGTTTCGTAACCTTGTTAAAGGTAACAGGAAAATATGCCTGTTATTACTAGCTATATATGATAGTGAGGGTGTTACCCAACGATCAGGAGATCTTCGCCTGATAACGGAGAAAGGAATTGCAGCACTCAAAGCAGGAGACTTGTTTTGAAAGACGAAAAAAAATCATTACTTGAGCACCTCGGTGAGTTGAGGATGAGGATAATATTCTGCCTTGTGGCTGTCGTGGTTGGAATGATTGTCAGTTATTTATGTTATAATATCTTGATCCTGGATATCATACGCGGTCCCTTGGATGCCTTAAGCGGCAGAAAAGATAATCCCTTTGCTCTGGGCAGTCCCTTTTTAAAATTGGAAATAACCAACAGGTATGAGTTCATCTTTACGTTCCTGTAGCCACCTCTCTTTGACCAGGGTCTGACACTTAGGACAATGGCGGTTGCGACAGTTCCACGCGAATCGACATTCGATCACTTTCGATATGACAGGGCTTTAATCGGACAACTTCGCTTACTCGTAAACCAGTACCATAAACGGTCATCAATAAGGCCCGATGCTTGGGATTCTTAACCACACCTTTCCCATCCTTGATCGACTTGATCCGGTGATTGAAGATAGCCACTCTATGGGTATAGCGGCCCAGATATTCCAGTACTTGTTCGGGACCGGCAAAAGGACGCTTCGCATAGACAATCCAGTTTTTGTTTTTAGATCTTTGAAGTTCACCCCTTTATCTGTCCGTACTGCGTTGCAGACTACTTATGCCGATGATGATCTGCTATCGGAAATCTACATTACATACCCACCGCACCCCCTGGCCGGAAAGCGGCTGAGAGTGTTGGCTCGAAAGCAGCAGAGCTGTTTGGAGTCTATCGAAGTACAGTCATTCGATGGGTAGAAGCCAGCTTACTGCGCGGTTCACAGTTGACGGATGGAGCTCCGTGGCATATCGTGATCACTGAACAGGATATCGAGAAGCTAAAACCGGTTGATGTTGGTGAGGGTTGGCTGCCGTATAAGAGAGCGACTGCAGCCCCAGGGTTAAGCCGGTAGACCGTTTTGCAAAAGGTTAAATCAGGAGAACTGGAAGTCGTTCTAGTGCGAACAAGCAGGCGTGTAGTCTGGAGACTTCGTTTACGAATAAGAACTTACGGTGATCTGCCGACCCTGTTTTAGTGGTTTTAAGATTTTCTATGTGAGGTATGTGAATCGGCAGGTATAGTATTATGGACCGCACTACCAAAAATGTGCATCTCCCATGAAGATAATAGCTGTCATTACCGATCCTGATGAGGTGAAAAAAATCCTTAGGCATCTTGTAAAAACTCATCATACCCCTCCCGGACCTGATCCAGCCTCTCTGAATGGAATTAAGTGAAACTGTCTTTTTATTTTCTCTTACAATCTTCCAGGGGTAATATACGTTCTCAATTTCTTTAAAGAATCGACAGATAGGCATGATTATGCTAATCTAATGGCTTAATGGCTAAAAATCGGATTGCAAAACATCCTATACCTGGCTTTTCTCTATAAGATGCGATTTTTAAGAGAATCTCGTCAGTTTTTGCGAAAATTACTCCGTTTTTTTTGATTTTTCTCCTTTCTCAAATTATAATTTTTCCTATCAATTAAAGAGTTTGCTGCCATCGACCTATGGAGTCGATTTCTATGGAGATTCACTGTTCACCCACCAACGTCTGGTTGACCGGAATCCGGATCTGGTTCAAAGATTCATCCAGGCCAGCCTAAATGGCTGGATGTATGCACTAGAAAATCCTGAGTCAATTGCATATAGAATTGCTCGCGAGCTACCACGTATCATTGCCGTGGATGACTTTAAATCTTTCAATCATTTTCAGGATGAAAGAGTTCGCAAGCTGATTCTTTATCCAATAGTGCCTGTAGGTCATACTAACCCTGATCGCTGGCGACGCATGCACACTTTTCTTAAACAGAGCGGGATAGTTGAAGGGGATTTGGATCTAGATAAGTTCATATTTGTCCCTATCAAAAGAAAACAAATAAGAGCAAAAGAGATACAGCGATTGCTTGTAATTGGACTGCTTATGGTCCTGTTGGGAGCCGTGGCTTTTCTCTTATGGATTTGGATGCTCAAACGTTTAGTATCTTCCCGAACTAAAAAGCTTAAAGAAACAAATGAACAGTTGCATGGAGAAATCACCGAGCGGAAAAAAGCAGAGGAGGAATTGAGGAAATACCGTGACCACCTTGAGGAGAAGGTAGAGCAGCGCACAATCGAATTAGAAAGGACCAATGAACAACTTGAACAAGAAATCACTGAGCACAAGCAGGCGGAAAAAGCGCTGCGGGAGGCAAACACAAAGCTTAATACGTTAATCGAGACTATTCCTGATGCTGTATATTTTAAGGATGCGCAGGGCCGCAATATTGTGGTGAACAAAGCACTTGAGAAACTGGTGGGTTTGGAGAGAGAAAAGATCCTCGGAAAAAACGATGAACAATTCCTCCCTCCAGAAATGGCCGAGCTGTGTCGAAAGAGCGATGAAGAAGTCATCAAAAGGCGCAAGCCAATCCGTATCGAAGAGCAAATGACTGACGATAAGGGCGAGAGGCTTTGCTTAGAAACCATCAAATGTCCCATCCTTGACGACCAGGAAAACATCAGGGGATTGATAGGAATAAGTCGTGACATTACCGAACGTAAGAAGGCTGAAGAGCAAATCAAGGCATCTCTCAGAGAGAAAGAGGTGCTTCTGAGGGAAATCCACCACAGGGTCAAGAACAATATGCAGGTTATAACAAGCCTGCTTAAGCTTCAGTCCAGACATATCAAGGATAAAAGGTATATTGAGATGTTCAAAGAAAGCCAGAACCGTATAAAATCGATGGCACTTATCCACGAGAAACTTTACCAGTCCAAAGACCTTTCGTGCATTAATTTCTGTGATTATATCAAGAATCTTGCAAATGACTTATTCAGGACTTATGTAGGAAGAGCAGGCAGAATTTCACTAGAAATGGATCTGGGAAATGTTTACTTAGGAATTGATAATGCCATTCCGCTTGGACTTATCATCAGTGAGCTGGTTTCCAATTCTCTGAAACATGCCTTTTCCGAAGGCAGAAGAGGTAAGATCAAGATATCCCTTAACTCAACTGATGAAAATGAGATTGAACTGATGGTCAGCGATAACGGTGTTGGAATACCAGAAGATTTGGACTTCAGAGATATTGAATCATTAGGTTTAAAACTGGTCACCGGTTTAGCAGAGGAACAGCTTGAGGGTAAGATAGAGCTAAACAGAGATGAAGGGACAGAATTCCGAATCAAATTCAGAGAGATAAAGAACATGTAGATACCCGTCTGCCGATGTCACTTTGATGAAAGGTGATCTGCGTACGATAGGGGCAGTTTTACAGCTTTCACGAAAGATCATGACCAAGATCCGGCAGAACCTCTTCTGGGCATTCTTCTACAACGCCGTGGGCATTTCAGTTGCCGCGGTAGGATTGCTGAGCCCGATCATTGCAGGAGCTGCCATGTCGTTCAGCTCTGTATCGGTGGTTTCAAACTCACTGAGTCTGAAACGATTTATAGCTAAAGGAAATTAAACGTCAAACCAAAAGAAGGAGAAAAAGATGGCTATAGAAAACAAGCTTACAGTGGAAGGCATGACCTGCAACCACTGCAAGATGACGGTGGAAAAGGCAGTGGATGCCTTACAGGGAGTTACGAACGTCGAGGTAGACCTGGAAGGAAAATCGGTTGCCGTTCGCTACGATGAGAGCCAGGTCGGGTTACCCCAGATCAAAGAAACCATAGAGGCTCAGGGCTATCGAGTCTCCTGAATCTGATTCACTGCGCAGAGGGAGCTCACACCTCTACTTCCTCTTCGCCTACCCGAAAAGAGGAGATATTTATGGAAGAGTACTTATCAGTATCTGTGATTCCTTTAGAAGATCGTCCATCACAGGAGGCGGCTTCCGCTTTCTATGAAAGGTTGATGAAAATGGAGGGTGTGAATAACGTCGCCCTCCAGGAAAGCGGCATCAGGATCGAATACTGCCGGCGGATTCTGTCTATCGATTGCATCAAAGAAGAGATTATCGATTCAGGCTGCTGTATTACTGCTGCTGTTGAGAAGAAAAAGAGTCCTCTTGAGCGCTTTCTTGGCCGAATGGCCGAGAATAACAGGAAGCAGTTTGGAGGCAAAAAGCTTGACTGTTGCAAACTGAATGATCCTCGTGATAGGTAAGCTGAGAAGAGCCGCGGAGCCATATGGAGGACTCATGCGCGGGATGCTACCTATAACCTGATCAGACTACAGGAGAAAAATTGTGCTGTCCAGTTACATAATTATGCTGAGGGAAATTCTTGAAGCTGCCCTAATTCTGGGCATAGTAATAGGCTACCTGTCGAAAACGAATCAAACCAAAAACAACTATCTGATTTACCTTGGGAACGCACCTGCTTGAAATTGGAACAAGTTTGTGAAAGAATCACCATGGATTAATAAAGGGATTGGAGGTAAGCAGTTGGCTGAGCGAACTATTCCGCTTACAGCTTTATCTTCTGCGGCTGGGTGAGCGGCCAAGATGGGTCCTGAGACCCTGGCGCAGGTCCTGCGCCTTTTAAAGAGTTATTTTAATCCGGATCAATACCCCAATCTTTTAGTAGGACTGGCGGTCAGCGATGATGCGGCGGTGTATAAGATCAGTGAAGAGTGTGCACTGATCCAGACCATAGACTTTTTCCCGCCCATTGTAAACGATCCATACGACTTCGGCGCAATCGCGGCTGCCAATTCTCTAAGCGATGTCTATGCCATGGGCGGTGAGGTTACCCTGGCCCTGAATGTCTGCTGCTTTCCCGAAGATCTGTCCTCAGAGACCATGGAAAATATCCTGCGCGGTGGTGCTGATAAGGTGGCTGAAGCCGGAGGCGTCCTGGCCGGGGGACACACGCTAATAGATAAGGAGCTTAAATACGGATTGGCCGTTACAGGTCTGGCAAATCCGCATCGGATCCTGAAGAAGGCGAATGCCCGTCCGGGGGATCTGATGGTTCTCACCAAGCCTCTGGGCACTGGTATTACCACTACGGCTTTAAAAATGGAAATCGCCAGTGAGCCGGAGATCTCCGCTTCAGTTGCCAGTATGAAAAAACTGAACCGCCAGGCCGCCCGCATCTTTCAGGAAGTCGGTGTGCAGGCCTGTACGGATGTTAGCGGGTTTTCCCTGATGGGCCACGGCCTGGAGATGGCTGATAATAGTAATGTGCAGCTCTCTTTATTTATGCAAAAGATTCCCTTTTTGGAGGGTGCCCGGGAGTATGCAGAAAAGAATCTGTTTCCAGGCGGTACGTTCCGTAACAGGAACTGTTACGTCGGGAAGGTTCGTTTTGAAGCCTCCATAGGCAAAAAAGAGCAGTTGATGCTTTTTACCCCGGAAACATCGGGGGGGCTACTCTCTTCCGTAAGGCCTAATAAGCTGGATCGGCTGTTCGAATTATTCGAGCGGCGGGGACATCCCTGCTGGATCATTGGCGAGGTCAAAGAGGGCAGAGGGATAAGCTTTAAGGGCTGACCATACCTTATCAAACCTGATTCAGCGGATAGGTGGGTTTTTCGCCTTGTAAAACCGCCTTTAATGCCTTGCAGATTACTTTCTCCTCACCAATTATTGATTTATTATTGAAGTACTTATGGAGCTTATTGATAGAGTTAATGAACTTCTGGAAAAAGGGGAAACTTTTTGTCTTGCCACTATCGTAGCCTCTCACCGCTCGGATGTCCCATCTGGTCGGAAAGTGATTATATTGAGGGATGGATCGATGGAGGGAGAAATTGAGTCGAAGCAGTTGAGAATGACTTTGTGTGATCCGGCTCTGGAGGCTCTCAAAGAGAAGAAGAAACGCATTGTTGAAATTGCTCACGGAGTAAGAGTCTTTATCGATGTTCTTTCAGCTGATGCGAAGCTTCTGGTATGCGGCGCAGGTCATATAGCCTTACACCTAACGCGCTTTGCCCGCCAAGTTGGATTTAGTGTTACTGTGCTCGATGATCGATCTGAGTTTGCTCACACGTCTCTCTTTCCTGATTGTAAGGTGATTGCGGAGGACTTCACAGAAGCCTTGCGTGATATGCCCCTCAGCCCATCCACCTATGTTGTCGTGATAACGCGTGGCCATGAGCATGACATAGAGTGTCTTGTTGAGATATTGCGCAATGAAACTGCTTACGTTGGACTTATCGGAAGCCGCCGAAGGATTCGCTTTGTTTTAGACATATTAGCTCAAGAGGGTATACCTCAAGATCGTCTGAAAGAAGTCTTTACTCCGATTGGGCTTCCAATCGGGGCCGAATCGCCTGCTGAGATTGCCATCTCCATCGTGGCTGAGCTTGTTTGCATACGCAGGAAGGGTTCGGCAGGAGTGCTAGCTTTGAGAACAGCGGTTGGAGGTAGCAAATGACCGATCAAGAAATCTTTCGCAAACTTGCAGAGCTTCGAAATCGCGGAGTAGCTGTTTGTCTTGCTACCATCGTTGAAACCATCGGTTCCACTCCACGGGAGCAAGGAGCTAAGATGATTGTCTGTGTCGATGGTACTTTGTATGGATCCGTAGGAGGGGGATGTGGAGAGGACAATGTCCGGACTGCCGCACTTCGCTGTATTATCACTACTAAAACCACCGAACTAATAGAAGTAGATCTTACAGACGATCTAGGCACTCGGAATGGAGATGTCTGCGGAGGCAAGATGTTGTTATTTTTAGAACCTTTTTGATATTTTTTTCCTGGTACGAATATCTTAGTGGGGGAGAGTCCCGTATTTCACAATCTTGACCTTTCAAGGCTGGTCTTAAGGTGCAGGATGAGCGCGGCCGTTTGGAAAATAAACGTAATTTACTCCTCTATAACCTCATAGAACATGGCTTCCTTATTGGAAAGCTTATCCTCTTCGATGAGCCTTTCTATTCTCTCTTTATCTATTCTTTCAAAAAGAATCCTCTCTCCTGCTTCTGTACGATATGAAGTTGGCTTCTGTATTTTTATATTAGAAAAAAATATTATTATCATTAGCAGAATGGTAAAAAAGAAGGCGATCTTAAAGTAGCTATCTTTCCTCATATCCTTTCTTATGGCATACAGACACAGATTACAGTGAATACAATCTAAATCATGGGGACCCTCAATGCCAAAGGGGTAATTTTTGTAGTTTTTAGAGAAAAGCCTTTTAAGAGGAGAAATCTTATTAAAGAAAGAAAGTAATGCCCTGCAGATGCAGAAATACCTGCACCAGAATCTTAAGAAAAAAATTGATAATATTATTATGACAATGCACAAAAGTTTATCAAAAGAAATCCTAGTAGGATTAAGGAAAAACATAGAGAGAGGTTCCTGCTTGAAAAAAGATGCTTCTCTCTCGAGAGATATAACTACGATAAAGAATGCCAGGAATGCAAACTTAAAGTACCTCGCCTTTTTATCGAGTTTTTTAGATACCTTAAAAGATAATCTGGAACTCCCTAACAGCTCTTGAAGCGCTCCAAAAGGACATATCCAGCCGCACCATACTGGCCCAAACAATATAGCTAAGGTTAAAGGAATAAGATATATAAGAATAATCGATAGCAATGTAAAGGACGGTAAATTGAAAGTGAAAAGCTTGCTTAGATGAAAAACAGAAAAAGTAGAGTTATAAAAAAATCCTAAAAAAATCACTGAAAGGAAAAGATATACCCTCCTCAGCATTACTTTATCAGAGAAGAACAGATAAAGTACAATTGCTGATACAGTGAAGAAGATAAGGACTAAAGAAGGGACATCAATAGCTAAAGAGGCCACATCCTTTTGCTCTAAGCTCTCCTTCGATAATCCAAACGCTTCTATTTCTCTAAGCTTGCTGCCCGTTTCATTTACAATGTCTATCAATGCTTGAGAGGTAATTGTTGCTCCACTCATGGCATCTATATTTCCGCCGAAAGCACCCGTTTGAGGGATTTGCTGATGTGAGTCTCGCTTTGTGGTGAGAAAAAATTTTTGCCCTAACCGAAGACTTTTAAATTTAGACAAAAAATTATCCATACCTAAGACATAAGAAGGAGTCTCCCTATGTGGGGATGCTCTTATTTCTTGGATTTCTCCCTTTGCATCTACTCCGATAAGAAGGTTTATTGGGCCAGCAAATCCCCTTATCCGGGGAGCATAATCATCGGAATCCAGGACATATATCCTTTTTTCTTTGCTTTGAGATAGGTAGGCAGGAAAAGGAGTTTTTTGTCTGTTGAACTTCTCTCCTGTCATTTTTACAATCAGAGAGAGCTTTTCCACCTGGACATCTCTCTTTCTCTCCAAAAGATAGGAGTCAAGCAAAAAAGATATAGCTATCGCCAGCAGAATGAAAGAAGTTCGAACGTAGGGAAGGGATAATCTCTGAAGCTTTCTTTCTCCTACAATAAGATGAATAGGGATTACTTCCATAAAAAAAGCACTAATAAAGTAAAGCAAACAAAAAACAGAACGAGTAGAGTATTAAATACTCCTAAGAGGGGCAGCATGAACAATCCTGTTATTAATCCTGCCAATGAACCTCCCCAGTGGTCGAGGAGTTCTAAATTTACTGCAGTATTTAACAATGAAATATTATTATACTGAAGCAGTTGGGCACAAAGAGGATAAGAGCTTCCTGTTAAGATTCCAGAAATTAAGAAAAAAACGATAAAAAGAATAAATAGTGCTTGAGGGACAAGATTTAGCTGATTAAAAATTGGGTAAGCAATGAGAATCAATATTGATTGAATAGATAATATGGAAACTATTGTTTTTAGGATGGGAAAACTCTTTATAAAAGACTTTTCCCAAAAGCCCCCTATACATAATCCAAGCATAAAGAGGGAATTGATTAAACCGATGAGCTGGAATAGCGTGCCATGACAAGAAGATTAAGGAAGAAAGTTAAAGGATGTGCATCACGGTTCAGGAATTTACCTCTCTTAAACAAAAGGAGCCAATTTTTTAAACCGCGATTCCAAAACGGATGCATCCTCTGTTAAAGAAGAATCGTTAGCTCCGGCGAAAAACCAGTTTATTTTCCCCGGCACGATGACAATTTTAGGGAATACCTCTTTTAAAGTATAATAAAGGCAGGAACCATAATTTCTGATTTCTTAACCAATATAATTCTCTGCTGATGTTATGCGGGTGCCCAGAACTCCCCTGTCTTTCAAATTCTCCTTTAGGAGGGAATAAAACTCCTGAGTAAAAAGATTATTTATTATTAGATTGGAAGGATCAGGGGTATTAACTATGACCAGGTCAAACTTTTTCTGGCTACTGTTTCCAGGAGATGCATTTTCTTTTAAAAATAACCGAGGAGAACGGAAAACAATTTCTAACCGGCTGTCTTGGAAACTCTTTTTTAATTCCGAAGGGGAGGTTTCGTTGAACTTCATCATAGTAAATCTGATCCTCCGAACAATAAGTTATATTTTTTATGGGGAATTTTAAAAGAGAACGGATTAAATTTTCTGAGCCAATTCCCAAAATAAGTACTTTTTACGGTAAATTAGCTCCAGATACGAAGAGAGCGCTATCCTTATCGGCATCTACAACCTCAGGAATGCTATTGATAATCTCTCCGTTGGAAAGGACAACCATCTGAGAGGGAAGTGCGCCTAAAAGGATATGTTGATAAGGGGTGTAAACTTCACTGATAAACTCTCCTGATGGGAGGAGATTCTTCATACGCAATTTCTGGGAGAAATTGACAATTTTGCGGGGATTTACTGTAAAAATCAGAAGGATGGTAAAAAGAGTTGCGTTTAGAATTATACCAACCCTCTCTTTAAAACATATATTGGCAAGAAGTGCTATAAAATAAAAAAAATGATTATCCGGTTTACTAAGGAAGTGATCTGAAGTAGCATAATATTTGTGCAAAAAATCAAGAATGGACATGAGCGAGGTAAAATTCCATTTCCGAAAACACTCCTTGAATTTCAACATTGGTTTCCTGACGAAAAAACTTGCATAGACTACCTTTATAAATGCCGTTGGCCCAATGGGTTTATTTGCCCTAAATGTAAGATTAATGCTGATCCTTACAATATAGAAACCTATCGTAGACTTGAATGTTCGGAATGTGGGAATCAAACTAGCATTACGGCAGGAACTGTCATGCATGGTACAAGAACTTCATTAGTGATATGGTTCTGGGGTGCTTATCTTGTTGCCACTCATACACCAGGTTTTTCAGCTCTTCAGTTCCAGAAACAGCTTAGCATAAATCGATATGAAACAGCTTATCAAATTCTGCACAAGCTCCGTGCAGCGATGGTACGTCCAGATCGTGATAGAATCCACAGTGTTATAGAAGTCGACGAAACATATATTGGGGCCTCAAAAGCGGGAAAACGAGGTCGTGGAGTGTCAGGAAAAACAATTGTTGCTGGTGCGATAGAAGTTATCGATGAACCAACAAAGAAGAAACGTGTTGGGCGTCTAAGGTTAAATGTTATCCCTGATGTTTCAGGTGAAACTCTTATTGGATTTGTTGAAGGCAATGTAGAACCTGGTTCGTTAGTTTATACAGATGATTGGTCTGGTTATGACGGTTTGAATAAGGCAGGCTATATACATGAAGTTGTTAGTATTAAGGAACTTGAGCACATTCACCGCACCATAGGCAATTTGAAGGTTTGGCTCGAAGGCACACATCACGGAGTAAGTGGAAAGCACTTGCAAGCATACTTGAATGAGTTTGTCTTTCGACATAATAGGCGAAGAACTCCCATGGCAGCTTTCCAGACAATCTTGGGATTGGCAAGTCAAAAATGTGGACCAACTTATGAGGATTTATATGCTTCAGGTAAGCTTACAGGATGGTTGCATCCTATCTCTTTATTTTGAAGGAAGAACCTTAGGGAACCGGATAATCATTTTAATTTATACTTGACATTTTTACTTGTCTGATAAATATTGTTATCGGCTTACCTTAAGACTTTGCAGATTCCATACATGGGGAGATTACTTTGATAGACGAAGAAAAATCATTACTTGAGCACCTCGGTGAGTTGAGGATGAGGATAATATTCTGCCTTGTGGCTGTCGTGATTGGAATGATTGTCAGTTATTTATGTTATGATATTTTAATCCTGGATATCATACGCGGCCCCCTGGATGCCTTAAGCGGAAAAAAAGATAATCCCTTTGCTTTGGGCAGTCCCTTTTTAGAATTAGTTAAATCAGTCAGGGCCAAATTGCAAAATCCGGAATTCGACTTACACTACATAGGACCATCTGAAGGTTTTATAGTAAAATTAAAGGTATCATTTTTTAGTGGGATTATAATAGTACTGCCATTTATTATCTATCAAATATGGAAGTTTATTTCAGTAGGACTGGAGAAAAAGGAACGCAGGATTATCTTTATTTATTTTCCAATATCTTTTCTTCTATTTGCAGCGGGAGCTCTATTTGCATATTTTATTATGTCTCCGGCAGGATTGTACTTTCTGATAAGTGTCAGTAGCGGCTTAAAACCGATGTTTACCATCAGTAAGTATACATCTATAATTATATTATTAATATCAGTCTTTGGACTGATTTTTGAGTTACCCTTAGTAATTCTCTTTCTCACCAGAATAGGACTTGTTACACCCAAGTTCTTAGCTCAAAAAAGAAAATACGCTATTCTTCTGATGTTTATATTATCAGCTATTCTAACACCCCCGGATATATTTACCCAGTTTATGCTGGCGATTCCAGTAATTATATTGTATGAGATTAGTATCTGGATTTCAAAAATAGCCTGGGGCAGGCGCAAACGCAGCAATGAGTAATAGAATCAGCTACACTAAGGATCGATCTTTCCGTGAAAAAATGGACGATTCTGATTGACAGAGTTCCTTGGTTGAATCAGAATAATTGTAATAGCGAAACAGGGCGTGGAGGCTATGGCTTTGAGTAGTCAGGGTAGTAATAACAAGGTGGGTTCAGTCCTGGTTGTGGGGGCAGGCATCGGAGGTATGCAGGCATCTTTAGACCTGGCAAATGCAGGGTTTAAGGTCTATTTGGTGGAAAGAAGTCCCGCTATCGGCGGGGTCATGTCCCAGCTCGACAAGACCTTTCCAACCAATGACTGTGCAATGTGCACACTTGCACCAAGAATGGTAGAGTGCGGGAGCCACATAAACATTGAGAAGCTTACCTACTCAGAAGTTGAAAGCATAGAGGGAGAACCTGGGGCCTTCAAAGTCCGCGTCAGGAAAAAGGCTCGCTCGGTAAAAGCTGATCAATGCACAGGCTGCGGAGAGTGCATGGCGAACTGTTTGGTGAGGAACAGGGCCTATGTTGAACCCGCGGAACCGGAGCCGCTGGAGCTCACTCCCGGCGAGCTCAGCGAGGTGAACCGAATCCTCGCCGAACATGAGGGAGAAAGGGGATCGGTTCTCCCTATCCTTCAGGACATTAACGCCAGGTACAAGTGGCTCCCGCCTGGCGCGATGCGGCATGTATCCGAGGCCGTTGGAATACCTCTATCACGGGTCTTGCGTATCGCTACATTCTACAACGTGTTCAGCCTCGAGCCCCGGGGCGAGCATATCATCAGGGTGTGTTTGGGGACCGCCTGCCATGTTAAGGGAGGCTCGCGGATTCTGGAAAGCCTTGAGCGGGAGCTTGATGTTCAAGCCGGCAGAACAACCGGGGATAGACGCTTTACGCTGGAAGCTGTGCGCTGTCTGGGCTGCTGCGGCCTGGCACCAGTAGTGACCATCGATGAAGATGTTTACGGCAAAATTACCCCGCAAAAGATAGTTAAGGCGCTGGACAAATATCCTGCCTAGCGAAGGAAGTGAAAATGGCTAAGCTGCGACCAGAGGATCTTGACAAGATTACCGAGCGTATGAAAAAGGTGATGTCTCTGCGCGAAGGATCGGGGCGGGCCAAGATTACTATCCACATGGGGACCTGCGGGATATCTGCCGGGGCGCGTAAAATAATGTCTGCCGTGATCGAATGCGTTAGCGAGCTCGATACTGGCGATATTATCATCACTAGCTCCGGTTGCGCAGGCTTGTGCAGCAAGGAGCCAATGATGACCGTCGAGCTTGAAGGGCAAGCCCCGGTTAAATATATAGATCTCACAGAGGAGAAGGTGAATAAGATATTTACAGAGCACGTTATGGGCGGCAAGATCGTTGCCGATTACGCCCTGGCCATTGGCAGTGAGCAGGCGCTATGAAAAAGTCCCGGATGCATCTAATGCTCTGTGCCGGAACCGGTTGTGTCTCGAACGGGTCCTTTCGGATTAAAGCCGACCTTGAACAGGAGTTGGGAAAGCATGAGCTACAGGATGAGATCGCCGTTGTCATGACCGGCTGCAACGGATTCTGCGCCCAGGGCCCGGTAATGGTCGTCCAGCCGGACAATATCTTTTACCAGCTTCTTTCCGAGAAGGATATTCCCCACCTGGTCGAGGAGCACTTCTTGAAAGGGCGTCCGGTCAAGCGGCTCATGTACACTCCTTCGCTTGAGAAAGCGCCGGTCCCGAAGATGAGTGAGATTGATTTCTTCGAGAAGCAGCGGCTGATCGCCCTGCGCAATCGCGGAATGATCGACCCTGAGAAGATCGAGGAAGCAATTGCCCGAGGAGGCTACCGGGCGCTGGCCAGGGCCCTCACCTCAATGACCAGCCAGGAGATCATCCAGACTGTCAAGGATTCCGGTCTCCGCGGGCGGGGGGGCGCCGGCTTCCCCACCGGGAGGAAATGGGAATCAGCTGCAAGTCATCACAGCAAGGAAAAATATATCATATGTAATGCCGACGAAGGCGATCCCGGCGCTTTTATGGATAGAAGCATAATAGAAAGTGATCCTCACTCCGTACTCGAAGGTATGGCTATCGCAGGCAAGGCAGTAGGCGCCGGCCAGGGCTACATTTACATCCGCACGGAGTACCCCCTGGCACTGCAACGGCTGAACCTGGCCATCAAGCAGGCCATGGAATACGGCCTCCTGGGCCATGACATTCTGGGGACAGGATTTGACTTTGATATATCCGTGTTCAGGGGCGCTGGGGCGTTTGTCTGCGGTGAGTCCAGTGCCCTGAGAGCCTCGATTCAGGGAGATCCGCCGGAGCCGTTCTCGAAGCAAGTTCACGCTACCGAGAAAGGACTATGGGAGAAGCCGACGGTTCTCAATAATGTGGAGACACTGGCAATCGTCCCCGAGATTATCAAGCGGGGAGCAGGGTGGTTCTCACAGATCGGCACGGAGACCAGCAAGGGAACCAAGGTCTTCGCACTGGTTGGCAAGGTGAGGAACACCGGCCTGGTTGAGGTCCCAATGGGTATCACGCTGCGAGAGATCATCTTCGATATCGGCGGCGGGATGGAGAACGGCAAGGCCTTCAAGGCTGTGCAGACGGGAGGACCCTCAGGTGGATGTATCCCGGCGTCCCTCCTGGACCTACCGATAGACTACGAGCGCCTGACCGAGGTCGGCTCGATGATGGGCTCGGGCGGGATGATTGTGATGGATGAGGATAACTGCATGGTCGATGTGGCCAGATACTTCCTCGAGTTCTTGCGGAGCGAGTCTTGCGGAAAGTGCACCGCCTGCCGCGAGGGAGTGGATGCCATGTATCGGATCGTTACAGATATCTGCGATGGCAAGGGCAATCAGGGGGATATCCAGCTGCTCGAGGAATTGAGCCAGGCGGTAAAGGACGGCTCCCTTTGCCAGTTGGGCGCTACGGCTTCGAACCCGGTATTGAGCACCTTGCGTTACTTCAAGGATGAGTACGAGACGCATATCAATGAGCAGCGCTGTCCGGCAGGTGTCTGCAGGGCTCTGATAACGTATACCATCGATGCGGAGAAGTGCAATGCCTGCCTGCTCTGTGTAAAGAATTGCCCGCAGCAGGCGATCTCGGGCGAGAAGGGGAAACCGCAGACCATTGATCAGGAGAAGTGCATCAAGTGCGGCGTTTGCCGAGACGTTTGCAGGTCCGAGGCGGTAACGGTGCAGTGAAGCTGCAAGACGTTCAGCAGGTTCTCCAAGCGGAGTTGGTCTGGAACACCGACTGCGGCGACCAGGAGGTCAGCTCAGGCCACGCCAGCGACCTCATAAGCGATATGCTGACCTGCTGCACTCCAGGTTCTCTGCTCTTGACCGGATTGACCAATTCGCAGGTGATACGCACGGCCGAAATATTGGATTTAACCGCTATATGCTTCGTCCGTGGTAAGAAACCCCAGCCGGAAACAATCACGCTGGCTAAGGAGAAGGGGATGCCGCTGTTCGTTACGCAACTGTTGATGTACGAATCTTGTGGCCGGCTGTACTCAAAGGGCCTGGCCGTCGGGGCTAGATAAGGAGGGTAAACTCCCATTGATAGAAAGAGAAATAACCAAGATTCAGGAGCTCGTTTATGAGCTCCGGGTCGGCGATGTGATGAAGAGGGGGGTTATCAAAGTCATCCCTTCAACCCAGATGAGCGATCTACGGGCAGTCTTGCGAGATAATCGCATCTCCGGTACACCAGTAGTCGAGGAAGGACGATTGGTAGGTATCATCAGCCTGGAGGATTTCATCAGGTGGCTATATGACGGTGGGCCTGACTGTGCCGTAGTTGATCGAATGACCAGAAAGGTCATCAGCGTTTTTGAGGATGAACCCCTCATCCAGGCGTTCAACAATCTTGAGCGGTTCGGCTTCGGCCGACTGCCGGTACTCGCCAGGGGGATCGGAAAGCTGACCGGGGTGATCACCAAGGGCGACATTATCGGGGGACTGCTTAAAAAGTTAGATATCGGTTACCGCCAGGCGGAGATACACAGCACCAGGTCGAGCCATATCTTCGAGGATATAGTTGCCGACAAGAGCGCGCTGATCTTTGAGTACCAGGTGAGCGGAGGGGATTTCAGCCGGGCAGGCAACAGCGCCGGCGGTCTAAAAACCACCCTTCTGCGGCTGGGAATATCCCCCCAGATCACACGCCGAGCCGCCATTGCCACCTACGAGGCGGAGATGAATCTAATATTTTTCACCAATGGCGGAAAAATAAAGACGAAGATCGAGCCTGAAATTATCCAGATCGAGGTGGAGGATGATGGCCCCGGGATTCCGGATATCGATCAGGCCCTTAAGCCGGGCTTCTCCACAGCCCCGGAGTGGGTGAGGGAGCTCGGATTTGGTGCAGGAATGGGCCTTCACAATATACAGAAGTGTTCTGACAGAATGAACCTTAGCTCAACTGTAGGCAAAGGGACGAGGCTAAAAGTTGAGATTCTGGTGGGGAACGAAGATGGATCTGAGTGAGATCACAAAAAGGCTTAAGCTTGAAGTGAAGGCCGGCAATGGTTCACTCTCGAACGAGGTGCAGGGGGGATACGCCAGCGATCTGATCAGCGATGTGATAGCTAACGCTGAGGAAGGGGACCTGTGGGTGACTCTGCAAACGCACCAGAACACCGTCGCCGTAGCGAGCATGAAAGGGTTGGCTGGAATAGTCCTGGTCAACGGGCGTGAGCCCGAAGCAGATACCCTCCAGAAGGCCAGGGAAGAGAATATTCCGCTGCTGGTCAGCGCCCTTCCGGCCTTCGAGCTGATAGGCCGGCTGTACAATCTGGGCCTGTCCGGAATCAGGAAGTGAGGGCACTGCATGCTGATATGCATATACATACCTGCCTTTCACCGTGCGCAGAGAGGGAGATGTCTCCTTTGACGGTGACCAGGCAAGCTCGAGAGAAAGGATTGGATCTGATTGCGATCTGTGACCACAACTCAGCGGAGAACGTCCAGGCGGTGGTCCGAGCAGCAGAAAAGGTTGGGCTGGCCGTGATCGGAGGTATGGAGATAACCTCCCGTGAGGAAGTGCATGTGCTGGGGCTCTTCCAGGAGGACCGCCTTCTGAGTGCGGTTCAGGATGTCATCTATGACAATCTCCCGGGCGAGAACGATCCCGGCATCTTCGGTGAACAACTGGTGATGGATGGACAGGACAGGGTGATCCGCCGCAATCGGAAGCTGTTGATCGGGGCCACGGATCTGAGTCTGGATGAAGTCGTGCGGATTATCCACGAGTTCAATGGCCTGGCGATAGCATCTCATGTGGACCGTCCTAGCTTCAGCGTGCTCAGCCAGCTCGGATTCATCCCGGAGGACCTGAAGCTGGACGGGGTGGAGGTATGCTCCGAAAGACTACCTGCACTGCCTGGAAATACACCTGTGATTCGGTCTTCGGACGCTCACCGTCCCGGGGAGATCGGTACCAGGCAGACTTGCTTTCTAGTTGAGAATGGAACAGCAGCGGAGATAGGGATGGCCCTCAGGCGAACAGGGGGACGGAGGATAATTACAGGGCAATGAAAGATCTATCGTTTCATATTATGGACATCGTAGAGAACTCGATCCGCGCTGAGGCAAAACTGATCGGGATCTCTTTGGTCGAGGACCTGGAAAATGACCTGCTTACCCTTCAGATCGAGGATGACGGCAAGGGTATGGATTCGGAGACAATGCGCCAGGCAGCCAATCCCTTCTTTACCACAAAGTCTGAAAAGAGAATCGGGTTGGGCCTGGCACTATTGGCTCAAGCAACCAGGGAAGCAGAGGGTAAGTTTGAAATATCCTCCAGGCCGGAGGCCGGCACGAGGATCAGGGCAACCTTCCGCCGCAGCCATCCTGACCGCAAACCACTGGGCGACACTTACGCTACCCTGGAGACACTGGTGGCGGGGCATCGCGGGGTCGATTTCCTCTACGAGCACAGGAGAGGTACAGATGTTACCCGCTTTGACACTAGAAAAGGTGAATGCCTATGAGTAAGATCACCCTAAAAATCGACGACCGGCAGGTGAGCACGGAATCAGGCAGCACCGTCCTGGAGGCTTGCCAGGAGTTGGGCATAAAGATACCCACTCTCTGCTATCGCAAAGGCTTACCCAGCTACGGCGCCTGCCGCCTCTGCCTGGTAGAGGTGGGGGAGCGGGCACGCACTCAGCTCAAGGCTGCCTGTACCTTCTCTTTGCAGGAAGGTCTGGTGGTCCGCACAAACAGCGAGAAGGTGCAAAGGACGCGGCGGATCATGGCGGAACTCCTCCTGGCCCGGTGCCCGGATTCGGAGAAGGTAAAAGAGGTCGCTGCGGAGCTTGGGGTCACTGATACTCGTTTCCCGAAGAAGAACGAAGACTGCATACTCTGCGGCCTGTGCACCAGAGTATGCTCAGAGCTGATGAAAACAGGAGCGATCGACTTCAGCGGCCGCGGCGACACCCGTAAGGTCGGGCCGGCCTATGACAAACATTCACCTATCTGCATGGCCTGCGGGGCCTGCCAGGTTGTGTGTCCGACCAGTACAGCGACCGTGGAAGATGTTGCTACCCGACAAGCCCGGCCTATAGCCTCCGACTATAATGCCGGGCTTGTAAGTCGACCTGCCATCTATATTCCCTTTCCCCAGGCTCTTCCCAACGTGCCGGTAATCGACAGAGAGCACTGCATACATTTTCTTACCGGCGCCTGTAAGGCATGTGAGGCCTTCTGCCCGGCAGGGGCGATAGACTATTCGCAGGAAGACGAGGTCGTCGAAATCGAGGTTGGAGCTGCCATCCTTACTCCCGGCTACTGTATTTTCGAGGCAGGTCAAAAGCTTGAGCTGGGCTATGCCTGGTATCCGAACGTAATCACCAGTCTCCAATTCGAGCGCTTGCTCTCAGCAAGCGGTCCGCATGGGGGGAAGATCGTCCGTCCATCAGACCTCAAGGCGCCAAAGAGGATCGCCTTCATCCAGTGCGTCGGGTCAAGGGACGCGGAACGAAACTACTGTTCGTCGGTTTGCTGCATGTACGCTACCAAGGAGGCTATCATCTCCATGGAACATGAGGAGGACCTTGAGTGCAATATCTTCTTTATGGATCTGCGGGCCTTCGGCAAGGGCTTCGATGCCTACTACGAACGCGCCAAAGAGCTGGGTGTAATCTACACCCGGTGTCGGCCCTCCTCTGTTGAAGAGATAGAGCAGACCAGGAACCTCCGTATCGGTTATACCGATGAAGATAACCATTTTGTCACCAGGGAGTTCGACCTTGTTGTTCTTTCGACAGGACTGCGTCCACCTGCGGAGGTCAAGGAACTGGCAAAGAAATTCGAGGTGGAGCTCGACAGCAATGGGTTCGCCTTAACCTCAATGTTCAATCCTGTAGAGTCGTCAAGGCCGGGTGTATACGTCTGTGGGCCGTTTTCCGAGCCGAAGGACATTCCGGAAACCGTGATGGAGGCCTCGAGCGCATCAGCAAAGGCTATGGCCCTATTAACTGAGAAGCGCGGTACCCTTGTGACGCAGAAGGAATGGCCTCCCGAGAGAGACGTATCCGGTCAAAGACCTCGCATAGGCGTTTTCGTATGTCACTGTGGTGTGAACATCGGCGGAGTAGTAAACGTACCTGAGGTACGTGAATATGCCAAGACGTTAGCTGACGTTGTTTTTGCCCAAGACAACCTCTACACCTGTTCCATCGATACTCAGGAAAGCATCAAGAAGGCGATAGAGGAGTACAATCTCAACAGGGTTGTGGTCGCATCCTGCACCCCCCGCACTCATGAGCCGCTATTCCGGGAAACCGTTCGGGATGCGGGTCTAAATCCTTATCTTTTCGAGATGGCGAATATCCGAGACCAGTGCTCCTGGGTACATATGCACCAACCGGAAGAAGCGACGAGAAAGTCCAAGGATTTGGTTCGTATGGCAGTTGCCAAGGCCCGCCTGATAGAGCCTCTCTACAGCATGCCCATACCGGTCAAGAGCGGGGCTCTGGTCATCGGCGGCGGCATGGGTGGAATGACTGCGGCTCTCAATCTCGCTGAGCAGGGCTTCGAGGTGAATATCGTAGAAAGAGAGGAAGAACTTGGTGGAAATCTCAAGAATGTGCACTACCTTCTTGGTGCAGAAGATCCGCAGAGACAGCTTGGAGAGATGATCCTGAAGGTCAATAACCATCCGAATATCAGGGTCTGGATGGGCGCGAATATAAAATCCGTTGACGGGTTTGTCGGCAATTTTAAGACCGCGATCACGCAGGACGGGAAAGAAGCTGAGATTGAACACGGCGCAGTAATCGTAGCCACCGGGGCCAGGGAACGTATGCCCGACGAGTACATGTACGGCTCCGAGGAAAGGGTAGTTTCCCAGCGTGAGCTGGAGGAAAAGCTTGCCCGGGGAGAGTTCGAGGCAAAGAGGGTGGTGATGATCCAATGCGTTGGTTCACGCGAAGGGGACAGGATGTACTGCAGCAGAATATGCTGCTCGCAGGCGATCAAGAACGCGCTTAAAATAAAAGAGGATTATCCGGAAACGGACGTATTTATCCTGTATCGGGAACTGAGAACTTATGGCTTCCGGGAGAGGTATTATACGGCGGCACGAGAGAAGGGGGTAAGGTTTGTCCGCTATGATGTGGATCAGAAGCCGCTTGTGTCTGCGGCCAATGGAAGATTACGGATCGAGACCAAGGATCCTATCCTGGGAAGCATGCTGCAGATCGACAGCGATCTTCTTGTACTTGCACCGGCCATAGTGCCACAGGACGATGTGGAGGATATTGCAAAAATGCTTAAAACCCCCCTGACTAAGGAGAAGTTTTTCCTTGAAGCTCATATGAAGCTGCGTCCGGTGGATTTCTCCGTAGACGGTGTCTTCCTTGCCGGCATGGCTCATGCACCTAAAAATGTCGAAGAGACGATTACCCAGGCCGAAGCAGCGGCCAGTCGTGCCGCCACGATCATATCCAAGGCAGAATACACGCCGGAGGCAATCGTCTGCTCTGTGGATGAGGATGTGTGTGCAGCCTGCGGTATTTGTGTCTCTGTTTGCAGCTATGACGCACCTGAGATAGTTACGGTGAGGGGAAAGAGAGTGTCTAAAATTAACGCGGCTCTGTGTAAGGGCTGTGGGGCCTGTGCAAGCGCCTGTCCTTCGGGAGCTGTGCAACAGCTTGGATTCAGGGCGAAACAATTATTTGAAATGGTCAGCGCGGCATTGGAGTAGAGAATGAAAAGAGACAGGAGTTTCATCAAGGAAGTAAGGGAGCGCAGCGGACAAAACATTGAAGCCTGCTACCAGTGTTTAAAATGCTTTGTGGGGTGCCCGCTCTCCTCTTATATGGAGTTTAAGCCCAACGCCTTGATACGCATGATCCAGTACGGGGAGAGAGAGAAGGTATTAAAGAGCCACGCTATCTGGCTCTGTGTATCCTGCATGACCTGCGGGGCGAGATGCCCTAACGAGGTAGATATGAGCGCGGTCATGGACACCCTCAGGGAGTTATCTATAGAGGAAGGCTGCGCCTACGAGGCCGAGAGGAACGTAGTACAGTTACATGAAGAGTTCATGAGGTCAATCAAGATGTGGGGCCGGCTGCACGAGGCCACCTTCTTCGTAGCGTATATGATCCGAACTCTTGATCTTTTCTCACCAATGCCCTCAGGACTCACACTGATGGCTAAGGGAAAGATTCCGTTCATACCCAAGCAGATGGAGGGGATCGAAGAGATACGGAAGCTGTATGAGAAGGCCTACAAGACCAAAGGCCAACTGGAAAGAGAGGAATAATCATTGGAAGTTTCTTTTTATCCCGGCTGTACGGCACATTCGACAGGTATTGAATACAGCCTTTCCCTGCACGCTGTTTTTGATAAGTTGGGAGTCAAGTTGATGGAGATAGATGATTGGAACTGCTGCGGAGCTGCCGCCGCTCACAGCTTGAGTAATTTGCTCGGGCTTGCTCTTCCTGCCAGGAACATAGCCAGGGCACAGATGCGGGATTTACCCCTGGCGATTCCCTGCGCAGGCTGTTTCAATGCCGTCAAGAGGGCTCAGTACGCACTTTTAAATGACCCCGATATGAGGAAGAAGCTCGAGGGTATCGTGGGCTTCAAGTACAGAGGGGATCTGGAAATAAAGCTGATGCACGATGTGGTTCTCGACCAGGTCGGTCTGGATAGGCTGAAGAGCCACGTAAAGAAACCGCTTTCCGGACTTAAGGTAGTCTCTTATTACGGATGCGCTCTTGTTCGTGACCCCAAGGTTGTACAGATGGGTGATTTTGAGAACCCGATGTTCCTGGACGATATTGTAACGGCTCTGGGCGGCGAGGCACTGGATTGGTCCTACAAGACAGACTGCTGCGGTGCTGATCTGGGGATGTCCCACGGGAAGATAGCCGTGGGGATAGCGGACAAGATCACCGGAATGGCGCTAGAGGCTGAGGCGGATTGCGCGATGGTCAGCTGTGGGCTCTGCCAGATTAACCTGGACATGAGGCAATCGGGCAGGAACCATGCCAAACTACCTGTGTTCTATTTCACGGAACTGATGGGAATAGCTATGGATCTTCCGGGAAGAGATGAGTGGTGGGATAAACATGTAATGAATCCAAGAGCTCTTTTAGAGTCCCGGAATCTCTTATAGAGAGGTCAGAAGAAGGTATCATGAGCAAGGACATGAATAGGGATGTACTGGTAATCGGCGGCGGTATTGCGGGGATGCAGTCGGCCCTGCTGCTGGCTGAGAAGGACCACCGCATCTATGTGCTTGAGAGCGCTCCTGCCATAGGCGGGTTCTTTCCCCTGCTGGACCGGACATTCCCCACCAACTCGTGCGGCGTCTGCTTCATGAGCCCCAAGCCGCCGGCTTACTGCCCGATATATGAGAGCGATTTCCACGAAAACATAGAGCTTCTGACCAATTGCGAACTAAAGGATCTTGCAGGGCAGGCCGGAAACTTTGAGGTATCCTATGTGGAGAAGCCGAGATTCGTTGATATTGAAAAATGTGACTTGTGCAATAGATGCGTCGAGGTCTGCCCGGTCGAAGTTGATAGTGAGCTGGGTGCGGGCATAGAGAAGCGCAAGGCCATACACCTGCCCTTCGCCCAGGCGATACCACGTTCCTATGTGATAGATGAGACGTCGTGTACGAAGTGCGGGGATTGCCTGAAGGTGTGCTCGCCCGGCGCGATCAATCTCCAGGATAAGTCCCGGGAGAGGAAGCTCAATGTCGGAGCAATCGTTTTGGGGTTTGGATTCGAACCCTTCCAGGGAGAGAACAAGGGTGAGTACGGGCTCGGGAGGTACAAGAATGTTGTCTCCAGCATCCAGTACGAGCGGATGATGAGTTTCTCAAGCTCTACCGGAGGGCTGCCGGGACGCCCCTCCGACGGCAAAAGGCCAAAGAAGGTAGCCTTCATACAATGCGTCGGCTCTCGAGACCCATCGTGCGGTCAGGGCTACTGCTCGAGTATTTGCTGCATGTACGCCACCAAGCAGGCCATGGTATCGAAAGAGCGGGATAAAGAGCTGGAGGCGGCCATCTTCTATATGGATATCCGCGCCATGGGCAAGGACTACGAGCGCTACTACGAAAGGGCCAAGCAGGAGTACGGGATACGCTATCTGAGGAGCGCGATTTCGGCCGTTCGGGAGCTTCAGCGCAGCAAGTGCCTCATGTTTACATACGGACTCGAAAACGGACAGCTTGAGGAAGAAGAGTTCGATATGGTGGTGCTCTCACTCGGGTTTATCCCCCCGGCGAGGGTCAAGGAAACAGCCGAACGGCTGGGCGTGGAGTTGAACGAATACAACTTCTGCCTGACCGACGAGTTTCGCCCCACAGAGACCTCTGTGCCCGGGATATATGTGGCCGGCGCCTTTCGTGAGCCAAGAGACATACCGGAGACCGTGGTGGAGGCATCCAGCGCAGCGGCGGATGTCTCGGGTCTCCTTGATGATTTTGAGCAAAGGGCTGTCGAGGAGGAGGAGTTTTTCGAGGAGAAGGATATCGCTGATGAGGAGAGCCTGGCGATAGGAGTCTTCATCTGCGATAACAGGGGAGTGCTTGCGCAAGGGTTAGACATCGAGGAGATAACGAGGTTGTTTGAGCAAGATCCGGATATCGTATGCGTGGAAAAGGTCAACATCACTTCCCTGAAGAAAGGCGCGGACGAAATAAAGAATAAAATTGCTGAGAAGGAGCTGACCAGGGTTGTGATAGCCGGTCACAGAGGCATGGCGCTGAGCAAGGCATTGAGAAGTGTGTGCAAGGCCGTTTCGACAGGCTCCTGCCTGCTGGACTACGCAAACATAGGTGAGCAGTGCGCGAACGTTCATGCTCTTGATTCTCCGGCAGCCACCAGCAAGGCAAAGAGTTTGGTACAGGCAAGCCTCAGGAAGGCCAAACTGGCGGTTCCCAGGAGGGCAGGCAGGAAGAGAGTGTGCTCCAGGGTCCTGGTAGTAGGTGGGGGAATATCCGGGCTTTCAAGCGGCTTGAGCCTCGCAGAACAGGGCATGGATGTAACATTGGTAGAGAAAAGTGATAAGCTGGGAGGAATCGCACGAACCGCTTACTACACGCTCAAAGGTTCGGACATTCAAGCCCTGCTCAGGGATATGGTTTCCAGGGTTGAGGCCCATCCCAAGATAGAAGTGCTCAAAGGTTCGGAGCTCAAGGCTCTTGAGGGAACCTGGGGGAGCTATCATTCGCTGATCTCGGCTGACGGTGAAGAGAAGGAGATCCTTCACGGCGCGGTGATATTCGCAACCGGCGGTAGAGAAGCACTGCCGGATGAGTATTTCTTTGGTAAGAACGAGAACGTTCTTACGCAGAAGTCATTTGAGCGACTGCTCGCCGGCAGGGAGGAGAAAGCCGCAAAGGCAAAAACGGTGGTGATGATACAGTGCGTGGGGTCGCGGGATGAGAAGCACCCCTACTGCAGCAGGGTATGCTGCGGGCAGGCAGTGAAGAATGCGCTAAAGCTCAAGGAGCTGAATCCGGAGGCCGATGTATATGTGCTTTACAGAGATATGAGGACCTATGGGTTCTATGAGAAATACTATCACGAGGCCCGGGGGAAGGGAGTGATCTTCGTCCGCTATGAACCTCAAGCCAGGCCAGAGGTCTCGGCCTCAAGCGGCACTTTGAGGGTCTCTTTCTTTGACAGCGTGGTCAAAGAAAGGATTAGCCTGGAGGCGGACCTCCTGGTCTTGAGCAGCGGGATAGCACCCAATGAGGACAACCACCGTCTGGCGGAGATAGCCGGCTTAGAATTGAACGCGGACGGATTCTTCGCCGAGGCCAACCCCAAGGCAGCCCCTCTGGATTCGGTGGATCGGGGTAAATATTTCTGTGGGCTCAGTCATTCGCCGAACCACATAGGGGATGCTATCTGCCAGGGAAAGGCAGCGGCTGCTCGTGCCTCGGCACTGATTTGGAACGCTTTCCAGGAATACGCGGATAATCAGGCTTATGTGAACGAACGGTTGTGCTCAGGTTGTGGGATTTGCGTTTCAGCATGTCCCTACGATGCGCGAATAATAGATGAGGTAAGCAACAAGGCCAATGTATTGGAGGATCTTTGCAAAGGATGCGGTACCTGTGTGATATCCTGTCCAAATGGAGCATCCCAGCAGTATGATTTCGAGAGATCGACGATATTGGATATTTTGGATGAGGTAATAGGATGAAGTATAAGAATGTTTGCTCGGGTTTTATGAGCTTTACCAATAGAATTAGTGCCGAATCAGGAGGAATCTTATGCAGGAGTTTGAGCCAAGGATAGTGGCATTCTTGTGTAATTGGTGTACCTACACCGGGGCGGATCTTGCCGGAACGAGCCGGCTGCAGTACCCGCCTAACATAAGGATCGTACGTCTTATGTGCACAGGAGCGGTGGATACGATATATGTGCTGAAGGCCCTGATCGAAGGAGCAGACGGTGTGCTGATTGGAGGGTGTCACCCCGGAGACTGTCATTACCAGACGGGGAACTATAAGGCACGCCGGAGGATAACCATATTAAAAAAAATACTGAATCGCTTTGGTTACGACGAGGACCGCATATGGCTTCGCTGGATCAGCGCGTCCGAGGGGAAGTTGTTCGCCGACACAACAGCCCAGATGGTTGAAGAGCTGAAAGATAAAGGGCCCAATCCGATTAAGCAGCTATGGATGGTCTAGATGGGGTACAGAGGATGAAGAGCACAATAATCAAGGTTGAGAATAAAGACACATTAAGGAGTCTGCGGAAGTTCTTGGGACGACTGATGGAAAGTAAGTTTGTAGAGGCATTATTGGTACCAAAGCTGCTACCAGGCGGTGACGGTTTCGTTCAGAGCTTGATCAAAGACTCAAGGATGTTAGAAGACGCCAATCCGATTGCCCCTACCATGGCGGTCCAGTCTGCCCGGATACTCTCAGAGCTTACCTCAAGCCCTTTTGATGGTCGGATAGGAGTCGTATTGAAGCCCTGTGAGCTGAGAGCGGCGGTGGAGATGGTCAAGTTCTTGCAGGTAAATTTGGACAATGTCGTGACAATTGGCGTAGATTGCCCCGGAACTTATGAGGTTGGAGATTACGCTGAGATGGTGAAGAAAGACAGGGAGCTTTCACCACAGGCATTTTTAGAAGGGGCAAGCGAAGGAGAAATAAGACCGAGGCAAGGCTACAACTTTCGGGAGTGCTGTCAGATCTGTGAATATCCTGTTCCGCTGAATGGGGATATCACCATTGGTCTTTTGGGACTTGATCATTCGAAAGAGATACTTCTAATGGCGGGTGGGCGATTTGAGAAAGAACTGGCGCAGAAGTTTTCACTGGAGCTTAAAGAGGGAAATTCAGCCAACAGAGAGAAAGTGATAGAGAAAGTTACTCATAAGAGAAGAGAACAGCGTGTTAAGGTCATAGATGAATTAAAGGAGCGGGTAAATATTATTGAAAAATTCATGCAAACCCTGTCCACCTGTATTCGTTGTCATAACTGTATGAATGTCTGCCCGATCTGTTATTGCAAGGAATGTGTATTCAAATCGTTGGTTTTCGAGCATAGATCGGAGCAGTTCTTGAACTGGGCTGATCGAAGGGGAGCAATTCGAATGCCCGGTGACACATTGATATTTCACCTGACGCGAATGAGCCACATGGCTACCTCCTGTGTAGGCTGCGGTATGTGCGACAGTGCCTGTCCCAGTGATCTCCCCATATCGAGTTTATTCGGCTTGATTGGGAGTGAGCTGCAAGAGATGTTTGAATACGTTCCGGGCAGGGATGCAGCGGAGGAACCGCCGGTTTCTGTGTTCAAGGAAGATGAGCTGCAGGCTGAGGCCGGGAGTGAATAATTTTAGTCGGAGGCATGTATACTTGAATAGGCGAACGCTTGAAAGGTGTGTAATTTCTGTAATTCATAAGGAGCCGGATAATGTTGGATAGTGGAGAAGTCGACAGGATAGTGGTTGAGGATCTGGATGCAAGTTTCTGTGAGGAGGTGGCTTCTCTGCCGGGAGGTGAGAATATTAGGAAGTGCTTCGCCTGTGGTACGTGCGCTGCGGGTTGTCCTGTAACGAACATTGATGAGGAGTATAACCCCAGAAAGATCATCCGGCAGGTACTTTTTGGGATGCGGGAGGAGGTTTTGAAATCACCCGTAATCTGGTTTTGCGTCATGTGCTACCGATGCTATGCCCGCTGCCCCCAGGAGGTGAATTTTACAGATATTATGAAGGCACTGAGACACCTCGCCATTAAGCATAAGTGTGTACCTGCGGATATGCTGGCGGATAGCGATGATGTGGACAGATTCTCTCAAATGATAAGGCGTGACATGATAAAAAACACAATTGAAGGCAGAAAACAGATGATAGAAGAGCTCAAGGCAAAGATTGGCCAGATCTCAGGGTAAGCTCTTGAAAGCTCTAACGTGTCTCAAGGATCGGAAGGAACAATAGCTATGCATAAGAAGGCAATGGTGATAGGAGGAGGCATAGCCGGTATTCAGGCTGCTCTCGATCTAGGAGAAATGGGAGTGGAGACCTACCTGGTGGAGAAAGGTCCCTCCGTGGGCGGCCGGATGGCCCAGCTGGACAAGACCTTCCCGACCAATGATTGTGCTATGTGCATCCTCTCCCCGAAGCTGGTTGAGGTGGGAAGTCATCCCTATGTCACTATAGTGAGCAATGCCGAGGTTCTGAGCCTTGAAGGCTCTCCCTGCAACTTCAGAGTGAAGGTTCTCAAGAAGCCCCGCTACGTTGATGAAGATAAGTGTACGGGGTGTGGGATCTGCATGTCCAAGTGCCCGATAAAGATACCCGATCCATATAATAAAGGCTTGAGCCAAACCAAATGCATCCGCATACCATTCCCTCAGGCTGTCCCGGCCATTCCAATCATGGATAAGGAAACCTGCCGCTATCACCTGACGGGAAAGTGCCGGGTCTGCGAGAAATTCTGTGAAGTAAAGGCCATAGATTTTGAACAAAAGGAGCAGGTTCTAGAGCTTGAGGTTGGTTCGGTAATACTGGCCTGTGGTTCTCAGGAGTTTAATGCCAGTCTCAAGAATGAATATGGCTACAAGCTCTTCCCAAATGTGGTAACGAGCATTGAATTCGAAAGGATACTGAGCGCATCCGGCCCCACCAGCGGCCATGTAGTAAGGCCTTCAGATGGGAAGGAACCTAAAAGAATCGCGATTCTCCAATGTGTAGGATCCCGGGAGACCCAGGCTGGAAACGAGCACTGTTCTGCTATTTGTTGTATGCAGGCCGCCAAGGATGCGATAATTACCCAGGAGCATTTACCCGAGGTTCAGACCGCTATCTTTTACATGGATGTAAGGGCCTACGGCAAGGGGTTCGACAGGTTTGTTGACATGGCAAAGGAACAACATAAGACTCGTTTCATCTGCGGCCGTATCGCTTCAGTGGAATCTAATCCCCATACAGATACCCTCCTAATCCAATACATTACCCAGGAGGGAATTATAAACCGGGAAGAGTTTGACCTCCTTGTACTATCAGTTGGCCTCGAGCCATCGGAATCATCCATGGATGCGGCCAGGCGATTAGTTGTGTTTATGGATACAAGGGGTTTCCTGGAGACGAATACATTCCGGCCCGTCAATACCACCAGGCCCGGGGTCTTCTCCTGCGGGAGCATATCCGGTCCTAAAGATATACCCGAATCGGTGATGGAGGCAAGCGGGGCGGCTTCAGCAGCAGCTGCGCTTCTGGGTGAGTTACAGAGCAAGGAAATACGCTTCGAATATCCGCAAGAGTTAGATATTAGAGGCATTCCGCCCAGGGTCGGAGTTTTTATTTGTCGGTGCGGGATAAACATCGCTTCTACCGTTGATGTTCCGCAGGTGGTGGAATACGTTTCAAGGTTACCCGGGGTGAAGCATGCTCAGGAACTCCTCTTTGCCTGTGCTCAGGATTCTCAGAAGATCATCAAGGCTGCTATAGAAGAGAAAGGCCTTAATCGTATTGTTGTATCTGCCTGCACCCCTCGTACTCACGAACCGATGTTCCAGAAGACCCTCAAAGAGTCGGGTGTTAACCCTTATCTCTTTGAATTTGCCAATATCCGAGAACAATGCTCCTGGGTTCATCAGAAGGAACCTGAAAAGGCTACGGAAAAGGCAAAGGATCTTACTCGAAATTCTATTGTTAAAGTTGTATTTGCCGAGCCGTTGTACAAGGAAACTCTCGATGTCAAGAAGGAAGCCTTGATAATCGGCGGCGGCCTTGCCGGTATGACCGCTGCGCTTGACCTTGCAGAGCAGAACTTCCAGGTTCACCTGGTGGAAAAGGAGAAGGAGCTGGGGGGAAATCTCAGGCATGTCCACACTACGCTCAAGGGTGAGGAGAGTGCACCTATCCTGAAAGCACTTGATGAAGAGGTTAATAAAAATCCCAGGATTAAGCTCTATATGAATGCAAGGATCAGGGAAATAAGCGGGTATATAGGGAATTTCAAGACAGTATTGGATCCCCCGTTGTCTGAAATCGAACATGGTGTAGTTATCATCGCCTCAGGCGGAGAGGAGTATCAACCCAAGGAATACCTCTACGGCGAGGATGACCGGGTGGTTACACAGCGTGAGTTAGAAGATATGCTGAATGGGTCCGACAAATCAAAGCTCTCATCTTTAGCCACGGTGGTGATGATTCAATGTGTGGGTTCCAGGGATGATGAGAGGACCTACTGCAGCCGCGTGTGTTGTTCAAATGCGATAAAAAATGCCATTAAGCTAAAAGAACTAAATCCCAGGCCGGCAGTATATGTCCTCTTCCGGGATATCCGCACCTACGGGCTTAAGGAGAGCTTCTATCGCTCTGCCCGCGAGAAAGGCATTATCTTCATACGCTACGATAAAGAGGAAAAGCCCGACGTACATAAAAATAGCAATGGTTTGGCCGTTGATGTAAGAGACAAGATATTGAACAAAACGCTTGCCATTAATCCTGACCTTTTAGTGCTTAGTGCGGGAATTATCCCCAACCCGGAAAACAAGCTTCTCTCTCAATTTTTGAAGGTGCCTCTGGACCCGGATGGATTCTTCCTTGAGGCACATGTCAAGCTTCGACCGGTTGATTTTGCTACTGACGGTGTTTTTGTCTGCGGTCTTGCCCATTATCCCAAGGATATCGGGGAAACCATAGCCCAGGCAAGGGCTGCGGCCGGAAGGGCCGCTACGGTTCTCAGCAAAGATACGATCGAGGCCGAGGGCAAGGTTTCATACATACGGGAGGAAAGATGCAACGGATGCGGTGCCTGTGTTGAGGTGTGCGTCTATAATGCGATCGAGCTTGATACCGAGAAGAGAATTGCCACGATAAATGAAGCCCTGTGTAAGGGGTGCGGCGCCTGTGCCGCGACGTGCCTAGCATCGGCAATAGACTTGAAGGGCTTCAGGAATGAACAGATTTTAGAAGCGCTGGAAGCGATTTGAGAGTTTTGGCATAAGGTAGGTACGGTAGAGGTGAATAAAACTGTGGATAATTGGGAGCCCAAGATAGTGGCATTCCTCTGTAACTGGTGCTCTTATGCAGGTGCGGATCTGGCAGGTGTCAGCAGGCTTCAATATCCGCCTAATCTGCGTGTGATAAGAGTGCCCTGCTCTGGAAGGATAAATCCATTGTATATTGTAAAAGCCCTGCAACAGGGGGTGGATGGGGTTTTGGTTTCCGGCTGCCACCCTGGAGATTGTCACTATATCAGTGGCAATCTCGTGGCAAGGAGGAAGTTCGCCCTGCTCAAGAATTTTCTCGCTTACCTCGGCATCGAGCCTGAACGGGTGCAATTTTCATGGGTTTCTGCATCCGAGGGCAGCCGCTTTGCCGCATTGATTGAAAAAGTTGTTGATGAGGTAAAGGAATTGGGGCCAGCGAAAAAACTTGTGAAAAAGGGATTGTGATTCTGAAATGAACAACATTGAGATTAAACTAAAGGATTTGGTGAAGGATCTTTTTGCCGGGGAGAAGATCGACGTCCTCATCGGCTACGAGAATGGCTCGCTTCCGCTCAGGAGCCGTCCCTGCTTCGTGCACAGCGCCGGGGAGGTTGATAGGCTTGTATGGAACTCTTACTGCACAAATAACCTGGCGGTTTATCTTCCTCGGATCTTCCAAAGGCAGGAGCATAAGAAAGAGGAGACGCCGCCACCGAGAGTGGGGATCATCGCCAAGGGCTGCGATGCCCGATCGGTCGTGGGGCTGCTTAAGGAGAATCAGGTAATTAAGGAAAATATCATCGTCATCGGGATGCCCTGTTCCGGCATGATCGATCCGGCAAAGGTCGAGGCGGCCCTGGACGGTGCCGGCCCATATTCCTGCCAGGGAGAGGTGGACGGGAGTCTTGAAGTAACCACAAGCTCCGGTGAGAAGAAGAGATTGAAACGAGAGGAAGTCACCGCAGAGGCTTGTCTTGAATGCTCTCATCCTTTGGCGGAAGGAGCCGACTTGCAGATCGAAGGTGAGCCGAAAGAGGCCTGCGATGAAAGGTATGAAAAGATCAGGGAATTCGAAGCCAAATCCACCGAGGAGAGATGGCAGAGCTTTGTCAAGGAGATCTCGAAATGCATCAGGTGCTATGCCTGCAGGCAGGCCTGCCCGAATTGCTACTGCAAGATCTGTTTTGTCGATCAAACCAAACCCAGGTGGATAGGAGCAAGCGATGAGCTCTCGAATGTGATGATCTACCACATAGGCCGGATCTTCCACCAGGCCGGCAGATGCGTGGAGTGCGACGCCTGCGTCCACGCCTGTCCTATGGATATAGACCTGCGGCTGTTCACCCAGAAACTGGTCAAGGACGTGAAAGAGCTGTTCGATTACGTGCCCGGTCTTTCAGTCGAAGAGCTCCCGCCTCTGTGGACCTTCAAGCAGGATGATAGCCAGAGCTTTATCACCGAACCGTAAGAGGATTGAGATGTTGCAGGGATTGATAAAGAAAGAGGACCTGAAGAAGCTCATCGCATCAGTCAAAAAAGAGGGCACATTCTATGGGCTCATCAGGGGAAGCGAGGGCCTGTCCCTTTCCGAGCTCGGCCCGGACGATGAGGTGACCCTTGACTACTCCAACTTCAAGATGCCTCCCAAGCGTCAGTTCTTCCCCTTTAGTGAGGTGATCTGCACCTACGAGGATGAGAGTATGACAGACCTTCCTCTGTCCGAGGAGAAGGCCGTGATCTTCGGTGTGAGGCCGTGCGATGCGCTCTCACTCCTCTACCTGGATAAGATATTCATCGATGAGAAGTTCACTGATCCCTACTATCGCAGCAGGAGGGACAACTCACTCATAATATCACTGGCCTGCAGGGAGCCGCTTAAGACCTGCTTCTGTACCTCGGTGGGGGCAAGCCCGGCTGGCAAGAAGGGGGCCGACATACTGGCCTTCGAGGTGAAAGACTCTCTTCTATTTGAGGCCTGTTCTGAAAAAGGCACGAGGTTCATGGAGAACTACCCTGCCATCTTCAAGAAACCCGGGAAAGCTGATATAAAAGCCAGAGACGAGGAGGTATCCGCTGCAGAGAAGAGGGTTCAGACAATCGATCTTTCCGGCATAACCGAAAAGCTGCAGGGCTGCTTCGATTCCCCCCTCTGGGAGGAGATATCTCAGAGATGCCTCGGCTGCGGTGTCTGCACCTATACGTGTCCGACCTGTCACTGCTTCGGTCTTTACGATGAAAAGGTCGAATTGAAGGGCAGGCGCATCAGAGTTCAGGACTCCTGCATGTTCCCCTCCTTCACCCTCGAAGCCTCGGGACATAACCCCAGGACTTCGAACGAGGAGAGGATGAGGCAGAGGATCATGCACAAGTTTCGCTATACCGTAGAAAACTTCGAGGATATCTTCTGTGTCGGCTGCGGGCGCTGCATCAGTAATTGCCCGGTCAACATGGACATAAGAGAAACATTGGCAGAGGTGATTAAGTGAGCTCAAATTGCATGGCTAACCCATATTTCCCCAAACTGGTCACCATCGAGAAGATCACTATAGAGAACGAGGCCAGGGACCTCAAGACATTCAGGCTGGCCTTCTGCAACAGGGATGATAAGAAGAGCTTCAAATACGAATGTGGGCAGTTTGCCATGCTTTCAGTCCCGGGAGCCGGGGAAAGCCCTATAGGAATAGCCTCCTCGCCTCTGGATGAGCAATATCTGGAGTTCACAGTGAAGTGCTACCCGACAGGGGTAGTGACAACCGCTTTGCACAATCTTGAGGAGGGCGCCCGTATAGGCGTGAGGGGACCCTATGGGAATTCCTTTCCCTTGAAGGAGTTGGAAAGGAAGAATGTCCTTATCGTGGGCGGGGGGTTCGCCTTCACAACTCTGAGGTCGACCATCAGATATATGCTCAACGAGAAGTCCAGGGCCCGATTTGAAAATATCACCGTGATCTACGGCGCACGCAGCCCGGGCGAGCTCATATACAAGCCCGAGCTAAAGGAGTGGGAAGAGAGAGATGAAATAGAGATGTACGTCACCGTGGACAGGGGTGATGAGGACTGGAAGGGCCGGGAAGGATTCGTACCTGCGGTGCTGCAGGAGATAGCGCCAAGCTCAGAGAACGCTATTGTGCTCGTCTGTGGCCCGCCGATAATGTTGAAGTTTACCATGCTGCCCTTGTTGGATTTGGGGTTCAGTCCGGATAGAATCATAACCTCTTTAGAGAGAAGGATGAGCTGCGGAATCGGCAAGTGCGGCCGATGCAATATTGGCACTATGTATGTCTGTAAGGATGGGCCGGTTCTTAGTTACAAGCAAATTCAGGAACTATCAGAGGAAATATTCTAACCCTACTATTCTTTAATTCTCTCAATTACATACTCACTTAGATTAAGGAGGCTTTGCTTGGCTGGGCTTTGCTCAAGAACGGCTATCTCCTCTTTTGCCAGGCAAGAATATTCTTTTGCCTTTTCAATCAAATCTTTTTTAGAGTTATATAATGAGTCATCATCTATACAATCATCACTGATTTGAAAAGATGATCCGAGGCAAAGCCCATAGTTTGCCAGCGCCCTGGAGAATTTTTCATCTGCTCCATTTATTGCTGCTCCAGAAAGGCAACATGCGGACATAAGAGAAGCAGTCTTATTTTCTATAATTTCCAGGTATTCCTGGAGAGTGGGCTTTGTATTGTAATTCTTTATCTGCTGTTCATATATTTCACCTATACACATTCTTCTTGTAGTGGTTGCGAAGATTTCTAAAAGCATTATTTGCTGTTCGTGGCTCACTGTTTCGAGATTAATTAGTATAGAGAAGAATTGAGAATAGAGGATATCCCCGACGAGAACTGCTGTTTGATTGCAAAACTCTTTGTTCAGGGATAACTGCTTTCTACGATATTCTGATTCATCGATTATATCATCATGAACAAGCGATGCAGAATGCATGAGTTCAACTGCTGTTGCCAGTTTTATTAAGGAATCATAATCTGGTGTTTCTATTTTGTTGACCGCTTTGGCAGACAGTAAAATTAAAGCCGGGCGCAATAATTTTCCCGGAACCTTAAAGAGATGCTTGATAGTCTGATCCATATATTTTTTATCCAGGAATCCTGGGTTTTGTTTTTCACAAATTTTATTTAGCTGAATTGTTATCTCTGTCGAAACCTTAAGCAGTTCTTTTGATATTGGCTGTAAGATATGTTCAAGTTCCATTGATGGGAAAGATGATAATTCAAGAAAGGTATAAAATCAAGGAAGCCGGAGAATTTCCGCAAAAACTGGAGAGTTAATTTGTTAAAGCGTGCTCCAGAAGATCTTGTAGACCAAGCTTTTAACAAATTCTATACTCTACAGGAAAGACATGAAAATCTCATTAAGGACAAAACTGATTATAAGTTTTTTGGCGGTGATACTAATATGCGGTTTGGTTGCTACCCTGGTAGGCAGTCGTTTAATCGTTACCGGCATAATCAGGCAGGCTCAGGATAAGGTGGAAATTGACCTGAACTCTGCCCGGCATATATATCAGGATGAAGTTAAAAATATTAAAGATATTGTACGTTTCACCACTATGAGGTTTTTCATAGAAGAGGCCATTTTAGAGAATGATATAGAAATGCTAAAAACCGAACTGGAGAAGATAAGAAAGAGGGAATTCTTAGATATATTGACACTTACGGATAAAAATGGGCGGGTCATAGTCAGGTCCCGTAATCCGTCTGTCTATAGTGACAACCAGGCGCATGATGATCTGGTAGGCTGGGTATTATCGAGGAGGGAAGTTGCGACTGCAACAGTGATAGTTCCAGGGGAAGAACTCATAAAAGAAGGGGTAGATCTGGTTGAGCAAGCCTATATAAAATTCATCTCTACTCCGAAGGCAAGGCCAAGGCTCGAAACTGAAGAGACTTCAGGGATGATGATAAAGGCTGCTGCACCTGTTTTTTATAACGGCAGCCTGATTGGAGTACTGTACGGTGGCAATTTACTTAGTCGAGACTACAAGATCGTTGATGGGGTAAAAGACACAGTCTATCAAGGCGTAAAGTATAAGGGAAAGGATATTGGAACATCTACGATCTTTCAGTGCAACCTGCGCATCTCAACCAATGTTAAGAGAGAGGATGGAAGCCGGGCAATTGGGACCCGAGTATCTGAGGAGGTATACGAGCAGGTATTGGTAAAGGGGCTTTCATGGATAGATAGAGCATTTGTGGTGAATAACTGGTATATAGCCGCATATGAACCTATAAAGGATATAAATGGTGAGATAATCGGGATTCTCTATGTGGGAGTTCTGGAAGAGAAATTTACGGATATGAGAAATAGCACTAAAGCGCTGTTTTTGGGAATAGCACTTGCCGGGATGATTATCGCTCTCATTGTCTCCGGTTTTCTGGCCAAAGGTGTATTGGAACCGATTAAACGTTTAGTATTTGCCTCTCATCAGTGGGCAAAGGGCAACCTGCAATACCGGGTTAAGATCAGATCAAAAGACGAGATAGGAGAGCTCGGAGAGACGTTCAACCTTATGGCTTCTTCACTAAAAGAAAGGGATGAGAAGTTAAAGGAATACACCGAGCAGCAGATAATGAAATCGGAAAGGCTGGCCACCCTGGGACAGTTGGCTGCCGGAGTGGCCCATGAAATAAACAATCCACTTGGGGCTGTCTTAATGTACGTTCATTTAGTATTAGAGGATTTGGAAGCAAAGGGTCTCATTCGTAAAAATCTGGAGAAGGTAGTGAGGGAAGCCACACGATGTAAGGACATTGTGAAGGGGCTCCTCGACTTTGCCCATCAAACCAAGCCCATGTTCAAAGAATGGGATATAAACGGAGTTTTAGAACGGACCCTCTCATTAGTTGAAAATCAGGCATTATTCCAAAATATTAAAATAAAAAAAGTTATTTCTCCTTCTCTGGCAAAGGTGATGATAGATGCCAGCCAGATACAGCAGGTATTTACAAATATCATCATAAATGCCGCTGAGGCCATGGAGGGGAAGGGAGAACTGACTATTGCTACGAGAATGACACTTGAGGACAAACCTATTGAAATTGAATTCACCGATACGGGCTGTGGCATCATCCAGGAGAATCTCGAGAAATTATTTGATCCGTTCTTCACCACCAAAGAAATGGGCCACGGAACCGGGCTTGGCTTAGCTGTCAGCTATGGAATCATTACAAGGCATGAAGGTGCGATCGAGGTGAAAAGTGAACCTGGGAAAGGAACTACCTTTTTTATCAGATTACCTCTAAAGCGGGGAGAGAACTGAATGTACGGCCGGGCGAACATACTGGTCATTGATGATGATGAAGCCATAAGGGATTCATGCCGGCAAGCGCTCTCCCGGGATGGAAACAGGGTAGAAGTAGCCGATGATGGTTTGATGGGGCTCGCTATGCTAAAGAAAGAATCTTTCGACCTCATCATACTTGATTTAAAGATGCCTGGCTTGGCTGGTATGGAAGTATTGAACGAGATAAAAGGGGACGACCCTGAGGCTATCATAATCGTCATTACCGGGTATGCAACCATCGAGTCCGCCGTAGAGGCCATGAAAAGAGGAGCCTATGATTTTGTTCCCAAACCATTCACCCCGAACGGTCTGCGGATGATAGTCAAAAGGGCACTGGAGAAGAAAAAACTTGCCCTTGAGAATGTCTTACTCCGAGCCGAGTTGAAGTATGATTTCGAACCTAAGGTAATCATTGGTCAGAGCCAATCCATGAAGGGAGTTGAGGATTTGGTCCTGAAGGTAAGTCCGACAGATAGTACTGTTCTCATTTCGGGTGAGAGCGGCACCGGTAAGGAACTTGTGGCCAAGGCGATACATAGACACAGCAGGAGGAAGGATAAGCCATTTGTGGTGGTAGACTGTGGAAGTTTAGTAGAAAATCTCTTTGAGAGTGAACTCTTCGGACATGTTAAAGGTTCTTTTACCGGTGCAACGGAAACCAAATATGGCCGGTTTGAGCTGGCAAATGGGGGAACAATCTTCTTCGATGAGATCGGAAATATTAGTATAAATTTTCAGATAAAATTACTCCGGGTGCTCCAGGAAAGGGAGATCACGAAAGTAGGAAGTTCACAAGTTATCAAAGTTGATGTACGAATTATTGCTGCCACCAACAAAGACCTGCAGAAAGTGGTAAAAGAAGGGACATTCCGTGAGGATCTATTTTATCGTCTGAGCGTCGTCCCGATTGCTCTGCCCCCTTTACGGGAAAGAAGAGAGGATATTCCACTTTTAGTTAACCATTTCTTGAAAAAGTATAACAAAAAGAGGAAAAAGAAAGTAAGGGCAGTTTCTGATCAAGCCATGAAAGCATTAGTCGAATACGACTGGTTCGGAAATGTAAGAGAGTTGGAGAATGCCATTGAGCGGGCGGTCGTATTGACCGAGAACGAAGTGATCGGACCAGATGATCTATTTTACTATGGACTGGCTGCCAGTACCGCTTCACGATCAAACGCTGACAAGGCCCAGCGCCTGATTGATGTGGAAAGAGAGCACATCATCAAGACGTTTAAGATGTTCAGTTGTCATATGGGCAAGGCCGCAGAAGCCCTGGGAATAGACCGTAAAACCCTCCGCTTAAAGCTGAAGAAGTATGGAATAATTTAAAAGTGCCTGGGGTAAAACATCCCCTTGGTGGGGAGAAAAGTTCCATTCTCATGAATTTGTCTTGTAGAATGTAAGAGATAGAAGAAGACCCTTAGAAAATTAAGAAAAAGTCGTAAATCCTTGTTTTATAAGCAATTAGGATAAATCCTGAGTGGCTTTTTATAGCTTTTTATTTAAATTACGTGATTGGCATATAAATTGCAGGTAATCTATAGCGAGGTGATTGGAAATAGTGTATAGAAGTAGAAAAATCTTGATCGTTGAACCTGATGATAAGGACGCGAAGGAGCTATTATCTCTCTTTGCGGATGAGGATTATGATTTAGAGATAAGCAGGAACTTTGCCGAGGCGTCGGAAAGGGTCAAGGATGTAAAGTTTGATTGTGTCACTATGGATGTCAATCTGCCAGATATGAAGGGCTATGAGGCGGTCTCGATCTTGAAAAAGATCGATCCCAAAATTCAAGTAATCATGACTGCGGACCAAAATAGTATTGAATTAGAGGCTAAGGTGCGAGAGCAAGATATCTTTTACTATTATATAAAATCCTTTGACCGATGCGAGCTGAAACTGGCGGTTCGTGGTGTTTTCGAAAAATTAGGAAAAGCTAAGGAGGTAAGAAAGATGGATAAGCCGGCAAATATTCTCATTGTTGATGATGATCCCGATTTTGTTAAGGCCATAAGGACTATCCTGGAAAATATGGGTTATGAGGTAGAATCCAGCTGTAACAAGTCAGAGGCAATTGAGAAGATCGAAGGAATGAGGCCGGATCTGATTCTCCTAGATATTATGATGGAGAAATTATCTGATGGCTTTGACATCTGTTTTAAGCTCAAGCATGACCCTGAGATGAGAAAGATCCCTGTATTGGCTGTATCAGCTATTACTGAAAAGACCGGATTCAAATTCTCACCCGCCACAGACGGAGAATACTTTGAGGCAGACGACTATGTCGAAAAACCGGTTAAACCGGATGATTTAGTAGAACGCATCGAGAAACTTCTCAAAGAATAGATGTTGAGGCACTTTAAGTGGCCCCATGTGGATTAGAGCATAAGATGCGTAAAAAGGATTGTATCCTAATCATTGATGATGATGAAGCTATACGGGATGCCTGCTGCCAGGCACTGAGCAGAGATGGATACCGGATAGAAACGGCTGAGGATGGGGATACAGGTTTGCAAAAGATAAGAGAGATAAAGCCTGGTATAGCCCTGATAGACCTTAAGATGCCTGGCATGAGTGGAATGGAGCTTTTAGAAAAGGTCATGGATATTGATTCGAACATTGTTGCTGTAGTTATAACTGGCTATGCAACCATAGAATCGGCCGTAGAGGCAATGAAACAGAATGCCTATGACTTTCTCCCCAAGCCATTCACACCGGATCAACTAAGGGTTGTTACTAGAAGAGGTTTGGAAAGAAGAAGACTTACTCTTGAGTCTGCACGACTACAGCAGGAAAAAAAGAAGATGAGAGAGAATTTCATCGCCCTTGTCTCCCACCAACTGCGGTCACCCCTTGTGTCTATTCAGCAGAATTTAGAGGTATTCCTGGGACGCTTCGCCGGTGAAGTAACCTTTAAGCAGAAGGAGATATTGGAAAGTGTAAATAATCGCATCGACGAACTTATAAAGATTATTAACAACCGGTTGAGTATAACCTGCATCAAATCCAGTAAGATTGTGGAGAAATTCGAGCCAGTGTCTCTGGTCCCCATTCTTTCTGAGACTATAGAACTTTTACGGCCTTTGGCGGAGAGGAATAAAATTACTCAAAAGATGGACTCCCCTGATAGCCTTCCTATTATTCGAGGCAATAGGGAATCACTAAAACAGGCCTTTACGAATCTCATCAGTAATGGGATTTACTACAATAAAGAAGGAGGAACGCTTACCATAAGGGTCAGGGAGGAGGAGAATTATTTGGTGATTGAGATATCTGATACGGGGATGGGGATTTCTCCGGAGAAACTCCCTTTTATCTTTGATGAGTTTTTCCGGGTTAAGACCAGGGAAACTCAAGGTATTACCGGCAGCGGCTTAGGATTGCCGATAGCGAAGAGTATAATAGAAACTCATAATGGGTCTATCAAGGTTGAAAGCGAACCTGGCAAAGGGACTACCTTCAGTGTCCTTCTGCCAAAGATAGAGGTAAGACAATGAAGAATCCATATTTATCCCACCCGGCGAGAATCATTAGAACCTTGCCACAGATAGAGGACCATCAACTCTTCCAAATAAGGTTTGAAGAGGAAGAGATGGTCAGGAGCTTTACCTACCGTCCCGGTCAGTTCATCATGCTAAGTGTCTTTGGTACTGGTGAAGCTCCAATATCAATATCATCTTCTCCCACTCGTCCAGGAATTATCGAGCTCTGCGTGAGGCGAATCAGCCGGGTTACCAATGCCTTGTTCGATTTACCCCCAAACGCACTGGTGGGTGTCAGAGGCCCCTATGGGAATGGGTTTCCTATTGAACAGATTGAAAGAAACAATCTTCTCATCGTGGCCGGCGGTCTGGGCATGGCGCCTCTAAGGTCTCTTCTCTTGTATGCCCTGGACAATAGGTCAAAGTTTAAGGACATCATTCTGATGTACGGGGCAAGTAATCCAGATGATATGCTCTTTAAATATGAACTCATAACTCTAATCGACCGGGCGGATTTAAAATGTCTGCTGACGGTGGATAAGGATGAATCCGGGATATGGAGAGCCTATATCGGTGTTGTCAACAAGTTATTCGAGCATGTGGAGATTAACCCTGCTCAGACATACGCTGCCATCTGCGGCTCAGGGGAGAGGTTTACGTTTGTCCTTTCCAAACTGTTGGAAAGAAATTTTTCCAGTATTTACATACTGGGATGCCATTAATTTAGCAGAGATGATCTGAAAGAGAGAGATTAAAATGAAGAGCAAACCATCGTACAGCCGAAGCCCCCAAATCCCTCTAACCTGCTTCGTTTAAGAGGATGAAATCCATAAATTCCTCTGTTGTTTCCAGGAATTTCAGGCAGTGGGCTTTCATAAAGGAGCGGATCTGCGGGATATTATGGCTCCAACCAGCAGCGACTGCCGGAACGTCCGTTGCCCGGGACATCAATACCCCGGGTTTCAGATCATCGACAATCAGCGCTTCTTCTGCTTCCAGGTCGAATCTTTTCAGTATCTCCCGTATAGGCCAGGGGCTGGGTTTGCGTTTTTCTGCATCATAATCCCAGCCGAAGATGAGATCAGGCACGAAGGCGCCGTAATTGCCTTCAATCACATCCTTCTCTGAGTGAGACACCACGGTGATCAATCCGCCCCGTTCCCGGTAGCGCATCAGGGCTTCCACAAATCCCGGATAGAACCGAGGGATCCGGCTGGTGGTGAATTCTCTCCAGATCTGATACTACAGCTCACGCTCATTCATCTTAAGCTCCTCGGTCAGGTAAGCCATAATTCCCGGGTGAAAGTTCTTCAGAAACCAGCCGTCTAAGTCAATGGGCTTATGATCCGGCCGGAGCCTTCGCATGGTCTCCAAATGGGCCGGGTAATGAATCAGGGCAGTGCTGTCCACTGCAGTATCGTCATGATAGAGGATCAGACATTAGAGTTGTTGCATAATCAATTAAATTGCTATAGAATTCCTCTCGAGGTTATCTCCTTGGGAGGGGAACATGATCAATCTAAAGAGAGCGAGGAAGTCAAACAGGCTATTAAAGGCCTTGACTGGCCTGAAGCGAGAAGAA